>JAQBQF010000349.1 GCA_028287115.1 Myxococcales bacterium
GCGGCGGTGGCGGCGGCGGCGGTGGCGGTGGCCGCCAGCGCATCGAGCCCGAGCATGCCGCGTCGACCGGTCAGATCACGACGGCCGCGACGAGTCGCCCCGCGAAGACGTCGACACGCGCGCCGGCTGGCAGGCCGACGCAAACCGCAACGGCCAAGAAGCCGAACGCCGAGAAGCCGGCCGCCAAGAAGCCGGCCGCCAAGAAGTCTGCTGCCAAGAAGCCGACAAGGTCGCCGATCAAGGCCAAGTCCAAGGCCAAGCCGCGCAAACGCTGACCGACTCGAAGCCTCCAGGGTCATTCGGAAGGCAGCTCACAGCTTCGCGAGCGTGCGCGTCCATCGTCGTCATTAGCACCGGAGCGGATCGGAGATCCGGAACCGCAAAGGCGCGAAGGCGCGAAGGCGCAAAGGAACAACCGACCACCTGCTCGGATTCCGACCTCCTCGCGCCCAGATCCTCGATCGATGTTTCGAGGCCGGAAACCGACCGCCTCTTCCTCGGCCTTTGCGCCTTTGCGCCTTTGCGTCTTTGCGTCTTGCGGTTCCCCGCTGACCAGCGGTGCTCGCAGCCGGCGGTTTGTCAGATCTAGGTGCGCCACGCGGGCGATCGACGATTTACAGTCAACGATCAGCGCTGGCGATTCGCTTAACCGGTGATGCCCACGAGCGCGGCGGTTGCGAGCGCACTCGCGAGCGCCGCAAGGGTTGCGGCACCCGTCACACCAGCCACGATCATTCCGATTCGACGCATGACGATCCATCAAGCAGGGATCGATCCACCCTCTGGCCATCCTCTGGGGACGCAGCTTCGGCGGGTTACTCCACTGAAGCTGCCAACGACTGGTTACGCCCCACGCCAGAAATGGCAGACCGCGTGCCGGATCGGGCCACCCACGAACGCATACACGTCGGCGCTCCGGCTACTTGCGACGGTTCTTCCCGGACTTCCCGCCGCTGCCTTTCGCGCCGGGCTTCTTGGCGGCCGGTTTCGCGGCAGGCTTTGAGGTCCCGGCGGCCTTCGGCTCCTCGGCCGCCGCCTCGTCGTCTGCGTCGTCCTCGTCCTCGTCGTCGCTGGCATCGCTGGCATCCGCGGTTTTCGCGAGCTCCGGCGATTTTGCAGCCGCCTTGGGTTCCGGCGACGACTTGGTCCCTTCGTTGAGGATCATCTTCAGGCGGCGCTGCGCCTCGCCCGAGGTCGCGGTCACGGTGTCGGCCGGCTTGCCGTTCTGCATGATCTTGATCGCGACCCACACGGCCGCGCCGAACACGAGGAACGAGCTCCATTGCGCGAACGTCAGGCCGAAGTACCGTGGGTCGGTCTCTTCGGGCCGCAGAAAATCGAGGAAGAACCGCACCGGTGCGTAGAGCATGCCCGTGAGCACCACCATGAGACCGGCGTTCGATCGCTTCGCGGTCCGGAACGCGAGCCACAGGATCAGTGCGTTGACCGGCACGAGATAGAGAAACTCGACGAGCCCGAGGTTCCACGCGCGAATGAATTCGGTCGTGCCCGGATAGCGCTCGGCGAGGTGCGCCATGTTGAGCTGGCGCGGATAATCCATCGCGAGGAACGCGTACCACTTGTTCGGATCGACCGCGGCGCCGATGTGATCGCTGACGACCGTGCAGCCGATGCGGCCGATCGAGAACGCGGGCAACAGACCGACGATCGCGATATCGGCCATCAACCGTGGTGGCAAACGCTTCCAGAACACGTAGAACGCAAAGCCCATCGCACCGCCGATGAAGCCGCCGTACGACGAGATTCCCTTCCAGACCTCGACGAGCAGGAGCGGATCATTCTGCAGATCGTTCCACTGGTAGGCGATCACGTCGAACAGGTGCGCGCCGATGAAGCCGGTGATCGTGATCCAGCCGGTGAGACCACGGATGTTCTCGTCGGGGACGCCGTGCCACTCTGCGTAACGGCGGAGGAGTGCCGCACCGATCAACACACCCGCGGCGACGATGATCCCGAACGATTGGATCGGAATCCGCGGGATGACGTCGAGCGAGCCGAGATGGAAGTACGGCAGTCCGAGGACCGACGCGGCGGCAGAGTGCAACATGCAGGCGGAGCCTACACCAGGCATGGGCACGCGCTACCGGCGACCCGTGGCTGATCACCGCGGGTGACCGACCGCGTGGCGATCGCAGTCTCGGCCATGAGACCGAGTGATTGGATTCTCGCAGTGGGCTGCCACATGCCTACACCGCGGGCGAGGGCGCGCTATGATCGAGCCGTGATCTGGGGACCCTTCGTGCTCGCCTTGGTGCTCGGCCTGGTCGTTTCGGCGGGGCTGTATTTCGCATATCTGTGGCCTTCCGTGGAGCCCGAGGAACCGGACGCGTCCCCCGTACAACCGGAGGTGACTGCGACTTCTTCCGCAGCGATGTCTCCCCCGAGCGAAGCGTCCGAACCCGCGAATCCGTCTGCATGACGCACAGGGTCGGGCTCCCGACGATCGCCGCCGTCGCTTGCCTGGCGATCCGGGCCGCTCCGGCGCGAAGCGACCCGACCGACCACAACGCGGCAGACGCCGGCGCCGTGGTCCGGATCGAGCATCGCGATCCGTCTGCCCTGCCCTCCGTGGGGCCCGCCAACGCGCTCGTCACCATCGAGCTGTTCTTCACGCCAGGCACGGGATCGCGCACTTCGGGGTACGCCCTGATCGAGAAGCTGCAGGCCAATCACCCTTCGCGGATTCGGCTGATCTATCGGATCATCAAGGGAAACGGCACGGCGCGGCTTCACTTCGCCGCGCTCGAGGCGCACGCGCAAGGCAAGTTCTTGGTGTTCATGACCGCGCTGCACGCGTTTCTCGTCGAGAGCCGCATGCTGTCTCCCACCGATGCGCAGCTGCTCGAGCTATGCCGCAAGATCGGCATGGATCCGCAGCGGCTCGCACTGGTGATCAGCAAGCCTCCCGAGGCGTACACGAAGCTGCTCGACGCGAACGAGCGGCGGCGCCATCGCAAGATCCACGGCAGCAGCACGCCCCCCTACGCGCTGTTCAACGGCCGGGTCCCGCAAACCGCCCTATCGGCCACGAACCTCGCGGATCTCGAAGCGGAATACGCGCGCGCGAGAGACCTCGCGTTCGATCTGATCGATCGAGGTGCGGATCCGAGATCGCTCGTCGATCCCGTCGAGCCAGCGAGCGACCCATCGGTGACCGATCTCACGATCCAGGCAAGCCAGATCGACGAAGAGCTCGACGAGGTCGCATCGGCCAGCCCGGCGCTCGCCAAGCCGCCGCTGGCGGTTGCCGGGTTTCCGAGCTACGGGCCGGCGAATGCCGACGTGACGATCGTCGTGATGTGCAGCCCGACAAGCCCGAACTGCCGGAATCCGCTGAAGTCGGCCAAGGCGATCCAGGACATGTATCCGACCCAGGTGCGCGTCGTCTGGGCGCCCTACTTCACGATCGCACGCGACGACGCCGCGGATCTGACGCTGCTCGGCGACGCGGCGCTGTGTGCCGAGAAGGTCGGCACCGCGTCTGATGTGGACGAGCTGAACGAAGGAGCCTCGCCGGGCTGGCTGTGGATCGAGCGGATGCAGGAAGAAGGCACCTCCCGGCGCCGCCGCGCGACGTCGACCGAGCAGCTGATCGAGAGGGTCGCGACCAAGCTCAAGGTCGATCGGACCGCGTTCGCGAAGTGTCGTGCGGAGCTCGCGGGCGCGACGGTCGCGTGGATCGAGGCGGCACGCCATGCGGGGGTCCGTACGACACCCGCCACGGTGGTCGGCGGCCGGATCTATCCGCCGATTGCTGATCAAAATGCCCTCCAGCAGCTCGTCGAGGCAGAGCTGGCCCCCGGATACCTCGGGGCGGCCCCGTGGTCCGCGCGACCCGCGCGTTGACCGCATCATGCGAGCGTGTTTCTCTAAGAGAGATGGAGCTTTCGTTCGCTGCGGCGACGGACGTCGGGCGAACGCGCGACCACAACGAGGATAACTTCCTCATCGACAAGAAGCTCCGGCTGTTCCTGGTCGCCGATGGCATGGGCGGTCACGCCGCAGGTGAGGTCGCATCTTCGATCGCGGTCCACGAGATTCGCGACGCGGTCTACAACAACCGCGACTTGATCGATCGCTATCGCGTCGATCATCCGGGCGTCCAGGCCTACGAGATCCTGCAGGTGCTCGAGCACGCGGTCCAGGCGGCATGTGGCGCCGTGCATGCGCGTGCGCAAGCGGAGGCCGACAAGCGCGGCATGGGCACGACCGCGACCGTGCTGCTCGTCGCCGGCGGCAGCGATCACCTGCGCGGCTTCATCGCGCACGTCGGCGACAGCCGCGTCTATCTCGCGCGGCAGAACCAGTGTCACGTGCTGACCGAAGATCACTCGCTGATGAACGAGCTGGTGCGGCGCGGCAAGCTCAACCGCGAGCAGATCGAGACCTCGCCTTACAAGCAGTACAAGAATGCCGTCACGCGCGCGGTCGGCGTGTACGGCTCGGTCGAGGTCGATACGTTCGACTTCGACATCCTGCCCGGCGATCGCTTCCTGCTGTGCTCCGACGGCATGTACGCGTACGTCGACGACACCGAGCTCCCGAAGCAGCTCGCGGAAGGTGACGTCCGCGAGGTTCCCAAGAAGCTCGTCGACGCCGCGAACACCGGCGGCGGCCACGACAACATCACCGCCGTCGTGATCCGCGTCGGCGACACGACCTCGACGGAACACACCGCGCGCGCCTCGGACATCACCCTCAAGCTCGAAGTCTTGAAGGGCATGCAGATGTTCCGGTATCTGTCCTACAAGGAGCTCGTCAAGATCGCCGCGATCGCGGAGACGGTCGATCCGAAACCGGACGAGGTGATCTTCAAGACCGGCGATCCGGGCGATTCGATGTACGTCGTGATCAGCGGGATCGTGAAGCTGACGAGCGGTGACGTCGCCGTCGCCGAGCTCGCCCGCGGCCACCACTTCGGCGAGATGTCGCTGATCGATCGATCGAAGCGCTCGCTCACCGCGACCGCCGCGGAAGGCACGCGCCTCGTCGTGATCAACCGCAAAGACTTCTACGACATCGTCAAGCGCGAGCCCGCAAGCGCGGTGAAGCTCTTGTGGGCCTTCGTCCAGGTCCTCGGGCAACGGCTGCGCAAGACGAACAGCGATCTCAGCGACGCGCTCCATGGCGACAAACACGGCCTGGAGACCGAGCAAGAGAACTTGTTCCAGGATTAGCTACGCGCGATCACGTCGGGCGGCGCCTGAACGAGCTCGATCAGCACGCCTTCACCCGATAACGGCAAGGTCGCGTCGCCTTTGGGATGGATGAAGCAGACGTCGTGGCCCGCCGCGCCCTTGCGGATGCCACCGGGCGTGAACCGCACGCCTTGCGCGCCGAGCCATGCGACAGCCGCTGCGAGATCGTCGACCCACAGCCCGAGGTGATTGAGCCGAGGCTCGTGGACCTTGGGGCTCTTCGCAGGATCGATCGGTTCCATGAGATCCACTTCGACACCGGCGATCGACAGGATGTCTTCGTCGACGTTCTCGCGCTCGCTGCGGTACGTGCCGATCACGGGGAGGCCGAGCAGCTCGACCCACAGGTGCTTGAGCGCGAGCTTGTCCGGACCGCCGATCGCGATCTGCTGGATGCCGAGGATCCGGAACGGACGGGTCATTTGGCGCTACGTACGTCGGCGAGGGTGTGCAGCCCGGTCCGAGGTGCGTTGACGAGGATCGACATGTTCCCCGACGGATGCAGGTTGTCGCGCATCAGTTGATGACACTCGGCGGTCTCGCTGAACTGGAACACGCGCGACAAGCAGGGATCGACCTTGCCTTCATCGACGAGCTTGTTGATGCCCTGCGCTTGCTGGTCGTTCGCGAAGTGACTGCCCTGCAGGCGCTTCTGCCGCATCCAGTGGTAGCGCAGGTCGAGTGTCGCGTTGTAGCCGGAGGTGCCGGCGCAGATCACGACCATGCCGCCGGTCTCGACCATGAAGCACGAGGTCGGCAGCGTGGTCTCGCCGGGATGCTCGAACACGATCGTCGGGTTCTTCTTCTCGCCGAGCGCTTCCCAGAACGCGGCACCGAAGGCGCGCGCGCCTTTGAGCCACACGCCGTACTCGAGCTCGTCGGACCACCGGGGGAGCTTGCCCCAATGGTCGAACTTGCGGCGATCGATCACGCCGACCGCGCCGAGCTTCTTGCAGAACTCGTTCTTCGAATCTCCGGACACGACCGCGACCGGGCGCGCACCCGCGGCGCGCGCGATCTGGATCGCCATCGAGCCGAGGCCACCCGCGCCGCCCCAGATCAGCACCGGCTCGCCGGGCCCGACGACGTTCGGGCTCCAGCCGTGCAGCATGCGATATGCGGTGGCACCGACGAGCATGTACGCCGCTGCCTCTTCCCACGACAGGCGCGCCGGCTTCGGCACGCACTGATGATCCTGGACCTTGGTGTACTGCGCGAAGCTGCCCCAGTTCGTCTCGTAGCCCCAGATCCGCTGGCTCGGCGCGAACATCGGATCTTTGCCGGCGACGACCCACGGATCTTCGGGATCCCAGACGCCGCAGTGGACGACGACCTCGTCGCCGACCTTGACGCTCGTGACGTCCTTGCCGGTCGCCCACACGACGCCGCTCGCATCGGAGCCACCGACGTGAAAATCTTCGCGCTCGCCCTTTTTCTGGCGCGTCTTGATCACGTCGATCGGGATGCCCATCGCGGCCCACACGTTGTTGTAGTTGACGCCGGCGGCCATCACGTAGACGAGCACGTCGCGAGGCCCGAGCTCGGGAACCGGCAGCGGCTCGACGCGAAACGCATCGCGCGGCTCACCGAACCGCTCGCCGCGGATCACTTGGGCGAGCATCTTCGCCGGGACGACGCCGAGATCTGGGACATCACCGAGCTCGTAGAGGCCGGACGAATTAGAAGCCAAGGCGCTCGTCACCATGGAGGAATCTACTGGATCGGGAACGCCGAGAGTCGGCAACCTCACGCCGATCTATCCGAACGAACCTCAGTTAGAGGTCAGTGCCACGAGCGCACGGGCGTCACTGCACCATCGCGGGTAGGCGCACCGTTGTCAGGCCAAGGCACCATGACGGTGTCGTCGCGGTACTCGACTGAAGGATCAACGCCAGGCGCCAGGCGCCAAGGTCAGAAGAGATGGCCTTGTGATCTCGATCAGCTCACTGGCAGGGAGGCGAGGTTTTCTTCGCGAACAGAGGTCGGCCCTGGCCTTTGATGTGTCACCCATGTGCCCGCTCTGATCTGTCACCCATCTACCCGGTTTGCACCTCGCGCACACGCTTCTCCTCGCGAAGCGAGAATGATCTCTTCTCTCTCCCTTGGCGTCTTGGCGTTGATCCGAGCTCTCGTCGCGCCTTGGCGGTTGATCAGGGGTCGACCACGCGAGTGCGCGTCGCCGCCGCATGCTGGGGCGACATTCACAGCAGGATCCCAAAGAGCGCAAAGCCCGCGAAGACCACAAAGAAGAACTTAGATCGGAATCGACATACTTGAATACGAGTCCACCCGCGGCGAGAGCCGTAGTAGCATCGGGGCCCGCGTGGCGTGTCTCTCCGACAATCTCGCGGCGGCCGTCGCGGCGGAGGCGCTGTCGGGCGATGACGCCGTGGCCGCGCGCGAGCATCTCTCCGCGTGCAGTGACTGTCGCGCACGCGTGCAGCACGCGAGCGCGAGCTTGCCGACTGCCGCCGGGCTCGCGGCGGCAGAGACGCTCGCCGCCACCGCCGGTGGGATCCCCACGCGGGCCGGCGGGGACCTCGGAATCGGCGCGAAGCTCGGGCGCTACGAGATCCGCGGCGTGCTCGGACGCGGCGGCATGGGGGTCGTCTACCAGGCGTTCGATCCGGACCTCGCCCGCAAGGTCGCGATCAAGGTGCTGCGCTCCGAGCTGGCCGCGGACGCGGAGGCGGCGACGGCGCGCCTGTTGCGCGAGGGCCGCGCGATCGCGAAGCTCGCGCACCCGCACGTCGTCGCGGTCTTCGACGTCGGCCAGCACGGCGACGCGGTGTTCATCGCGATGGAGCTCGTCGACGGGAGGTCTCTCGACGTGTGGATCGCCGAACAGCCCCGCCCGTGGCGCGAGGTCGTGCGCGTGTTCGTGCAGGCGGGTGACGGTCTGGCGGCCGCGCACGCCGCCGGCCTCATCCACCGCGACTTCAAGCCCGCGAACGTGCTGCTCGGCCACGACGGGCGCGCGCGCGTCACCGACTTCGGCGTCGCGAGGTTCGGAGAGCGCGACAAGCGCGCCAGCCAGGCGAAGGTGGCGAACAGCGAGGAAGTCCGGCTGACCCACACGGGCGCGATGATCGGAACCCCGGCGTACATGCCGCTCGAACAGCTCGACGGCGACGAGGTCGACGAACGCTCCGATCAGTTCAGCTTCGCGGTCTCGCTGTACGAGGCCCTGTACGGTGAGCGCCCGTTCGCGGGGCTCACGCTCGGCGAGCTGCACGACAATCTGAGCGCGGAGCGCGTGCGCCCTGCGCCGGCCACCTCCGGAGTACCCGCGTGGTTGCGCGCCGTCGTGCGGCGCGGACTGCGCCCTGCGCGAGCCGATCGATATCCGTCGCTCGACGACCTCCTCGCGCAGCTGCGTCGCAAGCGCGGCCGCAAGCGCAGGGTGGCCGCCGCGATCGTGGGCGTCGCGGTCGCGGCCGGCGCGATCGGCGCGTACGTGTTCGCCGGCGGGAGTCACGGGCCACACGTCGATTGCGCGGGCGAGGCCGACAAGAAACTCGCCGCCGCGTGGCGGACGCCGAGCGCGAAGGTCGAGCGCACCGCCCTGGTCGCGGCCGTCGACGAGCGCACGGACGAGTGGCGCACGGCTTCGATCGCCCTCTGCGAGAAGCCGGATCCGGATCCCGTGGTGCGCGGAACCGATCAAAGTTGCCTGACGTCGCACCTCGATTCGTTCGAGATTCTCGCCGCCCAGTTTGTCGATGCGACGCCCGGGATGCTGGCGGCGCTCGACGAGAGAGTGCACACCGACGACAGGCCGCGCCGGTGCCAGGAGCACGCGCCAAAGCAGTATCCGGTGCCGCTCCCCGCCGACGCGGCGAAGCGCACGCTCGCGATCACCGCACGCCAGAAGAACCTGCGCGCCAGGACGCACGGCGCGGACATGTCGTCCGAGGCTGCGCTCGCCCTGGCCCGCGATGCCCTCGCGCTCGCCGAGCAGTCCGGGCACGAGCCGACGATCGCCAAGACGTGGACCGCGGTCGGCGCTGCGCTGCTCGATCGCAATGATAGCGACGGCGCGATCGACGCGTGGCGCAAGGCGATCACCGCGGCGGAGCGAGGGGGAGGGACCGAGACGCTCGCGCTCGGCCACGCGCTGCTCGCGAGCGTGGTGTGCAACGCCCCGGGGCGGGTCTCCGAATGCGATGCAGAGATCGAGCGAGGCGTCGCGTACTACGCCGACCACCCCGAGGACCGGTCGCTGCAGTTCGAGCTGCCCTACGCCGCATATCAGGGCGCGCGCTTGGTCCCCGAGCTCGGGGTAGCGCGGTTGCATGCATGGATCGCCACGCATCCCGAGGCGGCTTCCGACCCCTACGTGGCGGATCAGCTGGCGCGCCTCGAGAGGTCGGACGGACGCGCGCGCAAGGCCCTCGAGGAGCTCGAGCCCACGCTCGACGCTGCCCGCAAGGCAGGGGTGCCCCTCCTGACCGCGGAGCTCGTCGACGACCGGTGTCAGTCCGAATTCGAGCTCGGCCGCATCGCCGACGCGCGTGCGTCGCTCGCCGAGCTGGTCGCCATCGCCGGCAAGGACCCGGCTCTGCGCGTGTATCAGCGCGCCTGCGAGCACAGCATCGCCGTGGCGAGCTCGGACTATGACCGGATGCTCGCGATCGGCGAGGAGGAATGGAAGGAGCTGGGCGCGTGGGAGTACGATTACGTGGATGCGCAGCTCGCCCTCGGGCGGATCGCCGAGGCCCGTCGGGCGCTCGGACCTCCGCCAGCGGCGAAGGCACGGCTCGACTGGCACCTGGTCCGTACCTGGCTCGCGCAGTTCGATCTCGCGTTCGCGGCCGGCGACCTCGCAGCGGCGCGCGCGGCGATCGAAGCGCTTGCCTCGAACCGAGCGAGCGTCCCCGCGACGTCGTACGTCTGGTCAGACGTGAGCGCGCGGCGCGCGATGGTCGCGATCGCGAGTGGGGACCTCGACGAGGCGAACGCGGCGATCGAGACCGGGCGCGCGTTGCTGGTGGCCCGCGGTGCGGATATCTCGCCCAGCCAGCAGCTCATCTTCGAGAACATCGCCGCCGAAGCGTGCGTGCGCCGAAGAGGCACGGACTGCACGGCTCGGCTGACAGCCCCACTCGCTGTCTTGGTGGCGGGAGGCATGGCGTCTCTCGACGTCCACCTCGCGCGGATGCTCATCGCGGAGGCGAACGGCAATTGGCAGGATGCTTGTAAGGAGTGGAGGCAGCTCGCTCCGCACCGACAGATCTTCGTCATCGAAGCCGCACGCTTCAAGCGCTGCCGGTGACCCGGCCGCGAAAGCCGAAGCCGATTAGCCTGGAGCCTCGAAATGCGATCAGCGAAGCACCCCATCGCTGCCTAAACCGTTCGGTGATCTAGTCGACGTTATCGGGCTCGATGAAGCTCCACCGCACCTCGGGCGCACGGACCTTCAGCTCGCGCTCGAACGCGTTGATCGCCTCGCACATCTCGTTGGTCTCGAGGCCGGGCCGGAACTTCAGCTTCATCGCGACGACGATCTCGCCGGGCCCCTGCTGCACGGTCAGCAGGCGCAGCAGCTTCTCGACATTCGGATCGACATCGGCGAGCTCTTCGACGACCTTGATCAGAGAGGCATCGGCCGATTCGCCGACGAGCAGCGACTTGATCTCGCGCGCCAGGAACGTCGCGACGCCGACCAGCACGAGGCCGATCGTCAGCGAGCCGATGCCGTCCCATCGGCCATCGCCGGTTTCCTTCGCGAGGATCAGTGCCAGAAGGGCGAAGATGAGCCCCATGACCGCGGCGCTGTTCTCGCCGAGGATCACGATCAGGTCGGAGTCCTTGGTGTCGCGCAGGTAGCGGAAGAAGTGCTTGTCCTTGCGACGGCGGTTGACCTCTCGAATGTTGCCGATCGTCGACCAGCCTTCGAGCGCGAGCGAGAACAGCAGGATCCCGAGCGCGATCCCGATCTGCTCGACCCGCTCCGGGTGTGCGATCTTCTCGATGCCCTCGCGGATCGAGAACACGCCGCCGCCGAAGAACAACAGCAGCGCGACGACGAACGAGTAGAAGTACATCTCGCGGCCGCGACCGAGCGGATGCTTGTCATCCGGCGGGCGACGCGCCTGACGCACGCCGACGAGCAGCAGGATCTGGTTGCCGCAGTCCGCGAACGAATGCAGCGTCTCCGCGAGCATCGCGCCGGATCCGGAGATCACGGCCGCCACCGCTTTCGCGACCGCGATCACGACGTTGACGGCGAGCGACTTGATGATCTCGCCGGTCGAATGGCTGTCCGACATCTATTTGATCGCCTGCGACAACGCCTTGAACTCGTCCGAACCGGCGCGCCCGAGCAGATCGAACACGCAGACCTCGGTCGAGGTCACGATCCCGCCGGCGCGCTCGATCAGGCCGAGCCCGACGCGCCAGTTCGCCTTCGTGCGGCTGCACACGGCATCGGCGGCGACGTGGACCTGATACCCGCGCCCCACGAGCCCGCGCGCGGTCTGATAGACACAGACGTGCGTCTCCATCCCGCACACGATCCACTGATCGCGCCCGAGCTTCGGCGCGATCGCGGCAAAGCCGTCGCAGTCGCCCGCGGAGAACTCGAGCTTGTCGTAGCGGTGCGGATTCTTGTCGCGCAGCGCGTCCTCGATCGGCGCGACCGTCGGTCCGAGGCCCTTCGGGTATTGAGCACTGACGACGATCGGCAAGCCGAGGCGATGCGCGGCCTCGATCAAGATCGCGCTGTTGCGCACGACCTGCTCGCGCACGGCTTCCGGCATCGCCGGCATCAGCCGCTCTTGGATATCGACGACGAGCAGCGCCGCGCGGGACCGCGAGAGGCCGGTGATCATTCGTCCGCTCCCGGTGGCTTCGGTTGCTTGGATTCGACGGTCTGCGTCTGCAGCATCTCGAACGCATCCTTGAGGAACTGCAGGCGCGTTCCCTCCGAGACAACGCGATTCCGGACGTCGGCGACGGCATCCTTGTCGGCCTTCGCGATGAAGTTCGGATTATCGAGCTTGCCCTGCAGGCTCCCGATCTCCTTCTCGGTAACGCCGATGTCTTTCGCGATCCGCGCTTTCTCGGTCGGCACGTCGATCAGACCGCCGAGCGGCATCACGATCTCCACGTCGGAGCCGACGAGAGCCTTTGCGGCGCCCGGCAGCGGTGCGCCACTGGTGACGATGGTGGATTTGACCTTCGCTCTGAGATCGATCGCGCTCTTGAAGTTGGTGAGCACGGTGCGTGGTGCTTCTGCCGAGACGCGAAGCTCGATCCCTATCGATTGCGCGGGCGGCACGTTGTACGTCGCGCGGAGCATGCGTGACGTACCGACGACGTCCTGCACCAACTGCATCTCTGCTTCCGCGCTCGCATCGATCCAGATGGCGTCCGGCCGCGGGAACACGGTGATCATCAGCGAGCCGGGAAGCTGCGGCGGCTTCGGCAGCTGCTGCCAGATCTCTTCGGTCACGAACGGCGCAAACGGATGGAGGAGGCGCATCGTCGTCTCGAGCGCCGTCGTCAGCACGCCCTGTACGACGTGGCGCATCGTCGCCTTCGCAGGGTCCTGTACGAGATCGGCAGTCTGGTGCAAATGTGGTTTTGCGAGCTCGATGTACCAATCGCACAGCTCGTCCCACACGAAGTGATAGATGGCGCCGGCAGCCTCGCTGAACCGGAAACCCTCGAGCGCCGTATCGACTTCTGCGACGACCTTTTGCAACCGTGACAAGATCCAGCGCTCCGGCATCGCGAGCGCCGAACGGCCGACCTTGGTCGCGAGCTGCGCCTCGAATCGCTCGGGGTCATAGCCGTCGAGGTTCATCAACGCAAAGCGGGCGGAGTTCCACAGCTTGTTGATGAAGTTGCGGTTGTCCCTGACGGTATCGACCGACAGCTTGATCTGAGGACTGCCGGTGTTCTTGAGCGCGAGCGTGAACCGCAGTGCATCGGTTCCCATCGGCTCGATGCCCTTGCCGAAGTTCTTCTTGATCGCCTTCTTGACGTTGTCGGGGTCTGGCGGCTTCTCGATGTCCACGCGCTCGAGCAGCTTGTCGATCGTCGCGCCTTGGATGAGATCGAGCGGATCGAGGACGTTGCCCTTCGTCTTCGACATCTTCTTGCCGTGCTCGTCGGTGACGATCGACGTCAAGTACACGGTCCGGAACGGCACCTTGCCCATGAAGTGGAGGCCGAACATCATCATCCGTGCGACCCAGAAGAAGATGATGTCGGGTCCCGTCACGAGCACGTTGTTCGGATAGAACGTCGCGAGCTCGCGCGTCTTGTCGGGCCAGCCGAGCGTCGAGAACGGCCATAACGCCGAAGAGAACCAGGTGTCGAGGATGTCCTCGTCCTGCCGCACGGTTCCCTGGCACTTCTCGCACGCCGTCACCTCGGTGCGCGACACCGTGATGTGGTTGCACTTCCCCGTCGCGCCCACGCCCTCGCAATACCAGGCGGGGATCCGATGGCCCCACCACAGCTGCCGCGAGATGCACCAGTCCTGGATGTTGGTCATCCAGTGCATGAACACTTTCGTATGGTGCTCGGGGATGAACTTGGTCTTGCCTTGCTCGACGGCGGTCACCGCCTTCGCGGCGAGCGGTGCGGCCTTCACCCACCACTGATCCATCAGCATCGGCTCGATCACGACGCCCGACCGCTGGCTGCGGCCGCGCGGCACGACGTACGGCTTCACTTCGCCGAGGAAGCCACCGGCTTCGAGGTCCGCGACCACGGCCTTGCGCGCCTGCTCGACCGTCAGGCCGATGTACTTCTGCGGCGCCGGTGCGCAGATCTTTCCCTTCGGATCGATGATCTGGAGGATCGGCAGGTTCGCGACCTGACTGGCCTCGTAGTCGTTTGGATCGTGTCCCGGCGTGACCTTGACCGCACCCGAGCCGAACGATGCATCGGGCCAAGGCTTGCCCTCGCGCATGATCTCGAGACCGACGATCGGAATCTGGCGGCCGGTCAGCGGCAGCTCGACGAGCTTGCCGTGCAGGTGCTTGTAGCGCGCGTCGTCTTTGTGCACCGCGACCGCGGTGTCGCCGAGCATCGTCTCCGGTCGCGTCGTCGCGACGACGCTTTCGCCGCCCCCGTCAACCAGCGGATATTTGATCTCCCACAGCGAGCCGTTCTCGTTGACGGTATCGACCTCGAGATCGGACACCACGGTCTCGCTCGCGGTGTCCCAGTTGATCATCCGCTTCGCGCGGAAGATCAGACCCTCTTCGTAGAGCCGGACGAACGCTTCGCGCACTGCGCGGTTGGACTTGTCGTCCATCGTGAAGCGCTCGCGCGGCCAGTCGAGCGAGAAGCCCATCAGCTTCTCTTGCTCGCTGATCCGATTGCCGCTGCGCTGCTTCCATTCCCAGGCGCGACGGAGAAACTCTTCGCGGCCGAGGTCGAAGCGCGTCTTGTGCTCGCGGCGAGCGAGATCCTTTTCGAGCAGCACGTGCACGGCGATCGACGCGTGATCGGTGCCGGGCATCCACATCGCGTTCGAGCCCTTCATCCGATTCCAGCGGATCAGGATGTCTTGCATCGTCGAGCCGAGCGCGTGGCCGATGTGCAAGGAACCGGTGACGTTCGGCGGCGGGAGCGTGATCGAGTACGGAACGGTCGGGCTCGCCTCGTCCGCGTGAAAGAATCCGTTCTCGATCCAGAACCGGATCCAACGCTGCTCGACCTCCGACGGGTCGTACTGCTTCGGGAGCGCCGACGACGTAGACATGACCGACGGACGCTAGCAATAGTCTGACGATGACGGAAGCGTTTCCCCTGGCGGTGTTCGTCGTCGATGCAGCGACGCGACCGCAAGGGTCGGCATCGGAGCGCCCCGATGCCGCGATCGACGCGCTCGGCCGCTAGCTGCGGCGCTGCGTGAGATCGCCGAGGTTCTCTCGGATGATCTGCTCGGCGAGATCCGGGACGACTTCCCAGACGATCCGCTCGACGATCTCCGTCGACAGCTTCAGGAGTGCGAGGAGCTCGGGCGATCCCGGCTCGATGCCCGCAGCCTCTGCCAGCCGTGCCGCCATCTTCGCGAGCGTGCGCTCGACGAGCACGGACCGCTTCGTCGGTGTTCCGCTGACCATCGGCGCGCGGTTCATGCCGCCGACGCCACCGTTAGAGGACATCGCCGGAGCCGGCGGGGCGATCGATGCAGGTGCCGGCTCTTTGACGGCCGCCGCGGCGGGTGGACGAATGTTCGGCGAAGGGCCCGGCGTCGTCGAGGCGGGTGGCGGCGCGACCGGTGCTGCGGCCGGCCTCGGTGCAGGGGTTCCAGCGGCCGGTGTCGCGGTCGCGACCGGCGCGACTCCACCGGGCATCTTGATCGTGGGCATCCCCATGATCGTGGCGGAGCGTGGTGGCATCGCGCTCGCGGCGGCTGCAGCTGCGGCTGCAGGTGCGCTCTTCGCAGCGGCGGCTGGCGCCGATTGTGCGGGAGCGGCGGCGGCGGCGGGAGCGGCGGCCTGCGCGGCACTGGCTTGACCCGGCTTTGCGGTCGCGCCTTTGCCGACGATCTCGACGACCTTCTCGAGCATCGTCTGGGTGTCCCATGGCTTCGGTAGGTTCGCGTCCGCACCGACCTGAACGCCCTTGGCGGTGTCGAACGGGGCGCCGTTGCCGACGAGGATCACGACCGGAACGTCCGACGTTGCGGGATCGTTCTTCAGTGCCAAGCACAGATCGTAGCCACTCCGGCCCGGCATCTGTGAATCGACGAGGACGACCGCAGGCTTGTTGGTCTTGGCCTTGCTGACACCTTCGTCGAAGTTACGGGCCCCGACGTACTGGAAGTCAGTGCCGCGGAAGGTGATATCCGCGACCATCTGCATCGTCGCGCTGTCATCGACGCAAAGAACGATCTTGCTCACTTGGGTCCTCCCAGAATCATTGCCCCGCACCCGTTCCCCACAGGATCGACGTAGCACCTGAGTACCACGGTCCTCGACGGAGGGTCAATTCAACTGCCTTGAATCCGTAGGGCTTTCGGCGCCTCGCATGCTAATTTCCGCGACCTCATGCCGAGCCACCATACCCCGTTGCACGCCGCCGCTGCCGAAGTGGTCGCCGCGTATGCCGGGATTCCGGCCACCGAGCTCAAGGTCGAGGCGACACCCCGGCCCGAGCTCGGCGATTTCGCGATCGGCTGCTTCGCGATCGCCAAGGCGACCCAGCGAAATCCCGCCCAGGTCGCTCAGGAGATCGCCGCGGCGTTCAAGCCGACCGCGCTCCTCGATAGCGCCACCGCGGCCGGTCCGTTCGTGAATTTTCGCGCGAATCGCGCTGCGACGTTCACCTGGCTCGTCGACGCCGCCCTGCGCGGTACGCTGCTGCCGCGAGTCGGCGAAGGCCAGACCGTCTGTATCGACTACAGCTCGCCGAACGTCTCGAAGCACCTCGCCTACCACCACATCCGGTCGACGATGATCGGGCACTCGCTCGCGCAGAGCCATCGCGCGCTCGGCTTCCGCGTGATCGGCATCAATCATCTGGGTGATTGGGGCACGACGCACGGCATGCTGATCGCCGCGTACAAGATGTGGGGCGCGCCCGAGCCGCTGACCGTCGATGCGCTGAACGATCTCTACGTGCGGTTTCGCGAGGCGATGAAGACGGACGCCTCGCTCGAGGACACGGGGCGCGCGTGGTTCAAGAAGCTCGAGGATGGCGATCCCGAAGCGCGTTCGTTGTGGGAGCGGTTCCGCGAGATCTCGCTCGCCGAGTACAACGCGATCTACGAGCGGCTCGGCATCGAGTTCGACGAGATCCGCGGCGAGAGCGCGTACGAAGCGGATCTGCCGCGCGTGATGAAGGAGCTGACCGATCGCGGGCTCGTCGTCGAGAGCGAAGGCGCGCTGGTCGTCCATCTCCCCGACGAGAAGACCCCGATCCTGTTGCAGAAGCGCGACGGCGCCACGCTCTACGCGACGCGCGACGTCGCGACCGCCGAGTATCGCTGGAACACGTATCACCCGGCGCGCTCGCTATACGTCGTCGATCGCGGCCAGGCCCTGCACTTCCGGCAGCTGTTCAAGCTGCTCGCGATGATGGGCTACGCGTGGTCATCGGTCTGCCAACACGTGCCGTTCGGGCTCGTGCGGATCGGAGGCAAGAAGACCGGCACGCGCACGGGCAACGTCGTGCTGCTCAAGGAAGTGATCGGCGAGGCCGAGGCACGCGTCCGGGCGCTGATCGCCGAGACCAATCCGGACCTGCCGGCCGACGTCCTCGATCGCGTCGCACCGATGGTCGGCACCGGCGCGGTCGTGTTCGCGAACCTCGCGCCGCAACGCGAGAAGGACGTCGACTTCGAATGGGAGAAGGTCGTCGCGATGCAGGGCGACTCGGGTCCCTACCTCCAGTACAGCTACGCGCGATGCGCCTCGATCGCGCGCAAGGCGAACGAACCGATCACGAGCACCTCCGGCATCGACTTCGGCAAGCTCGCGCACGACGCGGAGTGGGCCGTCGCGCGCAAGCTGCTCGAGTTCCCGGACGTCGTCGTGCGATCCGCGGAGGCATGCGAGCCACACGTGATCGCGCACTACCTGCTCGATCTCGCCGGCGAGTTCTCGCGCTGGTACACCGCGGGCAACGGCGATGCGTCGCTGCGCGTGCTCACCGAAGATGCACCGACGCGGCGTGCGCGGCTCGCGCTCGTCGCGGCCGTGCAGTCGACCATGCGCGAAGGACTCTCGCTCCTCGGCATGGCCGCGCCCGATCAGATGTAGCGGTCAGGTTTGTTTGCCGAGCGCCGCCGGTGGCTTCCGCAGCTTCGCGTTGACGACCACGAGCACGAGCAAGGTCAAGATGTACGGCAAGAGCGACGCGAGCTCGCGCGGCACCGCGGTACCGGTGACCTGCAGCTGAATATTGAGCGCCTCGCCGATCGCGACTCCGACGCACGCGAGCGCCGCGTATCCAGGACGCCATCCCGCGAGGATCACCATCGCGAGCGCGATGTAACCGCGGCCGCTCGACATGTCCGCCGAGAAACCGCCGACCGCGAGCGAGAGCTGCGCGCCGCCGGCGCCGGTCAGCGCACCTCCAACAAGCGCGGCGCCGAGGCGCGGACGCAGTGGATCGATGCCGACCGAGAGCAACGCCTCCGGGCGGTCCCCAGCGGCGCGCAGGCGCAATCCCCAACGCGTGCGATGGAGCGCGATCGGAACGATCACCGCGGCAATCATGGCACCCCACACGAGCGGATTTGCGAGCACCGCACCGCCGAGCGCGGGACACGGCGGCGAGTTCGCGCCCTCGTGAAAGATGATCTGAAGCAGAAAGCGCGTGCCACCGAGCGCGAGGATGTTGAGCCCGATCCCGACGATCACCTGCTCGCCGCCCATGCCGAGCGCGAGACCGGTCTGCACGGCGGCGACGGCCATCCCCGCGGCCATGCCGCCCGCGATCCCACACGCGAGGGAGTTGGTCGCATGCGCAACGGCGGCCGCCGTGAAGGCGCCGAACAGCAGCTTCGCCTCGAGCGCGAGATCGACCATGCCGGCGCGCTCGGTGATCGAGCCACCGAGCGCCGCGAACACATAGGGCACCGAGATCCGGATCACCTGCGCGCCGAAGCCGAGCGTCAACAACGCCGATAACAAGTCGGAATTCCACATCGCGAGTGCGACGACGATCAGGATCAGGAACGCGAACACGGCGGCGACGGCGCGCAGCGGGCTCATGCCGACACCTCGGCGCGGCGCCGGACCCACGCGGTTGAAACGGTGACCGAGAGCACGACGACGCCGAGCAACATCTCGGTCAGCTCTTTGGGAACCAGATCGGCGATCGCGAGGCCACCGGACGACAGGAATCCGAGCACGAGAGCCGCGATCGCGACGCCGACCGGATGCATGCGGCCGAGCAGGGCAGCCGCGATGCCGAGGATCCCTGTCCCACGGCCGAGGCCTTCTTCGAACGCGTGCTTGTGACCGAGCACGAAGTTCGCGGCGGCAAGTCCGGCGAGCGCGCCCGCTCCGAGCATGACGAAGATCTGCGTGCGCCCGACCGAGATCCCGACACATCGCGCCGCTTCCGGATCGCGCCCGACCGCGCGCCATGCCCGCCCCCACGTCGTGCGCGAGCGCAACCACCACATGCCCCCGACCGCCGCGATCGCGAGCACGATCGAGAAATTCGCAGAGCTCCCGCCGAGCCCGAGCTGTGGCAGCTCGGCGGCCGCGATGATCGCCGGGCCGCGCGTCGTGCCGCCGCGAAACAGCACCGCGTTGCCGAGCCACAGTGCGACGCCACCGACGATCACGTTGAGCATGATCGAGGTGATGACCTCGTTACCTCCGCGCGCGACTCGCAGCACACCGATCGCGGCGCCGATCGCCCCGCCGGCCGCAGCCGCCGCGCCGATGCATAGCGCAACCGCGCACACCGGCGGCATGCCTGCAGGCAATGCGACACCGGCGCACGCGCACGCGAGCACGCCCGCGGTGAGCTGGCCCTCGGCGCCGATGTTGAACAGGCCCGCATCGAGCGCGAGCGCCACGGATAACCCGGTGAGCGTCAGCCCCGTCGCTTTATAGAGCACCTGACCCAGCGCATACGGATCGCTCGCGGTGCGCGTGATCATCGCCCACCAGATGTGACCGGGCGCGCCGCCCGCGATCATCATCAGCATGCTGCCGATCGCGATCGAAGCGAGCAGCGCGATCAACGCGGCCTGGAGCTCGCGACCGAGTGTCGGTTGTGGCGCGAACGCTCTCTGCAGCCGTTTCGCGAAGTTCTCGCGACGCTCGCTCACGCGGCCTCCGCGCCCGTCATCAGCGTGCCGAGGATCGCGCGGACGCCCGGATCGCGCAGCGCCGGCCCCCCGCGTTCACCGACGATCCGCCCGCGCAACAGGACGACGACGCGATGACAGAGCGCGAGGAGCTCGTCGAGATCGGCGGAGATCACGAGCACGCCCGCGCCCGCGATCGCCGTCGCGCGTAACCGGTCGTGGATGCGTACGACCGCGCCGAGGTCGACGCCGCGCGTCGGTTGCGAAGCGACGACGACCCTCAGGTTCGGTCGCGACAGCTCGCGCCCGATCACGACCTTCTGTTGGTTGCCGCCCGACAGCGCGCGAACGATCGCCTCCGGATCGGGCGGGCGGATATCGAGCTCGGCGATGCGCACGGCCGCAAACCTGGTCACCTTGCCGCGCGCGATCCGGAACCGGCCCGTGATGTCGGTGCGGCCCAGCGACAAGTTGTCCGCGACCGAGGCGTCGAGCACGAGGCCTCCATGCTGGCGATCTTCAGGAATGTGCGCGAGCCCGGTCGCGAGCCTGCGGGCCGGCGACCAAGCGGTGACATCGCGCTCGCCGATCTGGATGCGTCCTCGGTGTAGGGCTAGACCTGCGATCGCGAGTGCGAGCTCGCGCTGGCCGTTGCCGTCGACACCCGCGACCCCGACGATCTCGCCTGCACGCACCTCGAGATCGATCTCGCGCAGGTCACGGCCGATCCCGACACCTTGGAGCGCGAGGACGCGAGGCGCGCTCTCGGCCGGTGCGGCGACTTGCGCGGGCGCGGGCAAATCTGCGCCCACCATCGCGCGCGCGATCGCGCCGACGTCGAGCCCGTCGCGTTTGGTGAACGTCGCGACGGTCTCGCCGCCGCGCAGCACGGTAACGGCATCGGCGACCGCGCGCACTTCGTCGAGCTTGTGTGTCACGAACACGATCGTGGTGCCTTCGTCCGCGAGCTTGCGCAACGTCGCGAGGAGACCGTCGACCTCGATCGGCGTGAGCACCGCTGTTGGTTCGTCGAGGATCAGAAACTTCGCCCCGTGATGCAGCTCCGCGACGATCTCCGCGCGCTGTGCCGCGCCCAGAGACAGCTCGCCCGCGCGTGCCCATGGATCGATCGCGAGCCCGATCCGCTCGCCGAGCGCGCGAAGCTCGTCGGCGGTCGTCTCGAGATCGAGCACCGGTCCGCGAAACCGGAGCCCACCGACGCTGATCATCCGACGCGGTTCGACGCCGAGCACGGCATTCTCGACGACGCTGAGCGTGCCCGCGAACGCGCCATGCTGCTGCACGATGCCAAGCCCGGCCGCGCGTGCCGCTGTACGATCCCACCGCGCGACAGAGGCGACCTTGCCCGCGACCGACAGCGTACCTGCATCGGCGCGAAGCACGCCGGCGAGGATCTTGACGAGCGTGCTCTTGCCGGCTCCGTTCTCGCCGACCAGCGCATGCACGGTCCCGGCCGCCACCTCGATGCGCGCGCGCCGCAGCACCTCGCGGACGCCGAAGCGCTTGTCGAGCTCGGCCTCGATGAACGAGGCGGTCACTGTTCGGGCACCACGATCTTGCCCGCGACGATGTCGTCGCCGAGCCGGCGCGCACGCTCGACGACATCGAGCGGCAACAGACTGCGATTGCGCTCGTCGGTCACGAAGCCGACGCCATTCTCGGCGAGCCCGAGCTCGTGGAGGCCACCGCGAAACTTGTGCGCGATGATCTCCTTGACGACATCGACCACCGCGACATCGACTCGCTTGATCATGCTCGTGACGACGCAACACGGTGCCGCCTCGAACTGATCCGAGTCGACCCCGATCGCGCGCGAGCCACGTTGCCGCGCCGCCGCGAACACGCCGTCGCCCGTCTTACCCGCGGCATGAAAGATCACGTCGGCGCCCTGCCCGTACTGCGCGGCCGCGAGCTCTTCGCCGAGCGGCGGATCGGCGAAGGCTTTCGGATCGGTCCCGGCGTACGCCGAGACGACGCGGCACGTCGGGCACACGTGGTTGACGCCGGCTTGATAGCCCGCCTCGAACTTGCGGATCAGCGGGATCTTCATCCCGCCGACGAACCCGACGACGTGCGTGCGCGTGATCATGCCGGCGATCGCGCCGACCAGGAAGCTGCCTTCCTGCTCGCGAAACCGTAGGCCTGCGAGGTTCGGCAGCGGTCCCACGCCCGCCGACGGCGAGTAATCGATCCCCGCGAATCTGACGTTTGGAAACTGCGCCGCCAGTCGTTCGAGATCGGGCCCGAAGATGAAGCCGACGCCGATCACCAGATCGACGCCCCGTGCCGCGAGCGTCCTCAGTGCGCTCTCGCGATCGGCGCCCTCGGTCGGCTCGATATACTGCACGTCGACCCCGAGCTCCGCGCGTGCGCGCTCGAGCCCGCGATAGGCCGCCTCGTTGAACGACTTGTCGTTCTTGCCGCCGATATCGAACACGAGGCCAACGCGTACGCCGGCACCCGGCTTGTTGTCGGGCTCGCCGATCAGCGCGGCGCCGATTCCGATCAACGCGACGTTGATCGCGACGAGAAAGCCGATCAGGCGCCACGGACTCACGGCACGTAGCCTAAACGCGAAAGGCTCCCTTGCGGGAGCCCTCGTGCCGGCAAGCCGATCGCTGCGGCTGGCGATTATTGAATGATCGGGCCCGAGCAGTCCTGGACGATCGTCGGATCGAAGTTGATCGACCAGCTAAAGATGAAGCCGTTGTCGATCGCCCACTTGTCCTGAACGAAGATCGTCCAGTCACCGTTGAGCGGTGCGCCGATCAGCGTGTCGAAGCCGCCCGAGGCCTTGTACTCGCCGCTGCCGGCGACCGCCGTCTTCGGGGGCAGCTCGTCGTGCGTGCCGTTGACGTCCGTGACCGTCAGCATCGTCATGCTCGCGTTCGCGTAGTCGAGCATCGGTGGATTTGTCGCGGTCGGCGTCCAGCAGTAGTCAGCGCCGACACCGGGGACCGGAGCGTTCGACATGTCGCTGTCGTTGGCCTGGCCCAGATAGACCTCGCTACCCGTCGCGCCGAGGAACATGTTGAGGACGGCCTTGTGGTTCGGGAAGGTCGCGAAGTCGGGCGCGTGCAGCTCGATCTGCAGGTCGCGGATCCACGAGTGCTCCATGTTCACGCACACCGACAAGAGGTTGCCGGCCGCCATGAACGTCTGGGCCGCACCGAAGCCGTCGAAGTGGAGCGCGGAGGTGTACGGCGGGCCTGCGCCGTCGCCGTCCGGCAGCGCGAGCGGCTGACCGAGCGGGTGCTGCGCCATACCGCACACGGGACAAGTGCCGACGCCGGAGCAATCGGGATCGGCGCAGTCGACGACGCCGTCGCAGTCGTTATCGATGTTGTCGTTGCACGTTTCCGGCGCCGGGACACACGCGCCGGTGGCGTCCACACCGTCGTCACCGCCGACGCCGGGTCGCTTGGGCGACGCGCAGGCGACGACCAGAATCGACATCACGATGAGAACCGTCTTCAGAAACGTGGTTTTCATACTTCTCTCCCTGCGGCGGCGTTAAGTGCGCGCACGATACAATATCGGTGCACCGATCACGCAAGGGAAATACGCAGGCCCGACCTTTGGTTTGGGCCGATCGTGGTTAGGGTGTGTGCTAGGTTACAACGGGTCCTCCGACTGCAAACGGCGGTCATCACTGGCCGCACAGGAGCGCTAGATGGGAATCATCAGTTTCATCAAGGGTGGTGTTGCGGAGCTGGCGATTGCGCGGCCCGATTCGGCCAAGGACTTCTGGGTCTACAAGCATCCGGACCAGACGATCCCGAATCATGCGCAGCTGACGGTGGATTCGGACGAGGTCGCGCTGTTCTTCAAGGACGGCAAGTTCGTCGGAAGCTTCTCGGCGGGGCGCCACACGCTCGACGCTTCGAACATCCCGTTCCTCGGTCAGCTTGTCGACAAGTTCACCGGCGGCAACGTGTTCATCTGCGAGGTGTTCTTCGTCAACACGCGCGAGATGCCGTCGCTCAAGTTCGGGACGTCGATCGGCGACGTTCAGGATCCGCAAACGCAGTTGCGCGTGCGCCTCATGGTCTACGGCGAGTTCTCCGCGAAGGTCATCGATCCGACCAAGCTCATCCTCGGGCTCGTCGGCCAGCGCGCGACCGATAACGACGCGTTCCTCGGCTGGTTCAAGAGCCAGGTCCAGAAGACGATGAAGGACGGCGTCGCCGAGCTGATCGTCAAACAGAGCTGGCCGCTGATGAAGGTCACGTCGGGCGCCTACACCGAAGAGATCGAGACGACGACGCTCGCGAACGTTCGCAAGAACATCGAGCCGTACGGCGTCGAGATCATCCGATTCGGCGATTTCTCCGTGACGATGGATCAGAACGACAAAGAGCGGCTCGACAAGCTGGTCGACCGGATGGCGTACGTCAGCGGCATGGGCTCGGCGCCCGGCGGCATGGCGGCGTATCAACAGCTCGCGCAGGCCGAGATGATGATGGGCGCGGCCGAAGGCATGAAGAAGGGCGGCGACGGCGGCGGCGGGGCGATGCAGGGAGCCGGGATCGGCCTCGGCTTCGCGATGGCCGGCCAGATGGGCAACATGATGCAAGGCGGCAACGCGCAGCGCCCGCCCGAGTCGAAAGACCAGATCATGTCGACCCTCAAGCAACTCGGCGAGCTGAAGGCGGCCGGCGTCCTTACCGATGCCGAGTTCGAAGCCAAGAAGAAGGACTTGCTCGCGAAGCTCTAAGCGCGCGCGACATTCCAAACACGGGCGCAGCCGATCGGGGCTCGCGCCCTTTTTTGTTGGTACAACGTCTGGAGCGATGTCCCGCCTCGACAACCGCGCGTACTACGACGACTTCGCCGGCTGGTACGAGCGCGAGCGGCACCTGCCCTATCACCGCATGCTCGATGATCTCGAGGTCGAGCTCGTCGAGCGTTACGCGGCTGGCAAACAGGTGCTCGAGGTCGGCTGCGGCACGGGCCTGATCCTCGATCGCGTCGGCCAGTTCGCGAGCACCGCACGCGGTATCGATCTATCCGGCGGCATGCTCGCCCGCGCCGCATCGCGCGGCCTCGCGGTCGCACAGGCCTCGGCGACCGACTTACCGATCGCGACCGCTTCGGTCGATGTCGCCTACTCGTTCAAGGTCCTCGCGCACATCCCCGACATCACCGGCGTGATGCGCGAGATGGCGCGCGTCGTGCGCCCGGGCGGCTGGGTCCTCGCCGAGTTCTACAACGCGCGCTCGATCCGGCGACTCGTCAAAGCGGTGAAGCCGCCGACCGCCGTCTCCGAGAACACACACGACGAGCACGTGTTCACGCGCTACGACGACGCTCGCGCCATCCGCAGCTACTTGCCGCCGGAGCTCGACTGGGTGACCTCGCGCGGCATCCGCGTGATCACGCCCGCTGCGGCCGTGTTGAGGGTCCCGTTGATCGGCGCCGCCGTACGTTGGGCCGAGCATCGCCTCGCAGATCTGCCGGGCGCTCGCGACGTCGGCGGCTTCCTGGTCGCCTGCTGCCAGAAACGCTAGAGCCCGAGCGCCTTTCGCGCGCGATCGACGAGCACGGGATCTGAGAGGCACGCTTCGAGGAATGGGCGCGCTTCGTCGCGGCGGTTGAGCTCGATCAGCGCGAGCGCGAGGTTGTAGCGGTTTGCGAGATCTAGCGGCGCTAGGGAATACGCGCTCTGGAACGCGGCGAGCGCCTCGTCCGGGTGTTGCGTAGCGAGCGCGATTTTTCCGACGATCCGATGCCCGTGCGCGTAGCTCGGTGCGATCGCCGTCGCGCGACGTGCATATTGGAGCGCGGCATCGAACTTGCGGTCTTCGAAATAAAGCAGTGCGAGATTGGTCATCGCGCGCGGCTCGCCACCGTCGGCGGCGGCTCTCATCGCATCCTCCGCGGCGCTTCGGTTCTTACCGTACTGCAGCACGAGCAGCGCCTTGCGCATCAGCAGACGCGGCGCGCGCGACCGCTTCAGGCCCGCGGAGACGGCCTCCATCGCAGCTTGTGGATCGCCCGCATCCATCAGCGACTCGGAGTAGATGCTCCACGCATTGCCGTCTGTGGGATTCGACGCGACCGCACGCTCCCACAACGTTCGCGAATCGCGCCAGTTGGACTGGGCATCGAAGGTTCGCATCGAAGCCGCCACTGCGACGACGATGATCAAAGCGTAGCGAGCGCGCTTACTCGCAATCGCGGTGACGCCAACCGCGAGAGCGAGAGCTAGCCCCAAGGTCGGGAACAAGATGTAGTGATCCGCTACTTGGACGATCCGCAACGGGAGCACGAGCCGGCTCACAGGTAGCCAGCCGGATAACCAGAGGATCGCGCCCGCACGCAGAGCCGGGGACATGCGCAACCTGCGAGGCGCGACGAGCACGCCGCTCATGCAGGCCAACCCGACTGCGCCAATCGCGATCTCGATCCATGATGGGCCGTCGATGATCGGATACGTCGCCGCATTGTGCAGCGTCATCGCGGCGAGCCGCAGATAGAATCCGTGCAGGCCGATCGCCATCTCGAAGAACCCGACCGGTGCGTGAGCGGTCGGGCTGACGATCGCGTTGTGGAACGCGACTGCCAGCACCGGCACGAAGGCCGAGACACCGACGAGGGCGATCGCGCCGAGCCCGACGAGCGATCGCCGCCACGAGACGCGCAGGGCGGGAAGGACCAGCTCGAGCGCCCCCAGTGCGGCGATGGCGAACGCGAATGGCGACTTGCTCCACACGGTCGCGAGGGTGGCGACCACCGCGAGCGCGAGCCAACTCGCGCTACGCCCGACGCGAAATCGCACGTACGCCAATCCCGCGAGCCCGGCAAACATGAGGCCGAGGAGATCCTTGCGCTGGCTGAGCCAGGAGACCGATTCGGCATGACTCGGGTGTAGCGCCCAGAACAGAATCGCGAGTCCGGTGAGCTTGCGATCGAGGCCGAAGCCTTCGAGCACCGCGAACCACAGCCCGATCGATGCGAGATAGATCACGAGATTCGTGATGTGGAACCCCGGGTACCAGTCTCCCCACAGCGCGAAATCGAGCATCACCGAGAGATCGCGGACAGGCAGGTACTCGGCGCCGAGCACGAAGCGCGTGGCGCGGCTGGTATCGAGAAAGATCGCGTGAAGCGATGCCCACGACGGTTGCTGGACGATCCAGTTGTCGGCGACAAGCCACGGATCCTCGTAGTTGACGAGGCCGCGCCCCAGTGTCGGCGCGTAGAGCGCGATCACCGCGGCGACCGCGATCAGGACAAACGCGAGCCCTGGGTCTCGACGAAGCCGATCGACGATCGCTCTCACCTGGCGATATCATAGCGCGGCGCCGAAGCCCGTACGCGCGACGACAGCACCCACTACGGCGTTGGGGCGAGCGCCTTCACCATCTCGCGCGCATACGCCGCATCTTCGAGTTTGCCACGCCGCTCGAGTGCGTCTTGGATGATCCGCCAGGTCTGCGCGTAGCTGCTATGAAACTCGCTCGCGAAGTCGCTGTCGCGGTCGGGAAATGGATAGCCGAATTCGAGCTTGTCGAAGAGCGACTTGTTGATCGCGAACACGTCTTCGATCGGAGGCAGCGCACTGTGGCGCGGTATGACGCGAAACAACAGGCCGAATGGATACGTCGGGAACGTCTTCGCGATGTTGAGCTCCCAGCCATCGATGAACAAAGGCCGCCCCGCCGCGAGCACTTGATCCGCGACATCGACGCTCGCGGCTCCTTCGACCTGCTTCGAGATCCGGATCCCACTGCGTGTCGCCAGCCGATCGCGATACCCCGCGAGCGGAGCTTGTGGCCAGGAGATCACGGTCACGTCGGGACGCTCACCGAGCGCGGCCTGGAGGTACCCGAGCCCGAACGTGTACTGATCCAGCGCGACGATCACGACGGCATTCGTCGGCAAGGGCAACAACATGTTCTTGACTCCTTGCTCGAGCGCGGGCGTGTGGACTCGCCCGACATACGGAAGCGACATGGCCGCCGCCGTAATGAATGCTGCCGTAGCGAGCAATGATCCGAGCGCGAGCGCGTGTCGTGGGGGTGCGGAGAGTTTGGTGCTCAGGAGGGACCATCCTCGATCGAAGCCGATCGCGACGGGCAGGGCCATCAGCATGCTCGGCAACAGATAAAACCGCTCGGCCGCATAGATGCCGAGCCCGACGTGACCGAACTTGAGCCGCAGCGCGAACAGCGGCCCCGAGACCACCAGAGTCGCGAGCAGCATCAGCCATGCGAATCGGGACTCGCCGGTCTTTCCGTCGCGTATAACTCGAACGGCCAACGCCGCGATTCCGACGCCGAGCGGGATCCACAACCACGCGCGGCCAACGCTCGCGAGGATCCAAGTGAGGGTCTCGATGGCCGGAAGGCTCGGGGCGCGGCCGCTGTAGCCGGGACCGCCGTAATCAGACCGCATGAAGTGCCGGACGAGCGCCGCGAAACTATCGAGATGAGCTCCCCATGCCGTTTGTGTCTCGTGTGTCGCCGCGAGATACGCGTACGGAACGAGTCCGATCGCGAGCCCCAGGATCGCAACGGCGATCACCGACGGACGTGACAGCTTGGACTCTCGGATGCCCCGCACGACGCCGAGGATCCCGATCGGCGCGAGCAGCACGCACGTCAAGTGGTTCGCCAGCCCAAGTCCCGCGACCAGGCCGAGGGCTGCCGCGCGAGACTCGCCGCGCAGAGGCCCGCGCTGTGCCGCGAGCCACAGCACGGTGGCGGCGATCAGACCATTGAGCGCGAACACTTCAGCCTGCGTGTACATCCGCATGACCACGGGGGCCCCGGCGAAGATCGCGACCGCGAACGACGCGGCGATGGCGCGCGCTCCCCACGCTCGACACGCGGCATGAAGGATCATGATCTGCGCGACACCAAGGATCACGGTCGCGATCGCGGCTGCGTGCGCGGGGCTCTGCGCCGGCAGCCAGGACATGATCCGCAACCAGATCAGGTAGAGCGGATAACCGGAAGGGTGCGCCGCACCGCCGACCAGACCGAGCGTGGAGAGCTCCGCGTTGTCGCCATCGACGATATGCGGCGGTGCGATCCAGATGTACAGGATGAGGATCGCGAGCGCGACGGCTCCGCCGTACTCGAACAAGACTCGACCCAGCACCTGATCGAGTCGCCGCTTCATCGTGCGAGACAGACGTGCGCGGCGCTCTCGAACGCAGCGCCGTGAAATCGGCTTCTGAAACCGGGGCGCACGTGCACGTATCGATGATAGTCGGCCGCGTGCGATAGTCGAGACGTGGGCAAGATTCTTGTGATCGATGACGAGCAATCGATGCGCGAGTTCCTGGCGATCTGTCTACGTCGTGCCGGTCATGAGGTCATCGCCGCGCGTAGCGGTGGCGAAGCGCTCGAACGCCTGCGAACCCAGTCGTTCGACGTCGTGATCACCGATCTCAAGATGCCGGGCGATCTCGATGGGCTCGGGCTTCTCAAAGCAATCAAATCGGGCGCGGTCACGTACAGCGCCGTCGCGGGCGCCGCCCCGTTGCCGATCGATCCGGAAGTCATTTTGGTGACCGCCTATGCGACTGCAGACACCGCGCTCGCCGCGATGAAGCAAGGCGCATACGACTACCTGACGAAGCCGTTCCAGGTCGACGAGATCATCGCGGTGATCAGCCGCGCTCTCGAGAAACGCGCACTGCTCGAAGAAAACCTCGCGCTCCGTGATCAAGTCGCCGGCCGCGCTCGCCTCGCAAACCTGCTCGGCAAGAGCCGGGCGATGCAGAAGTTGTTCGAGCTGATCGGCAAGATCCATTCGACGCGCACCTCCGTGCTGATCACGGGAGAGAGCGGCACGGGTAAAGAGCTCGTGGCACGCGCTCTCCACACCGAAGGCTCGCGGTCGAAACATCTGTTTGTTGCCGTCAATTGCGGCGCGATTCCGGAAGCGCTGATGGAATCGGAGCTGTTCGGGCACAAGCGCGGCTCGTTCACCGGTGCCGTCGCCGATAAGTCCGGTCTATTTCAGGAAGCGGACGGCGGGACCTTGTTCCTCGACGAGATTGGCGAGCTGTCTCCAAACCTCCAGGTCAAGCTGTTGCGTGCGTTACAAGAGCGCAAGGTGAAGGCGGTCGGAGCTACCGACGAGATCGAAGTCGACGTTCGCGTGATCGCGGCGACCAACCGCGACCTTGAAGCCGAGGTCGCCCGCGGTGCGTTTCGGGCCGACCTCTACTATCGGCTGAATGTCATCGAGGTTCGGATCCCACCGCTTCGTCATAGGCGCGAGGACGTCCCGCTGCTGGCCGAGCACTTCGTGCGGCGGTTTGCCGGCGAGCATGCTCGTTCGGTCTCGATGACGGCCGAGGCGATGCGCAAGCTCGAGAGTTATGACTTTCCAGGCAACGTGCGCGAGCTCGAAAACATGATCGAGCGCGCAGTGGCGCTGGGATCGAGCAACGTGATCGAAGCCGGTGATCTTCCGGATGTCCGGGCGATGAGGCTACCCGTCGATGCCGTGATCGAGTTACCAGCAGAAGGCGTCGATCTCGATCGCATGATCAGCGACTACGAACGCGCATGGGTAATGCGCGCACTCGAACAGACAGGTGGCATCCGCACACGCGCAGCCAGCCTGCTCGGGATCAGCTTCAGGTCTCTGCGCTACCGCCTCGAAAAGCTCGGTCTCGACAAGGGAGAGGACAAGGGCAACGACGAGGATGCGGGGTAACTGACAGGTAGCGCAGGGGTAAGAAAAAGCTAATAGATCTACCTGATTGGCCGCAAATGGTCACGCGAGGTGACGATTTGCGGCACCCAAAGCATGTAGGCCACTTCCTCCACCAACGATCTCAAGGCATTGAAAATACTGGCGTGCGGCATGTGTATTGCTGACAATGCGCTGCACAAAGGGGAAACATGACCAAGACAAACAAGAAGCGGATGCGTGGTTTTACGTTGATCGAGCTGATGATCGTGGTGGCGATCATCGGCATTCTCGCGGCCGTGGCCATTCCGGCCTTCATGGACTACATGAAAAAGTCCAAGAAGACGGAGGCATCCCTTCAGCTGAATAAGATCAGCAAGAACTCGAAGGTCTACTTCACGACGAACGCAGCGTTCGTTGGTGCAAACGGAGCCGCAAAGCCGTCTGGTGGCACGGCCTGCACGGGCCCCAACAAGCACTTCGCTGTCGACACGTCGTGGGCTGCTGACTCGGGTTGGTCGGCGCTCGACTTCCAGATCGACGAACCGAACCTATTCGCGTACACGTACACCGGCGGCAGTACCGCTGCCACGGCGATCGCCGTCGGAGACCTCGACTGCGACGGCACGATGATCACGTACACGCTCGCGCTGACGTCGCCCGGCGGAAACGTCTCCGGTATCATCACCGAGCCGCCGCCGAACTCGGACTAGTCGATTCCTTTGAGGGACTCAAACGCCGCTGGGAAACCGGCGGCGTTTTTGTTTTCGGTGTAGAGCTCGGTCGCTTCGAAAGGCCAGCTCCGCGATTTGTCGCTCGAGGTGACGATTTACGGCACGCCGCTTAGGAGTCGGTTGTGGTTTCAATAGGTTCCTAAATCGCAAGCCCTGGTATGTTCGTTGCTTGGACCGGTGAACGATGACCAAACGAATCAAGAAGCACCTGCGAGGTTTCACGTTGATCGAACTGATGATCGTCGTGGCGATCATCGGCATCCTCGCCGCCGTAGCCATCCCGGCCTTCATGGACTACATGAAGAAATCCAAGAAAACTGAGGCATCCCTTCAGCTCAACAAGATCAGCAAGAACTCGAAGGTGTATTTCACGACGAATGCAGCCTTCGTCGGAGCGAACGGTGCCGCCAAGCCCACGGGTACAACCGCCTGCACCGGTCCCAACAAGCACTTCGCTGTCGACACCAGCTGGTCGGCCGATTCGGGTTGGTCGGCGCTCGACTTCCAGATCGATGAACCGAACCTGTTCGAATACACGTACACGGGCGGGTCGACTACCGCGAGCGCGATCGCCATCGGCGATCTCGACTGCGACGGCACGATGATCACCTATACGCTGAACCTCACGTCGCCGGGCGGCAACGTGTCTGGCATCATCACCGAACCCGCGCCGAACTCTGACTAGCACTGCCTGTTGGGGGGACGAACGCGCCGCCGTCATGGCGGCGTTTTCGTTTGTTGTGGAGGAGCGGCACCGCCGAAGGGTGGTGTGGTTGGGCTCGGCGCGTCGCGCTCAAACATCAGCAGGTGATCGCCTGGCGCGACCTCCGCGTCGTGCAGATGATAGGGCGCGCGCCCTGCCTTGATTTCTTGGAGCAGGAGCCAGTCCGCCCAGAACCCGGCGCGCGTACCGGCAAGTGTTACCCACGGTGCGGCTTGATGCATCGTCGTGACGATCACCGCCGGCGCGCGTTCGAGCACGTACTCCGTGAAATTGCGTTCGTGGCCGATCCAGCGCTTGTCGAGGAGCTCCAACGGCACGCCGCGTCCTGCGTGCGCGATCGGCGCGTCGGTCAAGCCGACCAGGTCGAGGATCGGCAGGCTCGAGAAATAACCGATCGCACCGATCGGCACGGTCGCGACCAGCGATCCGTGTGGATAGTGCTCGCGCAAGTACGTCCCGGTTTGGATCCATTCGACGATCCGCGGATTCCAGTGTTGCTCGGGAATCGCGTGTGCAATCGCGGCCCGGCCACCGGTGGCGAGCGCGAGTACCGGCGGCACGACCAGGGCGAAGCGGCGAAGGCGTCCGGCGACCTCGAATGCGCCGACAAGTGCGAGCGACGTCAGCGACGGCACGAGCGGGAACCACATACGGCTGTACTCGAACGTGTCACCGCCGGTGCGCAGGAAGAACGCCATCCAGACGGCCGCGACGCTGACGAGATAGATCCGTGCAGGTGATCGGCCGCCGAACAGCGACAACGGCGCGAGCATCGCGAGGGGAAAGTCGCAGATCGCATCCCAGATGTACGCCAGACCGAGCTCGGCGTGACGCCATGTACCGCCGGACTTCGCATAGTACGTGTTCGGCGCGAGCGCGCGGAACACTCCGTAACGGAGCGCGACGATCGCTGCGATCGCGATCCCCGCGGCGAGCAAGTAACGCGGTCGCCGGAGCGACGGCAAGATCGGCAGCGCGAGGACGAACAGCAAGCCTTCGGGGCGTACCAGCATGCCCGCGATCGCCGCGAAGACGAGGAGCCGCGGCCGCTCGGTCACGGCGGCAAACCCGACCAGCGAAAACACGGCGGCCGCGAGCGCCGTCTCCATCCCGATGTTCGCGTTGAGCTTCGCGAATGGATCGAGCGCCAGGACGAGTGCGGTCGAGATCGCGAGCACAGCGGGTAGCCGGCCGGTTTTCTCGACGGGCAACGCCGCCGCGGTGACCACGCCCAACGCACCCCCGGCGATCAACGACACGACCCCGACGATCTGACACAGGGCCATGAGCTGGTTCGTGAACAAGCTCCCAGCCCACAGCGTCGCGAGATACAGCGGGCCTGTGAAGCCCTCGACCGGCGGCCCTCCGCAGTTGAACCGCAGTCCGCAGCCCGCATGAAGATTTCTGACGTAGCGCAAGTAGATGAACGCGTCGTCGTAGATGCTGTTCCAGTGCGCGATCGCGAAGCTGAGCGAGGCGGCTGCCAACAACGCGATGCCGATCACGATCGCGCTTCTCGTAGTCCGCACGCCGCTAAGCGTAGCGGATCCCGCGTTATACTGCGGTCGTGCGACCTGTCGTTGCGCTCGGAGTCGCGGTCCTCGCGTTGGCGGGCGCGCGCGTCGCACGCGTCGCTGCTACCGAGGAACGCAAGCTCACGACCGTGGACGAGCCGTACGCGCCCTCCCCTGCGGCCGCGCCGTTCTTATCACTCGGGTATCGCGAGCTCGCGGCCGACCTCGTCTGGGTGCGGCTCTCCGGCTACTTCGGCGGCTCGAACACGACGGCTCGCGGACTGTCGGCGCTGGTCGATGCGTTGATCGCGTTCGATCCGAAACTCCATCGCGGTTACGAGTACGGAGCTCGCGCGACGACGATGGCGACGCACGATGTCGACCAGTCGACGTATCTCCACGCGATCAGTGTGCTCGAGCGCGGGATGGCCGAATTTCCCGATGATTGGCGGCTGCCGTATCTCGCCGGCCAGATCTACACACAGGATCTCGTGACCCAAGACGCTTCCCAACGCCGCGCGTGGGATGAACGCGGAACGCTCTTGATCGAGTCCGCGATTCGCAAACCTGGGGCGCCGGCCGCTGCTGCAGAGTGGGCTGCGGTCATGCGTACGAAGCTCGGCCAGCACGAACACGCGGTGCAAGGACTTCGCGAGATGTTGCTCGTCACCAACGACGAGCAAGCACGCAAGGCGCTGATCGAGCGTCTGGCGAAGCTCGAAGGGGCTGACTCGACCGAGCTAGCCGCCGAGCTGTTGGAAGCGCGTCACAAGTTCACGGACAGGTGGCTGCGCGAGCGCCCAACCGTGCCGCCGTCCATGTACGTGCTCATTCGCGGGCGCATGACACCCGGTTTCGATCTCGGTGATCTCGCAACCGGTGGACGCGACCTCATCGGCACCACCGACGTTCAGAAGCTCGAGCCGATCGAATAGACGCTCGTCAGCGAGATCCCGACCTCGCGCTTCCTCCTTAGAGCCGTTGGCTTGAGGTCTCTCGGTCGCCGTGGTGAAGTGAGGCCTTGCAACGCGTGCTGGTCACCGGGGGAGCCGGATTCATCGGCTCGAACCTTGTGCGTCATCTACTCCGCACGAGACCGGAAATCTCGGTCACGAACCTGGACGCGCTCACGTACGCCGGAAGCCTAGCCAACTTGCAAGGGCTGCCTGTCGGCGACGGTCCCGGTCGCTACGCATTCGTACACGGCAACATCTGCGATCGCGTGCTCGTCGAGCGACTTATCGCCGAACAGCAGATCGATACGATCATCCACCTCGCTGCCGAAACTCACGTCGACCGATCGATCAGCGGTCCCGCCCCCTTCATCGAGACCAACATCACCGGCACGTTCACGCTGCTCGAGGCGGCCCGTCTGACGTGGGGGGCGAACACCTCCGGCACGAGGCGGCGTTTCCACCATGTCTCGACAGACGAGGTCTATGGTTCGCTCGAGGCAGACGCGCCGGCGCCCACCGAGGGTGCGCCCTACGCGCCGAGCTCACCTTACGCCGCTTCGAAGGCCGCCGCCGATCACCTCGTCGGCGCATACGTCCGCACCTACGGGCTCGATGCGACGATCTCGAGCTGCTCGAATAATTACGGACCGCACCAGTTCCCGGAGAAACTGATCCCTTTGATGATCGTGAACGCCATGCGCGGCAAACCGCTGCCGATCTACGGCGATGGACAGAATGTCCGCGACTGGCTCCACGTCGAGGACCACTGCGAAGCGATCGTCGCAATCGTCGAGCGCGGATTCACCGGCCAGACGTACCATGTCGCCGGCGGCGTCCAGCGGACCAATCTCGAGCTCGTCGAGCTCTTGTGTGGACTTCTCGATGCGCGCCTCCCGGACTCTCCGCATCGTCCTCACAAACAGCTCATCGAGTCCGTTGCAGATCGCCTCGGTCACGACCGGCGCTATGCACTCGACACCACGAAGATCCGGACCGAGCTCGGCTGGTCTCCGCGGCATGCGCTCGCCGAGGGACTCGCGGCCACGCTCGACTGGTATCTCGGCGCGGAGCGACGAACATGAAAGGCTTGATTCTCGCCGGCGGGCGCGGGACTCGCCTCTATCCGGTGACGCGCGCCGTGTCGAAGCACCTGCTGCCGGTCTACGACAAGCCGATGATCTACTACCCGCTGTCGGCGCTGATGCTCGCCGGGATTCGGGAAATCCTCGTGATCTCGACACCCGAGGATTTGCCGCAATACAGCCGCATGCTCGGCGACGGAGCGCAGTGGGGACTACAGCTCAGTTATCGCGAACAGGCGACGCCTCGAGGCGTGGCCGACGCGCTGCTGATCGGCGAGTCGTTCATTGCGGGCGAGCCGTGCGCGCTCGTCCTCGGAGACAACTTGTTCTACGGCACCGGCCTGGGCGAAATGTTGCGCCGTGCCGCCGCTCTCCAGCGCGGCGCGATGATCTTCGCGTATCCGGTTCGCGATCCCGAGCGCTACGGCATCGTCGAGCTCGGCGCTGCCGATGATCGAGGCCACCGACGCGTGCTGTCGCTCGAGGAGAAGCCCGTCTCGCCGCGCAGCAATCTCGCGGTGCCGGGAATGTATTTCTACGATCGACAAGCGTGCGAGCTGGCACGCTCGCTCGTGCCGGGACCGCGCGGCGAGCTCGAGATTACCGATCTCAACCAGCTCTATCTCGATCGGAGCCAGCTGCACGTCGAGGTGTTCGGGCGCGGCACCGCATGGCTGGACGCCGGCACTCACAGCTCCTTGCTTGCGGCCGCAAACTTCGTCCACGCGGTGCAAGATCGCCAGGGCCTGATGATCTGCTGCCCTGAAGAGATCGCGTGGCGTATGGGGTTCATCAACGACGCCCAGCTCGCGCGCCTCGCGGCGGAGCTCGCGGCCGAGTACGGCGAGTATCTGCGGCACCTGCTGCATCCGTGATCGCGATGGATCCCGACATTCCCTTCAGCCGTCCGCGCCTCACGGGGCGAGAGCCCGAGCTCGTAGCCGAAGTCTTGCGATCTCCGCGCTGGTCGGGCGACGGCGAGATGACACGACGAGCGGCCCGCTTGCTCGAACGGAGTCTCGGCGGAGGTCGAGCGCTCCTCACGAGCTCGTGTACCGACGCCCTCGAGATGGCGGCGCTCCTGCTCGATCTCGGCCCCGGGGACGAGGTCGTGGTGCCGGCGTTCACGTTCGTGACGACCGCCAGCGCGTTCGCCTTGCGCGGCGTCAAGCTCGTCTTCGTCGACATCCGTCCCGACACGCTCTGCCTCGACGAGCGTCAGCTCGCTCGGGCGGTGACCAAGCGAACCCGAGCGATCGTGCCCGTTCATTACGCCGGTGTGGCGTGCGCGATGAATGAGATCACCGAGATCGCGGCACCGGTTGGTGCGAGCGTCGTCGAGGATAATGCACACGGCCTGTTCGCCACCTGGCGCGGCCGACCGCTCGGCAGCCTCGGACGGCTCGCGACCCAGAGCTTTCACGATACCAAGAACATCACCTGCGGCGAGGGCGGTGCATTGATCGTGAACGATCCGACGCTCGTCGAGCGTGCCGAGGTTGTTCGCGACAAGGGCACGAATCGTGCGCGGTTCTTCCGTGGGGAGGTCGACAAATATACGTGGGTCGCGTTGGGGTCGAGCTTCCTGCCCTCCGAGCTCACGGCCGCCGTGCTGGTCGCACAGCTCGAAGCGGCGGAACAGATCCAGTCGGCGCGACAACGCGTGTGGGCCACGTACGCGACCGGGCTCGCGAGCTGGGCGGAGCGCCACGGCGTGACGTTGCCGATCATCCCGAGCGACTGCGTGCATCCGGCCCACATGTTTTATCTGGTCATGCCGGACCTCGAGCGCCGCACCGCCATGCTCGCGCACCTTCGGACGCGCCGAATTCACGCGGTGTTTCATTATCAGCCGCTGCACCTCTCGGAGCTCGCACGTCAGTGGGGCGGCCGCCCCGGCGATCTCCCGGTGACGGAGCGCATCGCAGATACGTTGATCCGTCTGCCGCTGTACCCCGATCTAGAGCATGGCGATCAAGCGCGTGTCCTCGACGCGGTCACGTCCTTCATCCCGTAGGATCGCTCGTGATACCGTCCATCGGATCATGATCGAGAGCTCGCTCGGCACGCCAAAGCCCGCGACTCCGGCGCGAGCTACGACGTTGCGCGCTGGACCGCTCCTCGCCGGTGTCGGCCTGCTCGCCATCTACGTGCGAATCGGTGCATTGCTCGGTTTTCAGGCCTGGTACGGGCCTCCGCTTCCGCCGAATCGCACCGATGGCCCGAGCCCGTTCACGTATGTCTCGGGCTCCGAACATCGGTTCTGGCTGGCACACCTGGTACTCGCGTTACCTGGTGCGTTGCTGATCTCATGGGGATTGGCGCCTAGGCTCGGCCCGTTGTTGCTGCGGTTCATCGCGCGTGTCGACAACGCGTCGCCACGCACGTGGCGCTGGGCCGGCCTCGCACTGTTCGTCGCCTTGTTCGTGTGGTCGGCGGTCGGTCGTCACGCTGTGGTGCTCGATCGCCCGCTCACCGACGATGAGAACGCGGTGACGTTCGGCGCGCGAATGCTCGCTGCAGGTCACCTGCGCATACCCGCCTTGCAACCCGCCGGTGCGTTCACCGATCTGTTCACGTATCAACGCGACGGCATGGTCTCGGCGATGGATTTTCCAGGCGTGCTGATGTTCGGTGCGGCCTCGATCCTCACGGGGCTCGGCAGCCTCCTCTATGCGCTGGCAAGTGCGCTCAGCGGGGTCGCGGTGGCGTACGCGGCCGGCCGTTGGTTCGGGCCGCGAGCTCGCGTGCTCGCGGCCGTGATCTGGATCGTCTCGCCGATGATCTCGTCACTCTCGTTCACGAGCCATGGACACGTGGCCTCGCGAATGTTCGTCGCACTCGCGCTCGCGTTCGCCGCACGCCTCGATACGCACGCCGGCACGCCTCGCCGCGATGCCGTGTTGATCGGGATGTCCGCCGGGCTAGGGTTTCTGTGCCGCCCGCTGGAGATCCTTTGCCTGCTCGCTCCACTCGGAGCGTGGCTGACCTGGCGATCGCTTCGCGCACACCTGGCCCCGCGGACCGTACCTGTTTGGATCGCAGGCGGGCTCTTGCCCGGCATCCTCGTGTTCGCTTGGTACAACCTGCAGACGACGGGCGTGTGGTACCTCCAGGCGCGCTTCGCGCCAGGGACCATCGGCGGCTCACCTGCCTACAACTTTGGTGCTTGGGATCGGCTCGGCTTCAACCTCGGGTTCGACGTGATCATGCTCGCGGTGTTCTTCCTCGGGGTGCCGATGATCGCAGCCGTGATCGGCGGGCTCGACCGAAGGCGCCCGATCTTGGTGGTGCTCGCCGCGGGGGTGCTCGCGAATGTGCTGCTGTGTCTTGCGCATGACAACACCGGCATTCACTCCGTAGGTCCAATCCATTTCTCGGAGATGACGGTGCCGCTCACGGTTGTTGCGACGGCGGGGATCTTGCGCGGTTTTGCCTGGCTGTCTGCTCGCAACCTGTCGAGCACAACCGCCGGCATCCTGCTCGCCGGCTATCTGGTCCTTTCGTGCGGCATGTTCAGCCTCTCGAACCTCGCCTCGTTACGAGCGCAGGCAACGACGCAAGCGATCCCCGACAAGATGCTCGAGGCACTCGATGTTCATCACGCGATCGTGATCGCGCAACCCTACATCGTGCTCCTTCAGATCGATAAGACGTTCGCGCCGGCCGGCAGCTGGGTGCTCGAGTATCCGCATCCCGATCCGTTCCTCACCGACGACGTGATCTTCGCGAAAGCGAGCGCCAACCCCGAAGCACTCCACCGGCTATTCCCCGATCGCGCGCTCTACGAGATGTCGTACGCGCGCGAGCAGCCGTCGATTCGCGTCACGCCGCTCGAGCAGCGGCCCTAATCGTTTCGAGGCTCGTTGTCCTCGTACGTCGTCCGCTCGATGACAAACGGTGGACGTCCCTTGACCTCGTTGAACACGCTGCCGAGGTACAGCCCGAGCACTCCCATATTGAGGAACAGGACGCCGAACAAAAAGAACAACGAGACAATGACGCTCGTCCAACCCTGGACAGTATAGCCAACCGTGAGCTTCCGCATGATGAGATAGACGGCGGTGATCGCGGCGCCGAGCGCCATCAACAGTCCCAACAGCGCAGATGCATAGAGTGGTCGCGTCGATTGCGACAAGACCGTCGCGACCGCGTGGCGCAGCTGCTTGGTGACGGAGTAACTGCTCTTGCCCGAATGACGAGCCGCGTGGGTCACGGCGATGTACGAAGTCGGGAACCCGAGCCAGTGCACCTGGATCCCGTAGTTCCGCCGGCCTTCGCGAAATTTTCTCAGCTCGCGCACGACGCGACGCGAGATGATCGAGAAGTTGCCGATCGACGCGTCATCTTTGAAGCCGGCGAACCTGCCGTGGATGAAGTTGAAGAGGCGAGACGTCGCGATCTTGCCGCGCGAATCAACGCGATCCGCACGTTTGGCAAACACGCAGTCAAAACCTTCGAGCGCTTTCTCGTAGAGACGCGTGATCTCCTCGGGGCGATCCTGGAGATCGCAATCCATCACCACGATCCAGTCTCCGTTCGCCTCGGCAAGCCCGGCGGCGATAGCGTTGTGCTGACCAAAATTACGCGTCAGCTTCACACCGCGGACGCGTGGGTCGCGTGCGGCGAGTGCCTTGATCACCGACCAGTCTTGCTGCGGACTATGATCGTCTACGAGCACGATCTCGAAACTCGGGGAGATCGGCTCCAGCACGAGCTTGAGCTTCTCGTAGAGCGGCTCGAGACAACTTTCACAACCGAACGCGGGTACGACGACCGAGATCCGAGGTCTCGAACCTGACGAGGACGTCGCATCGCGGGTCGCGGGCATGCGCGAACAAAATACAGCAACCGATCACCTGCCGCGAGGGGCGAGGCGAAACAGGCGGCGGAAAGCGGCTCGTTCGGAGCTGTCGAGGACCAGGCCCAGTGCGCCGGCGAGGACCGCCAGAGAAGCGGCGCCGGCAATCGCAGCCGCCGGTAGCTCCGACAGATAACCGTCAAGGCCGACGAACAGCACCCGGCCACCAACGGCGATCATGCTGGTGACGAACAGGGGCGGCAACAGACTGGCCGCGTACGGGCGATACCCGAGGCGCTGCGCCGCAAAAATAACCTGTCCCTGCTGCGCGACGATCGTGCCGGCGGCGGTGGCGATCGCAGCGCCGACCAGGCCGTAACGCGGTACGAGCAGCAGCAAGAGTCCGAACTTGATCGCAAGCGTCACCCCCGCTATCAACGCGAGTACCCGTCCTGCCATCATCATCGGGATCAGCAATCCGGCGATCGCGAGACTACCCACGAGCTGTCCGACGCACAGAATTGCCAGCGGCGTGATCGCAAATGGCACAGGTCGACCGAGGAGCCCGTGGAGCAACGGCTGACCGATGGCGATCAGGATCACGAGCGGAGGCGTCATCGCGATCAGGCACATCCGCGTCATGCGTGCCAATGACGCTCGGAGCTCGTGATTTTCGACCCCGTGCAGGGCACCGATCTGCGTCAGCACGACCGGATCGAACAACGCACGCGTGGCCGGTAACATCGCCGCGATCGCGAGGCAGGCGGCGTAGACGCCGACCATCGAAGAGATCTGGTAAGCCCCGAGGACGTAGAGATCGAGCTTCCCGCCGGCCGTGAAGAGCAATGACGGCGCGAGCATTGCGAAGCCCCACTTCATCGCCTGCCGTGCGTAGCGCGGTCGGATCGCCTCCTTGAGCGTTCGCAGGACCGAGAAGTGACGGGCATACACGCCGGTGATCATCAAGAACGCGAGCACGCTCACTGCCACGAGCAATAACAACGTGCTCGTGGTCGAGAGCTCGCACCGCCACGCAATATAGAGAAGGCCCACTTGAACCACAGGGGTAACGATTCCCCGGATCGCCGCGACCGGTCCCAGAACGTTGATCGATTGCAACGCTGCAACGAGGATCCCCGTCAGGTTCCACAATACAGGCTGACAAGCCAGCAGCAGCAGGAACGGTAGGAGCTCGGGATCCTTTTGCGCGCTCGCCAGCGGCGACGCCAGTCCAAGCTGGAGGAGTGCCAGCACGACGCCCAGGACACCCACAACCGCCAACCCTGACCCGACGACTGCAGGCAGCTCGTCGGCGCTCTTCTCGCGCGCGATCCTCGGCATCTCGCGCCGGATAAATAGATCAGACCCGAAGCTGCCGAGGATCGTGGCGGCCTCGAGCACGCCAAACGTCCACCACCAATGACCATATCCACTTGGTCCCAAGGCTCGACTGAGCATGAGCATCTGGAGCGGCGTGATCACGAACGCGCCGAACGAAGCTACGTTGCGAAAAACTCTCCGACCTTCGTCGGCTCGGACCGTGCTCATCGTTGCGATCTGGAAACGACTAGCACGGGGATGAGAACGACGATAACATGCGTAGATTCCGGGGAGAGCACGATGCTTCGCGCGCGTGTG
>JAQBQF010000254.1 GCA_028287115.1 Myxococcales bacterium
GTTCGCGATCCTCGGGCACTCGTCCGCGTTGACCGCGCGCAAGGTCTCGTCGATCGCGCCGACCGCGTTCATGTTCACACCGTTGCTCGCCGGCGGCACCGTGCCGCCGGACTACATGTTCCTCGCGTTCGACCCCGGCGAGCCGTTCGTCGAGGTCGCTTCGTTTAGTCCCGCGGATCAAGCGGTGAACTTTTATCTGGTGCTGTTCGACAAGGAATGCACGAACACGGCGAACGGCTGCGGTCCGGACGATCTGCTGACGCCCAACCAGACGACCGGCTGGAGCAACGTGCGGATCTATGAATCGACGACCTCGCTCTCCAACACGATCGCAGACTGCCGCCAGTGTCACATCGGAACGGGTCGCGATGTCCCCGACACGGGAGATCCACTGATCCTGCGCATGCAAGAGATCGAAGCGCCGCACACGCACTGGTTCAGTCCGCAGACCACGGGTGGCAAGGCGTTGCTCGCGGACTTCCATGCGGCGCATGGCACGGCCGAAAATTACGGCGGGATTCCCGCGGCCCTCATCGACAAGTCGGATCCGGCGAAGATGGCCGAGTTCATCACCGCGGCTGGATTTGGCCGGCAGCCGAACGTGTTCCACTCGTCGACGATCGAGACCGAGGTGCTCGCATCCGCGCCCGAACAGCCGATGACGAACGTGCCGATCGGCTGGAGCCCGACGTGGCAAGCGAGCTACAGCGATTCGATCGCCGGCCGGTACATCCCGGCGCCGTATCACGACGTCAAGATCACGGATCCCGACAAGCTCGCTCACATGACCGCGGTCTATCAGAGCTGGCGTAGCGGGACGCGGCCACGTCTCGACGAGGACATCCGGGAGGTGTTCCTGGACAGCGGCCTGCCGGAGATGGGCTTCGCACCGTTGCCGTCGATGACCGGCCGACAATTGCTCGTCCAGCAGTGCCAGGAGTGTCACCACAGCAAGCTCGATCCGACGATCACGCGGGACTTGTTCCTGGTCGACCAGCTCGATCAGATGAGCGCGGAGGAGAAGGCGCGAGCGATCGATCGAATCAAGACACCGCTCGACACGCGGCTAACGATGCCGCCTCCGTTATTTCGGACGCTCAGCACGGCGGAACGAGATCTTATGATCGAAGAGCTCTCGAGGTGATCTCTCGACCGGGCACGCTCCCGAGGTGCACGGTATGCGTGTTAAGACGCTAGCCGAACATGGTGGACACCAACGACGATCGCCGCACTCTCGGGGAGCGCGCCGCGAGACAGCTCGCCAACACGACGAAGACGCCGCCGCAATGGGTCGGGACGACCCCGCGCTGGCTCGTTCAGTTGTTGCCGTGGACGCCGGTCGAAGCGGGCGTCTATCGGATCAATCGCGTGATCGACGACAAGTTCGCCGTCGAGTGCAGCCCCGATGACAGCTCGGTGCTGCCGCTCGCGGTGATCGACTACGAGGAGAAGCCTCGCGAGTACACACTGACCACGGTGACGACGACGATCGAGGTCCACACGCGGATCTCCGATCTGTTTCGCAGCCCGATGGATCAGGTCAAAGAGCAGCTGACCGTCGCGGTCGAGCGCCTCAAAGAGAAGCAGGAAGACGAGCTCGTCAACAACGGCGCGTACGGCTTGCTCAACAGCGTGCACGACTCGATGCGCGTCAAGCCGCGCGGCGGCGCGCCGACGCCGGATGATCTCGACGAGCTGATCTCGCGCGTCTGGAAAGAGCCCGCATTCTTCCTCGCGCATCCGAGCGCCATCGCCGCGTTCGGCCGCGAATGTACGCGCCGTGGCGTGCCACCTCCGACCGTGACGTTGTTCGGCTCGCCGATGCTGACGTGGCGCGGTCTGCCGATCGTGCCGTGCAACAAGCTGCACCTCGCCGGCAAGAAGACCGACATCTTGCTGATGCGTACGGGCGAGAAGAAGCGCGGCGTGATCGGCCTGTTTCAGCCGGGAATTCCCGGCGAAGTCAGCCCGAGCCTGTCGATCCGGTTCATGGGGATCAATCAGCGCGGTGCGGCCGCGTATCTGATCTCGCTGTACTGCTCGGCGGCGGTGATGACCGAAGACGCGATCGGCGTGCTCGAAAGTGTCGAAGTCGACCGGTATCATGACTACAAGTGATCTGCCGCCGCACGAGCTACGCGGACCGCTCGGTCAGGTCGGCGATGCGGGTGGCATCTCGCCACTCGTGAGACCGCTGCCGAATGCGGCGCAGGGTAGTCCCGGGCTCGCGACCGCCGCGCTGGCGCCGCCGATCGGCCCGACGCTGCCTTCCGATGATCCGAACTCGATGGGGCTGCTGATCGCCAAGCTCGCCGGTGAGATGTTCGGCGGGGCATCGGTGATTCCGGTGCCGATGGTGCCGGCGAACTTGATCACGCAAGCCGGCCTGGCTGCACCGGGCTCTCCCGGCATCGCGCCTTCGCTCGCGCCGGCCTCTCCGATGCAACCGAGCGGCGGTTCGACGGTGCCCGCCGGGCCGAGCGGTGCGGCGCCGTCGAGTGGCCCGATCCCGAGCGCGCCGAGCGGCGCGATGCCTGCGAGTGCGCCGAGCGGCGCGATCCCTCCAACTGGCGCGATGCCTTCGAACGCACCGTCGACGAACCCGTTCGCGACCACCTCGTTCGAGGTGCCTTCGTTCGCCGATCCGTTCGGCGTGGTCGCAGATGTCATGCGCCTACCAATGACCGACGGCGCGAACATCGATGCGGCGCCCTATTTTCTGCCCGATCGTCCGCGCGAGCTCGAATCGCCTCCACCGATCGAGTGGGGCGGCGACGTCCTCGGACACGAAGTGCAGCCGGTGCAGAGCGATCTCGTGCGCGATCTCGGTCGCGGCGGCTTCGATCCGTACGCCGTGCGGCGCGACTTCCCGATCCTCGAAGAGCGCGTCCACGGTAAGCGCATCGTGTGGCTCGATAACGCGGCGACGACGCAGAAGCCGCAAGCCGTGATCGATCGGCTCTCGCACTTCTACGCGCACGAGAACTCGAACGTTCACCGCGCCGCGCACACGCTCGCGGCTCGCGCGACCGACGCGTACGAAGGCGGCCGCGAGACGACTCGCAAGTTTCTGAACGCCTCGTCGTCGGGCGAGATCATCTTCGTGCGCGGCGCGACGGAAGGGATCAACCTCGTCGCGCAGAGCTGGGGTCGCCGCAACGTCGCAGCGGGCGACGAGATCGTGATCACGTGGCTCGAGCACCACGCGAACATCGTCCCGTGGCAGATGCTGTGCGCCGAGAAAGGCGCGAAGCTGCGCGTCGCTCCGGTCGACGATCGCGGCGACATCATTCTCGAAGAGTACGAGAAGTTGCTCGGCCCGCGCACGCGGCTCGTCGCGCTGCCGCAAGTCTCGAACGCGCTGGGCACGATCACGCCGGCGCGCGAGATGGTCGAGATGGCGCATCGTCATGGAGCGCGCGTGCTCGTCGATGGTGCGCAGGCCGTCTCGCACATGCGCGTCGATGTCCAGCAGCTCGATTGCGACTTCTACGTGTTCTCGGGTCACAAGGTCTTCGCGCCGACCGGCATCGGTGTCGTGTTCGGCAAGCGCGAGGTGCTCGAGGCGATGCCGCCGTGGCAAGGCGGCGGCAACATGATCCAGGACGTCCGCTTCGAGAAGACGACGTATCAAGGTCCGCCGTGGCGGTTCGAGGCGGGGACCGGCAACATCGCGGATGCCGCGGGACTCGGAGCCGCGCTCGACTACGTGATGCGCATCGGCATGGACACGATCGATCGCTACGAGCACGAGCTGCTCGGGTACGCGACCGAGCGCCTCGCCGGCGTTCCCGGGCTCCACATGATCGGCACCCCGGTGAACAAGGCGGGCGTGCTGTCGTTCGTGCTCGATGGGCAGCGGACCGAAGATGTCGGAGCCGCGCTCGACCAGGACGGGATCGCCGTCCGCTCGGGCCATCACTGCGCTCAGCCGATCCTCCGGCGGTTCGGAGTCGAGAGCTCGGTCCGGGCTTCGCTCGCTTTCTACAACGTTTGCGAGGACATAGACGCTCTAGTCGAGGCGCTGCTCCGGCTACAGAGCCATCGTAGGGACGTCCGCTAAAACAGACCCCTTGCCGACCATGACGGTTTCCGTTATAACGGATTCATGGTCCAAACGCTCACCGCACTTGAAGCCGCAGCGCTCCTTGGCAGCCAGCGCGTGGACGTGGTCGATGTCCGGGACGAGCGCGAATGGGTCACGGGTCACCTGGCCGGCTCGCGCCTGGTCCCGCTCGACCAGCTGCGGGCGGACCCGGACGCGGCGCTGAGCCGCGATTCGATCGTCCTGTTCGTGTGCGCCAAGGGCGTGCGCAGCCTGACGGCCGCGAAGCTCGCGGAGCGCCTCGGCTACACGGCGATCTACAACCTCGAAGGCGGCACCACCCAGTGGGCGCGAGCCGGCCTTCCGCTCGTCACCGAGCACCGCGTCGCCGCTTAACGCGCGCGTCGCTTCACGCCATCTTCGCTCGCGACGAGCACGAGATCGGCGCGGCCGATGAACAGGCCGGTCTCGACCACGCCGGGAACCTCGTGCAACACGCGATCGAGCGCCCGTGGATCCGCGATCGGCCCGCAGTGCAGGTCGTAGATCAAGTTGCCGGCGTCGGTGCGCACCGGGACGGACGCCTTCTCGCGCAGCTTCGGAGTGCCGTGCTTCGCGAGGTGCGCGGCGGTCGCGCGGTGGGCGAACGCCAGCACTTCGATCGGGACCGCCCATTTCTCGCCGAGCTGCTTCGATAGCTTGGTGCCGTCGACGATGATGATCGTCCGGCGCGAGCTGTAGCTGACGATCTTCTCTCGCGTCTGCGCGCCACCCCCGCCCTTGATCAAGTTCAAGGCGTCGTCGACTTCGTCGGCGCCGTCGACCGTGACCGCGATGTCCCACGGTCCCTCATCGCCGAGGAGCGGGATCCCGAGTGCGGTCGCTTGGGCCCGACTCGCTTCCGAGGTCGGCACGCCGGTGTAGTGGCGTCCGCTCGCCACGAGCTCGCCGAGGGCGTCGATAAAGAACCGCGTCGTCGAGCCCGTGCCCAGGCCGATCACGCCGGCTTCGGGAAGCTCCGCGAGTGCGGCGCGAGCCGCGGTGCGCTTGGCATCGTCGATCGAGGTCATGCGTAGACGTGTACCAGCTGAGATGCCGGTCAGGCCACGAGCACGAGCGTGATCGACTGATCCATGAGGTCGTGGTCCTCGCTCGGAACCAGCGAATCCATCGATCCGTTCGTCTTCGCGACGAAGAAGAAGTGGACCGCTTGGAGCTGCTTGGAGATCTTGCCCTTGTGGGTCGAGATCCCGACCAGGATGTCGGTGAGCTGCCCGGGGACGACGGTGATCGCGATCGTCGACGCGGTCGAGAACACGCGCCAGAGCCCGAGGCCGGCACCACCGCGACTCTCGTCGAGCGGCACGGTCGTGCCATTGCAGCGGTTCAGCACGTCGAGCAAGCGGCTTCGGGTCAGGGCGCCGAACGTGTCGCGGATCCTCACGAACACGTTGCTGCCGTCGATCCCGTAACTGATTTCGCAGGCGCGCTCGGGCGGAAGGTCGACATCGACCGTGCGCGGGACAGGCTTCTTGAAGTAGCCCGCTTCGACCGGCGCGTCATAGAGAGCGTTCATCACGAGCTCTTCGGAGACCTCGCTGATCGCCGTGATCGTTCGTGCGGACAGGCCCTGTTTCGAGAAGAACTCGTTCATCCGCTCGAACCGCGCCTCGCGGCGGCTCGCGCGCGCGAGCAGGGCGACACGGCCGACGCCCGAAGCGTTGAGCATGCCGTGTTCGGGTCCGTATGCGAGGCGCTCGAGAAACGTCGTCAGGTGCGAACGTGCGGCCGGCGTCGACAGCATCGACGTGCTGACGAGGTGCGAGAGCCAAGGAAACGTATCGAGCGATCGGATCGTGCTCTGCAGCGTTTCGGATGGCGCATCGTCGATGATCGCGACGATTGGAATATTCGTCAGCTCTCCGTCGATCTGATACAGCAGGTCGACGTCGATGAAGATCACGGCGCCGCGCTTTGCCGCCGCGGCGGTTAGCTCTGCACGGCTTGTTACGAAAACGTAAGGCTTGGGGAGCACAGCGCGCAGCAGCGCTGCGTGAGACTCGCTCGCGAATACCACCGAGCGTTGAGTCTCGTCGGGCGTTTTGACCCGGACATAGAGTCCGGAGCCCTCGTCGAAGACATACTCGATATGCTTCGGAGGCTTCATGCGAGGAAGTTCGGAAGTAACGAGCTCACTCTTACCGATTCAATCACGGTTTTGGTCTACCCACCAATAATGGCCGATCCTCCGCCCGTCCGCTCAAAGAAGATCGAGACCACGATCACCGACGGTGAGTAGGTCCGCGCCTACACGTTGGGGTAGCACCCGGTTAGCGATCACCCCGACGAACTCGCAGTGCATGAATCGGCTCCCAGGAATCGCGACGACCCTCGGGGAGTGCTATCTTATGGACGTGGGGGCCGCTATTCCGTTGGGTGTCCGCAGGTTTGGAAGTTGGCGTCTGCCAGCAAGTTGGGTGATGATCGGCCGCAAGTCCGAGTAGAAAACGATGGCCCGAGACCCAAAGCCGACCAACAACCCGATCGCGCGCCCGAAGGCTGGCGTCGAGGTCATGGCTGCCGGAGAAGCCGCGATCGTGAGTGTCGCGGGTCTGGTGGACGAGCACTTCAGCGGCTTTGGCTCGCTCGGAGACGGCGTCAAGTGTGTGGTCATCAACGTGACCGCGATGACCCGGATGACCTCGTTCGGCGTCCGCCAGTGGCTCAAGGGCATGGATGCGCTGCCCAAATCGATCACGGACCTGTACCTGCTCGGCTGCCCGACGTTCTTCGTCGATCAGCTGAACATGGTGCTGAACTTCGGCGGCGCCGCGCAGATCCTGACCGTGGTCGCGCCGTACACCTGTCCATCGTGTGGCGTGGAGTCCGGCGAGACGATCGACGTCCTCGTGGAGCGCGCTGCACTGGCAAAAGGCGGCGTTTCGGAGAAAGAGTGTGCGCGCTGCGGCGGCAAGCTCGAGTTCGACGAGACGCCGGAGAGCTACTTCTCGTTCGTCAGCAAGTACGCGGCCTCGAGCATCCAGCCGGCCGCGGCCAAGCTCCTCGCAGCCCAAGGGCTGTACACCGCGGTCGATACCGTCGGCGAGAAGCCGCCGAGGATCATCAAGCTCGTCCACGGCTCGGTGACGTACTTCCGGATCATCGGCACGATCGGATCGATGTTCCGCGCGCGGCCATTCCTGGTCGGCGCCGAGGGCGAGGTCGTGATCGATCTCGCGGAAGTCGACCGGTTCGATCCGCTCGGCCAGCGCGAATGGAAACGGCTGCTCAAGAGTCTCGCGGGCCAGGTGCCGGCGATCACGCTTGTCGACGTCACCGAATCGTTCCTCACCGTCGCGGGGGACAGCTTCAGCGTCGCCAGGAACATCTCGGTGTCGTCGGTGCTCGTGCCGTACTGCTGCATCGAGTGCGGCCGGATCTCGCCGGAGAGCTTCACGCTCGAGGGAGCGCCGTGGCCGCTGGAGTTCGCCGAACACATCTGCTCGACCTGCGGCGGGACGACGCGCAACGAGCTGCCGGCCAACATGCTCGCGCCGCTTCAGAAAGCCGGCACGAGCACGCCGCCGGCGAGCGCCAAGCTGATCGCGCAGCGCGATGAGATCTTGTCGCGCGCGCTCACGGACGCGAACGTCGCGCAGGCCGGTGATAACGCAACGCAGTCGCTGATCGCCGACGATACGATCCTCGGCAAGTACAAGATCGTTCGCCGCCTCTC
>JAQBQF010000275.1 GCA_028287115.1 Myxococcales bacterium
CATTATGCCGCCTCTCGGATTATGCCGACTGCCGATGCCGTGTTGCTCGTAAGAGGCCGCGCGTTGGGCCCTAGCCGCCCGTCCATGCAGCTCGATTCGGCATAATCCGGCGGTCTCCACTTGGCCGAAGATCGTCGGCCAAGGAGGAGACATGATCGAGCACTTCGTAAGCGAGCAGGAAGCTCGCGTCTTGCGCGCCAGTCCACTCGGTGCGCATCTGGACACGTTCGCCGCCGAGTTGGTCAAAGGCGGGTACCGGCGGTTCACCGGACAGATTCGGCTGCGCGTTCTGAAGGATCTCGGCAGCTGGCTTGCGGCCAGTGGACGCGGCGTCTCTGACCTCGGCGAGCCTCTCGTCACGGCCTACCTCAAGGAGAGACGGCGCAAGTGTCGTCACGGATCTCGCAGAGGCCTTCACGCATTTCTCGAGCTTCTGCGTCGGGTCGATGTGATCGCGCCGGCGGTGGTCGCCGAGGGCTCTGCGGCCGATCAGCTGCGTCTTCGGTACGAGACGTACTTGCAGCGGGAGCGCGGGCTTGCGCCTGTGACCATCGAGGGGTATCGCCCGTTCGTTCATCGATTCCTCGATGAGCATCCTCGCGCTTCGCTGCACGCGCTTGGGTCGGCGGACGTTTCGCGGTTCCTCCTCCAGTGCGCGGGCGAGATGAGTCGAGCGCGAGCCAAGCTGCTCGCGACAGCGCTCCGGTCGTTGTTTCGATTCCTGTTCCGGGAGGAGCTCACGTCTGTGGACCTGACGCCCGCCGTTCTGTCGGTCGCGAATTGGCGTTACTCCTCGGTTCCTCGCCATCTCGACACGAGTCAGGTCGAGCGCGTGATCGCTGCGGTCTCGTCGGAGCCGCGCGACCACGCGATCGTGCTGTTGCTCGCCCGGTTGGGATTACGTGCCCTCGAGATCGTGATGCTGGAGCTTTCCGACATCGACTGGCGCATCGCGGAGATCACCGTGCCGGGCAAAGGCGCGGTTCGAGATCGATTGCCACTGCCGTCCGATGTCGGCCAAGCGCTTGCGACGTACCTACGCGACGTGCGTCCGCGAAGCTCGTCCCGGCGAGTCTTCCTGTGTGCGCGCGCGCCGTATCACGCGTTCTCCGGATCCAGCGTCGTGAGCACCGTGGTCGCGCGCGCGTTACGGCGCGCTGGGATCGACGACCCGCCGAGCCATGGCGCACATCTCTTGAGGCACAGCCTCGCGACGACGTTGCTCAAGGTCGGCGCCTCGATGTCCGAAATCGGGGAGGTGCTCCGGCATCGTTCTCCGACGACGACCGAGATCTACGCCAAGGTCGACCTGACCGGATTGCGCACCCTCGCGCAATCCTGGCCGGTGCTGGGAGAAACGCGATGACCACGATGCGCGAGGGCGTCGTCGAGTATCTCGCGCTTCGCCGAAGCCTCGGCTTCACGTTGCGCAAGGTCGAATGGATGCTTGGTCAGTTCATTCAATACGTCGAGCTCGAGGGTGCCGAGTTCATCACGACGGATCTCGCCGTGCGGTGGGCCCGACTACCGGCCCAGTCGCAAGCGGCGACGTGGTCGGCCCGGTTGTCGGCGGTTCGTCTGTTCGCCGCGTGGTGGAGTGCCACCGAGCCGCGTACCGAGATCCCGCCGCTCGGACTCTTGCCCGGGCGGTATCGCCGCCAGGTCCCGTACATCTACAGCGACGTCGAGATCGAAGCGATCGTCCGGACCGCCGAGCAGCTTCGATCGCGCGCCGGTCTGCGTGGCCCGACCTACGCCACGATCTATGGGCTGCTCGCCGCTACGGGCATGCGGATCAGCGAAGTGATCGCGCTCGACGTCGCCGACGTCGACCTGCGCCACGGCGTCATCACGATCCGGCGGACCAAGTTCGGGAAATCGCGTCTGCTTCCGCTTCATGCTTCGACGGTAGTCGCGCTCGACAAGTACGCACACCACAGGGACAGAGTCGTGGTGCGGACATGTGACGGATTCTTCCTCTCCGAGAAAGGTGATCGCATCTCGCAGTGGGGCACTCGGTACAATTTCGCGCAGGTCTCTCGCAAGGTCGGACTGCGTTCGCCAGGTGGCCGTCATGGCCACGGGCCACGCATCCACGACATGCGCCACCGATTTGCGGCGCGCACACTCATTGCTTGGTATCGCGCCGGGCTCGACGTCGAGCGAGAGCTTCCCAGACTCTCCACCTACCTCGGACACGCCCACGTCGCCGATACGTACTGGTACATCGAAGCTGTACCCGAGCTCCTGCAGCTCGCCACCGAGCGCTGGATGCGCGGTCCCGCAGGTGCATCATGACGACGACCTTCGCTGCGCTGCTGCAGGCGTTCTTCGCCGAGCGCCTCATTCGAGAGCGACGCGTCAGTCATCACACCGTCGCGGCCTATCGAGACTGCTTTCGGCTCTTGTTCGGGTTCGCGAAGCTGCGGCTTTCCAAAGCGCCCTCGCTGTTGCTGCTCGACGATCTGGACGCGCCGTTCGTCGTAGACTTTCTTCAACATCTCGAGACCGAGCGCGACAATCGTGCTCGATCCCGCAACGCCAGGTTGGCAGCGCTCCACTCGTTCTTCAGTTACGTAGCGCTGCGGGAGCCTGTGTACGCGCACCAGTGTCAGCGCGTCCTGGCAATCCCGAGCAAGCGACACGAGAGACGCCCGATCGACTTCCTGCTTGCCAATGAGATCGATGCCCTACTTGGCATCATCGACCGCTCGACGTGGATCGGTCGTCGGGATCGCACGCTGCTGTCGCTCGCAATCCAGACCGGGCTGCGTGCCTCCGAGCTCGTGACACTGCGATGCCGCGACATTGTGCTCGGACCGAGCGCGTACGTTCGCTGCGAGGGCAAGGGCCGCAAGCAGCGCTGTACCCCGTTGCGCCGTGATCTGGTCGCGCTCGTCGAAGCGTGGCTTCGCGAGCGACGTGGCCAGCCTGACGACCCCGCGTTTCCGTCGCAGCGCGGTGGGGCCCTCAGCCGTGACGCCCTCGAGAAACTGCTCGCCAAGTACGCGACAGAAGCAGCGACGAAGTGCCCTTCGCTGCGGAGTAAGCGCGTCAGTCCCCATGTCCTTCGCCACACAGCTGCGATGGAGCTTCTTCGACACGGCGTCGATCGCACGGTCATCGCACTATGGCTCGGTCACGAATCGGTCGAGACAACCCACGTCTACCTGCACGCCGATCTCAACCTGAAGGAGCAGGCCCTCGCCAAGACGTCCGCACTCGGTCTCAAGCCGGGGCGGTTTCGTCCTGACGACGACTTGGTCGCCTTCCTCGAGGCGCTCTGATTATGCCGACTCGCGTTCGTACACCACCGACGGCGATGTCGTCGAGAGCACCTCCGAGTCGGCATAATCCGAGAGGCGGCATAATGGCGGTTATGCCGAGGTCGGCATAATCGGCACACCTTCGCCTCGCATCTCGTGATGGCCGGCGTCTCCCTGCTCGTGCTGAAGGAACTCCTCGGCCACGCATCGATCGAGATGACGATGCAGTACGCGCACCTCCTGCCGAGGGCGCTCAAGACAGGCGTCACGCCGATCGACACGCTCGGCCTCGACGAAGGAGCAAGTCACGGCACTTTCACGGCACTCCCACAGGCGAGCACGGAAACCGCCACCTCCCTCAGTCACGATTTCTTCGCTAATCTTCAACAAGAAAACCTCCGCGCGAGCGGAGGTTCTCATGGAGCCACCTCGGGGAATCGAAGGCTAGAGAGGCCACCGGGGCGGTAAGCGAGGAAGGTGCAATTCTCGGCGAACGTTCGCCGAAAAGTGTGCGTTTGCACGAGTCGTCAGAAGGTTCCATATGAGCCACGGATCACGCCCCTCGCGGCACTTTTACGGCACTGCGTCCGAGGGGCGATCCGTGGGTCCTCTACCGAGCCCGAGGCACATTGGATATGATTACTAGTGATATCCACCGCCATCGGAATACGGTCTCCGCTTTGGCACCTTTTCGTCGACGAGCACTACGGCGTATGCTCCCCGCTCGCTGAACGGTCTTTGACAGGAGTCGTCGCGAGACTCGCATTAACAAGCCTTGACGAAAGGAGGTGAAAGCACTTCGCAGATAGGTCCAACCTATCCGCAAGTGTCTTATGGACCAGTCCAATCCGCCGCCCGGCTCCCCCGGTTCGCTTGCCCTGCATCTTAGGAGGCTTCGCAAGCTCTACGGGAACGAGGGGCTCACCCAGGAAGAACTCGCCGCGCTTGCCGACGTGAGTGAGCGGACGATTCGCGACTACGAAACGGTGACGCGCTTGCCGTACTTCGTCGAGCCGCTCGTCCGCGTTGCTCTCGCGCTGCAGGTCCCGTTTGAACGCCTCGTCGCCCCGGCTCTGCTCGACGCGTTGCGGGACGACGTTGAGCGCCGTCGCATCACGCTCGAACAAGCTGCCGACTTCTCCCACGCGACGAAGCGCGATCCTGGATGAGGGCGCCTTCCCCATTCGTCGCAGCACTCGACCGCGCTCCATTCCTCACCATGGTCGCGATCGGCACCGGTGAGATCCTCGAAGTGGCGCGTTGCCGCGTGTACTCGATGACCGCGCTTGAACGAAACCTGACCGACTTCGCGCGTGACTACGGGGCCGACACGCTTGTCGTAGAGCCTGGCAGCACGCTCGGCGTTCTCGGAGCCGCGCACCGGTACCGAGTCGTACGGCTCAGCTTGAGCCTTGCCAAGCGAACCCTCTTGCCAGACGACGCGACGCCTACCCACGCCCGATTGTACGAACACCTGCTGACGCGTTACCCGAGTCTTCGTCGTTACTCCACGGCAAACCGCGTCGAGGGGCACCAAGATCCGTGGGCTCGCTGGCGCAACGAGAAACTTCTCGCTGTCGCTCTCGGCCTCGCCGCGAGATATCGCAGCCTCCATGCACACGACCGGACGGTCGACGCTCCGCAGCCCGTCGCGTCACCGCCACCGCACCCTCACATCGTTCCTTCATTTCACTGAAATATGCGCTCTTTGTTCCGAACCACCGCTGCGACCCGAGCCCAACGGCTCCTACGCATCCTCCGCGACCATAACTGGCACCCGACCAGCGAACTCGTCCGCAAGGTGAGCCACACGTTCGGCGGAGCCAAGTTCCACCTGCTCCGTCGCGGTTACGACATCCGCCGAGCACGACATCCGCGAAAGGTGAACGAGCACCTGTACCGCCTCGAACGAGAGCCGGACGAACGTGCACTCATGCAGTGCCGCCGCGCGCGTCGCCGCCATTCACTCGACAGCATCGACCACTGTTGACCGCGGCCTCCGGCCGACGGTTGCCGAGCGACCCGACCGCTTCGCCCCTTCGTTCCTCCCCTTCGCTGTAAGCAACGAAGAGTCAGCGCAACGGTCGAACGCAAGAATACTGGCTAACCGAACAACCAAACTGAAGCGCGACCGTCGGGGTCTTCGACCCCGACTACTCTTTGGCCAGCTTGTTGGGTCCCGGCGGTTCACGGAGGACCGGAACACGCCACCCATCTCACGCGTCCAAAGAGTAGTCGGGTTCCTATCGGACCCCGACGGACCGCGCGCGTGCATCCCCGAGGACGACGGCGAGACCGGACCGAAGACGGCCGGCTCGCTCGTCGCCATCGGGTCCCACATCGAACACCAAACTGGCCGAGCAGGCCAACCACGAACCGCCATTCAACCGCGACGGAGACCAGGCTCGCCTAACACCGCGAGACCATCTTCAAGACCGCCACGGCACTGCGTGCAAGAGAGACATGCCCGGCTCAGGCCTGGGCCGGGCATCGTTCTTTCGCACCGCCTGGGTGCAACCTGGGTACCACTCGACCGAAGGGCGCGCCGATCGCCGTTGTGGAGCGGCATACGCGAACGCGTACGGCTCCAAGTCTCACAACGAGCCTCCCTCCCCGGCGTCGCCGCCCGTCGGTCCAGGCCGGTCACCCGCAGCTTTCGTTCTTTTCTCAACTCAGATCACATGCTCACCACACGCGCGCGAGCATCGCGGTTTCGTCGACCCACCACGCCGACGCGCGGCCTCGCGCTGACCGAGCGCGACCGAGCGCTTCTCGAGGTCGTGCATCGTCATCGTGTCGTGCGCGCCGAGCACGTCCAAGCGCTTCTCTTCTCGGGGCGCTCTCGGCGCGCCTGCCAGTATCGGCTCCGCTCGCTTTGGGAGCATCGCTACCTCGACCGCGTGTATCTGCCGGTCGTGCTCCGCGACGATGTCGTCCCCGCTCGCGCAACGCAACCGGCGTATGTCCTCGGCTGGCGAGGCTACGACCTGCTGACGAGCGATCGGCGGCGCGACGACGCCGAACTCGGACGCCCGAAGCCGCTCTCGCACCGCACGCTTGAGCACCACCTCGTCGTGACGGACTGGATCGTCTCAATCCTGGCGACACCGCCACCCGACGGCTTCCACATTGTGGCGACCGAGCACGATCACCGGCTCGCTCGAAGAGCGCACGCGGCGAGGCGCGAGCTCGCGCGCGGGCGCGGCGCTCTCGTGCCCGATGGAGCCGTCACCTGGATCGCGCCGGACGACAGGAGGTTGACCGTCTACGTGGAGGTCGTCCGAGCCCAAGTGCGCGGCGGCAATCGTCGTCTCGTCGACAAGCTCGGCCGCATCGCGGACGCCAACAACACGGGGCTCTTCCGACGCCTGTACGGCCACGAATCCGTCCGTGCCGTCCTCATCGCTCCGCCGACCGAGCGCCGCGCCGAGACGCTGCGCGCGCTGGCGGAGCGCCTTCCGCATGCCCGCTCCCTGTTCTGGTTCGCGCCATACGAGACGTCGACCGGCGCGCCCTTCGCGACGCGCTTCCAGCCCGGCAGCGTGCTCGATTTCGAGTGGCGCGACGCGAGCGGCGACCACCGCACGCTCCGGTCGCTTCTCACTCCCGGATCGAACGCGCGCGTTCGCAGCGAACCCGCCCGACCTGGTGGATGATGGAGACAGGGCGCGGATACCCGCGCCGGGGAGCGTGTGTCCTATGCCGAATCTCATGCCGACCGACATCAAGCCCGAGGTGCTCGCGGTTCTACGCGCCGCCGCGACCGGTCGCGGCGAGGTGCCGAGGTTCTTGACCTCGTATCAGATCCTCGCGCGTCTTTCCGAGCCCACCCGCACGCGCCTCATGGCTGAGCGTGGCAATGCGGGCGCGGGCGGAGGCCAGAACTTCGGCCCTGCCACCGTCGTCGCAAAGGCGGGCGAGCTGCTCAAGGGCGACCAGCTTGTCCGCATCGAGTATTGGGACACCGGCGGCGTGACGTTCTCGATCGCCGGGCAGCCGGACGCGCCTGCCTCCTTCGCGATCTGCGCCATCTTCCAGGCGATCCCCGAAGAGTAGCGCTTCGGCGTGAGCACACCGTTTTCGTTCTTCTCCAACCACGCGTATGACGACGCCTGCGTTCAAGGGAAACGGTGGCGCTCGCGAGGACGACGTCCTCGTCATCGGCGAGACGACCTTCCGTAGCGACCGTCGACGATTCGGCCTTTTCGCGGAAGATCGCGGTCGCCATTTGTACGCTCTCGGCAAGACCGGAAGCGGCAAGTCGACGTTGCTGCGAAATCTCGTCATCCAGGACCTCAAGGCCGGTCGCGGCGTCGCGCTCTTCGACCCGCACGGCGACCTTGTCGAGTCCGTTCTTCCACATGTACCGACCGAGCGCGAACGCGAGGTTCTGTTCTTCAACCCCGAGGACCGAGACTTTCCGGTCGCCTGGAACGTGTTCCGTCAAGGACGCTCGCTCCACCAGGACCCGGCGCTCCTAGCCTCAAGCCTTGTCGCGGCGTTCAAGAACAACTGGTCGTCATCCTGGGGACCACGGTTAGAGGCGGCGCTGCGTGCGGCCATCCTCGCGATCGCGAGCGACCCCCGCGCGAGCTTGGGCTTCCTTTATCGCTTCCTGACCGACGAACCTCTCCGCCTCGAGCTCGTTCGCCAGCACACGGACCCCATCGTCCGTCAGTTCTGGTTGCGCGAGTTCCCGGGCTACTCGCAGGCGCTGCGTGGCGAGATGCTCTCGCCGGTCATGAACAAGCTCGCTGCGGTGAACGCGAATCGAATCGTGCGAAACATCGTCGCGCAGGAGCGCAGTCGCGTCGACTTCGGCGAACACCTCGAGGAGGGACGCATCCTCTTCGCCAAGCTCACGCCCGGCACGATCGGCGAGGACGCCGCGCACCTGCTCGGCAGTCTCCTCCTCTCGTCTCTCGAACTCGCGGCCATGTCGCGCCCGATTGGTTCCGTCCGCGTCTACGTCTTCATCGACGAGGTCCAGCGGTACGTCTCCGAGGCTCTGCCGTCCATGCTTTCAGAGGCCCGTAAATTTGGGATCTCCCTGCACCTGGCGAATCAGTTTTTTGGGCAGCTGACAGGTGCGGTCCAAGACGCCGTGCTCGGCAACGTCGGCACGTTCGTCATCTTTCGCGTCGGCGCGAGCGACGCGCGCATCCTGGCCGACGAACTCGGGCCGCCCTACACGCCGGAGGACCTCGTCCACCTCGAACGCCAGCACGTCGCCGTCCGGCTCCTCATGCGCGGCGACGAGCTGCGTCCCTTCAGCGCCCGCACGCTCGAGCCGCCGCCGACGCCTCACGACGCCAAAGAACGGCGCGCGCGCATCGTGCAGTACTCGCGCGAGCAATACGCGTCCCCGCGAGTGCGCGTCGAGACCGCGATCGACCAACTCTTCGACAACGGCCCTTCGTAGGCGGCGCGACCGCCGCCCGAAGATCGACCGCCCCCACCGGCGTGGCTGACCACCAATCTCGGTCATGACGCCGCGAGCGCACACGTTCGCGGCGAGCGGAGCGCGCACGCGTGTGCGCGGACGCGTCTCTGCCCGGTGGGGGCGGCCGATCGATGGCCGCCAAGGAGGAACCGATGCCCAAGACCGCGACCGCGATCGCCGCACCCGATGCCGACGAGGACTATCTCCGCTGGAGGGAGTCGGTCAGCAAGAAGTGCAACCGCCGCTGGGGACTTCAGCTCGCCGATCTGCCCGATCTCGACACGCACGCCGCGTATTCGGCCGGGCTCACCGCCACCGAATTCTTCGACGAGGAAGTTGTCGCCGTAATGCGAGACGAACTCGGCGGTCTCGCTGAGCTCGAAGAGGAGGACTAACCACGACGGAGACCAATCTCTATGACCATCTGGATCGATTTCGTGGAACTCCGCGCCAAGGTCTCGCTCGAGGACGTGCTGATCAAGATGTTCAACCTTGGCGGCAAGCTCAAGCGTCACGGTTCCAAGCTGACCGGGCCATGCCCGATCCATAATGGGACCGGGCCGCGATCGTTCTCCGCCGACTTGGACAAGAATGTCTGGTACTGCCACTCACGTTGTAAGGGTGGTAATCAAATCGATCTGGTCGTGAAGATGGATAACGTGAGTGTCCGCGAGGCGGCGCTCAAGCTCCATGCGTTCTTCGGCCTCGATGCCGGAGCGCCACCGCCACTGGTGCCTGTTCCCGCTTCCCCGCCGGCGACCGCGCCACCACCACAGGTCGCTGCGCCACCGCAGACGAAGACTTCGGAGGCACCCATCAACCCGCCGCTCGCCGTGCGCCTCGCGCTCGACCCGACGCATCCGCACCTGTTGAAGGAGCGGGGGCTGAAGGAAGAGACGGCGAAGCACTTCGACGTCGGCTACTGCGCCCGGGGAATCCTGCGCGGAATGATCGCCATCCGCATCAACGATGTTGATGGTGAACTCGTTGCGTACGCGGGACGTCGCCTCAAGTGGGCCGATATCCGCGAAAGCGGTAAATACAAGCTGCCTGGGGGCTTCAGGAAGGACTTTGTCCTTTTTCATCTGGACCGCGCGAAGGCTGTCGCGCGCGAACAAGGGCTCATCCTCGTCGAGGGCTACTTCACGGTCCTGAAGCTCTACGAGCTCGGGTTCGAGAACGTCGTCGCCTCGATGGGTTGCTCGCTCTCGGAACCGCAGGCCGAGCTCCTCGCGCAACACGCAGGCGAATACGGCGTCACCGTCCTCTACGACGGCGGCGAGGCCGGCCGTTCCGGCGCATCCGCTGCGCGCGACGTGCTCAAGAAGCTCGGCGTGCGCACGCGAGTGATTTGGCTCCCTGACAAGGTCCAAGCGGACGCCGTGCCCGGGCGCGCCCTTCGTTGGGCGCTCCGCGGCGCGAAGGAACTCGATCTCGAAGAGCTGCGCTTCTCGATGCGCGAGAAGCCGACCGACACGACCACCTGACCATCTCTCGCGGCGCGGCGATTCCGGCGGAGCCGCGTCGCGTTCCATTCACCGCCAAGGAGGTCACCATGGCTACGCCCGAGTCCACTGCTGCGTTCATCGAGTTCACGCTTACCCGCGAAGAGGCTCACCAGCTTCTGCGCGCCATCAACTTCGCGCGGGAGCACGTCGTCGGGCTCTCACAGCTGACGAGACGCTTCCAAGCGAAGACGGACGCGTTCCGTTACTCGCAGCTTCGCGACCGCCTGCTCGAGGCCATCGCGCGCCGCGAGATCCCGATCGACTTCGACGACCTCAACTGACGTCGGTGTGAGCACGCCGACGTCTACCTCTCGTTCGCTTATCCCCCCCACCACCAAAGGAGACTGTCTTGCCCAAAGAGAATCGGAAGCGCTTCGATGTCCTCCAACCGCTCGAACGTAAAGACCGCGGCACCTACTGGATGCGCGTCGGCACTGCGTTCGAGAATCGCGATGGCTCGCTGAACCTCTACCTCGATGCCTTGCCGCTCACCGGCAAGCTCCAGGTCCGCGAGGCGCGCGACGAGGCGACCGAGGTGGAGAACGCCTCCGCCAAGGAGCCCGCGTGACCGACACCGAGCTCGAGACCGCCCTTTCCGTGCTCGTCGGGTCCCGCCGCAAGGCGAAGGCCCTCCTCGCGGCGACGTCGCTCCGGCATCTCGCCGAGGCCCGTCCCGACGAGCTCGAGCACTTCATGCCCCGCGAGACCGGTCGCCGCTTCGCTGCGGCGCTTCACCTCGCGCGGGCCGCTCTTTCCCCCTTGCCCGCAAAGACTCTTGAAGGACCGGCCGAGGCATACGCGCATCTCTTCCCGTATCTTGCGGGACGCGAGGCCGAACGCTTCGTCGCCGTCGCTTGTGACTGTCGCTACCACGCCCTCGCGACGACCATCGTCGCGGAGGGATCACCCGTAGGAGTCGAAGTGCGTCCGGCCGACGTGTTCGCGAACGCCGTACGGCACCGTGCCGTCGCGGTCGTGCTCGCGCATAACCATCCGAGCGGCTGCCCGACGCCGAGCATCGAAGACTACGCGCTGACCGAGCGCCTAGTCGCGGCGGGAACCGTCCTCGGCATCCAGGTCCTCGACCACCTCGTCATCGGCGGCAACGGGTTCGCGAGCATCGTGCACGGCGACCTCGTTTCCTCTGCCAAGAAGGCGGCGAGCTCGCGGTCGACCTACTGACCCACGCCGCCGAGAAAGGAGGTCCATCATGGAACACGAGCAGCGCTCCGTGCAGCTCGTCTCGGCCCTCGCCCGCATCTGGGCGAAGATCCGCGAGTACCACTCGCAAGTGCCCGGCGTGGTCGTCTTGGCCGCGCCGAACCCGCACCGTGCCACCAACGTGCTCGGCCACTTCGCCGCGCTTCGCTGGAAGGTACGCAAGGAGACCGAAGGCATCCACGAGGTCGTGGTTGTCGCCGAGCACCTGAACCGCACCGCCGAGGACATCACGGAGACGCTGCTTCACGAAGCCGCGCACGCGATGAACTTCGCGCGCCAGGTCGCCGATTGCTCTCGGTCGCAATATCACAATGCACGCTTCAAGGAAGCTGCTGAAGAAATCGGCCTTTCAGTCGAACGCGTGCCGCACTATGGGTGGGCGTTGACTCGCCTGCCCGACACGACCGCCTGCAAATACCTCGACGTGATCGAGGAACTGCGCGCGGTGCTCATCCATCGCCACCGCACGCTTGCGGTCCCTTCGGGACCCGGGCCGACCGGTGACGACTCGACCGACGGCGAGGACGCACCTCGATCGCGCCATCTCAAGGCGACGTGCAAGTGCAGCTTCGTCATCCGCGTCGCAAGGAAGACGCTTGCGAGCACCTCGATCCGCTGCGAGAGCTGCGGCGAGGCGTTTCAAGTGTCGCAATAGCAAAGGAGCAACCCGATGGGCTGCTCCCCTTTTTTGTTGCGTTCCTAGTCGCTCGAACAAGCACCCGTCCCGGCAGTCAACTCCTGAATGTCCCATAGTAGCCGGTATACGCAGAAACGATGAGTATTAGTCCGCCCACTACGAGCGCCCAGGCGTATATCCGTTCAAATCGAGGGTTCTTCGAGTGACGGTAGCGTTCAGCGTTCCGTACCACAAGTGCCGCGATCTTTCGGTTCATCAAGATGAGCGCCACTCCGATCGCGGCCGTTATCAAGGATGAAGCGACATCCATATAGGCTACGTTAGTATCTCTTATGCGTCATTGGCGATGTCGATCGGCCCGAGATGGTCGGTTCCGACGCGGCGCCGCTTGCCGGCTGGCGAGCGGATTCTAGGTAGGCGGCATCCGCATCTAGTGCGGCTGCCTGAGCGTCCTTACCGCTGCACGGCGACGCCAACCGCGAATGCGATGAGGAAGCCCCCTGCAATCACAACCCATCGGCGGTATCGTTCGAGTTCGTTCGGACGCCTCCTCTCGAGGTCGCGCCCAAAGAGTAACCGCAGCGCCGGCAACTGAAATCTGTAAATTGCTGATGCAACTGAATCGCGGGCCATAATTGCAAGCAGCCCGACGACGGCAATTATCAGAGCAATGAAGATCATGGATGTGTCTTGTTAGCTTTTAGATTTCTAACTGTCGATGTGTCCGTGACGGCGGAGTTGCGGGCCTGGTTCGTCGGCAAGCTGAGCTGTGATGCTCTGAGGGGTTGCTTGATGCTTTCCTGGCTTGGAGACGCACCAATCGAACTTCTTGGCCATTGTATCCAAGGGGTTGGAGCCGGGAGCGGAATGGAGATCGAGTACTCCTGCGATACTGAGGCTCCGATCCCAGCGACGAGTGCATACTCTGTCGATTGATTCTTGCTCACACTGAATGGGTGAGATGGGTCGAAATTGCCTTGCCTTGATACGCCGAGCCCGAAGTCGTAGGCGGCCTCTGCATTGCGAGAGACATTGATCGATGATGCGTGGTTCAGGTCGCCTGAGGAGTATGCGGCCCTTGTTGTTAACCCGATGCCGATCGACGGACCGCCACTAACGAATAGATCAATCCCGCTGGAGTCGAACCGCGCGCCGAACGATGCGCCCAAGAGCAGAAAGTCACCTGATGCGGACACCTCGATGTACGCGCGTCCACTTGGGTCAATATAGCGAGTCGGATTGTTTCGAGCATACGAGTAACTGTTCAGCGCTTGCGGATCGACGAGAAGCTTCGAGAGGCTCGCCGCGCTACCTCCGAAGTTGCCTCCGGCATTTGAAGCGCCGAGAGATAGGAAGTCCGGGTCCTCCGACGTAAAGCGCCCCAGCACCGGCTGGTAGTACCGCGCGCCCATGAACGAGAGCCCGGTCGCGTCGTCCTTCTCCTGGCCCGCGAACTTGCGGACCTCAGAGTAGCCCGCCGTTGGAGTGTCGAGGCGCGTCGTGCCGTACGGCGTGTAGTCCAGGACTTCTTCGATGGTCGCGCTCGCGTTCGTGACGACGTTGGCACCCGTGAGCTCGTCCGTGTGGAGGTAGTGGAAAGCAGTCGACGTGCCGGAACCGACGAGCGTCGCGACCAGGATGCCGTTCGCGAAGATGTGCTTCGTTGGGACGTTGTTCGCGACGCTGTAGAGCGTCGAGGCATAGTCGGTCGTCGTGCCGCTGCCGACCATGCGAATGCGGTTGCCTTCCTGGTCATACGCGAAGCTCGTCGTCGTGCCGCTCACCGTCGCCGAGAGAATCTGGTTCTTGTAGTTCCAGCCGTAGGTTGTGCTCGAGCCCGAGGTCGTCATGTTGCCGAGGC
>JAQBQF010000356.1 GCA_028287115.1 Myxococcales bacterium
AGCCGGCCTCGACCGGCTGCGTCGGCGTGCCTTCGGGCGGCAAGTGCCAGTCGATCAGGTTGTTGCCGAACGCCGCGCGAACCTGCGCGAGCCCTTCGTAACCTGCGATCCGGCCATCGCGATCCGGACGCAGCGCGATGATCCCGGCCGACAGCCGCCGCGAAGGTCGCTGACTCGGCCGACCCGCGGCGACGAGCATCGACCACTCGCGATACAGATCCATGTCGTTCGCGACGTTGTAGAGATCCCACGCGCGCACACCCGGTGGCCGGCAACCGATCTCGGAGAACTTGAGGCCTTTGGGTCCCGCGAACCACTCCATGTGGGTCGCCGAGGTCTCGATCCCGAGCAGCGTGACGACCTTTTGCGCCATCGCTTTGACCTCGGCGTAGCCGGGCTCGCCGATCCGGTTCGTCGTCAGGAACTGCGGCGAGATCCAGCGCGTGCGCATCGCCTCGAGTACGTTCGGATAGTAGTGCGTCGCGAACTCGTGCACGACCTGCCCTCGCAAGGTCAGCGTGTCGAAGAAGCCTTCGTGCCCTTCGATGAATTCCTCGACGGCGATCGATCGCCCCGCGCGATCCATGCCGAGTGCGCGCAACGCGGTCTCGAGATCGCGATCGCTATCGCAGCGCGCCGCACCCGAGGCACCCGCACCATCGCGTGGTTTCACGATCACGGGATAGCCAACGCGCTCGACGAACGCGCGCACTTCATCGGCCGAATTGGCAGCCGTCGACTCCGCGCACGGCACACCGCCCTCGCGAAGGACCTGCTTCATCGCCGGTTTGTCGCGGCACAAGAAGGCCGTGCGCGTCGTCGTACCGGGAATGCCGGTCGCCTCGCGGACGTGTGCCGTCGGCATGATGTGCGCCTCGACGGTCGCCTCGAGCCGATCGACATGCTTGTAGCGCTGGATCAGACGCACGGCCGAGAGCACGCCCTGCTCGTCGCAGACATTCGTGACTTGCTCGTAGTGCGTCAGCCAGTGCTTGAGCTCGTCGTCGAGCGAGTCCTTGGAGCCCTCACCGATCGCGCTGATCGTCGCGCCGACCTCGGCGAGTCCTTTGATGAACTGCTTCTGGTTTGCGGGAAATCGGGGTTCGATGAAGACGATGTGCATAGGATCTAGTGCCGTCGCGAGGAGGTGAGTCGAGCGTAGACCAGCTCGTAGAGCTTGCCTTGCGCATCCCAGGAGAAGTCTTCAGCCATGCCGTTCTGGATCAGGCGCTGCCACTGCTTCGGATCGCGATACGCGCCGAGTGCCGCTTCGATCGCCCAGCGCAGCCCGCCCTCGTCGTGATGCTCGAACGCGAAGCCGTTGCCGGCACCGGCGCGGGGTTGCCATTGCTTGACGGTATCGGCGAGGCCGCCGGTGCGATGGACGATGGGCACGGTGCCGTAACGCAAACTGTAGAGCTGATTGAGGCCGCACGGCTCGTACGCCGACGGCATGAGGAACATGTCGGCGCCGGCTTCGATCAGGTGCGCGAGATCGTTCTTGAAGCCTTGATAGAAGCAGACCTGACGCGGAAACGCCCGCTGGAGGTTTCCGAACAGCGCCTCGAGCACCGGCTCGCCGCTCCCGAGCACGACGAGCTGGAAGCCGTGCTTGCGGAGCAGATCGAACATCGCCGGATCGAACAGCTTGAAGCCCTTCTGGCCGACGAGCCGCGACACGACTCCGAGCACCGGCACGCCCTTGATGTAAGGCAGCCCGAGGCTGGTCAGCAGGTGCTCCTTATCGCGCTCCTTGCCGGCGAGATCGCTCGCGCTGTACTTGTGCGGAATAAACCGATCGCGCTCGGGTGACCACTCGTCGTAATCGACGCCGTTCAAGATCCCGACCACGGTCGCGGAGCGTGCCCGCAAATAACCGTCGAGGCCACCACCGAAGGTCTCGGTCTGGATCTCCCGCGCATAGGTCGGGCTCACCGTGCTAACGCCGTCCGCGTAGAGGATGCCCTGGAGCAGGAAGTTCACGCGGCCCGCCTTCATCAGATCCTGATGAAATAGATGCGCGACGGAAGCCAGGTTCGTGTCGGGGCCGATCTCGACGGGAAAGCTGCCCTGATACATCAGGTTGTGGATCGTCAGCAGCGAGCGCGTCTTCGCGAAGCGCGGATCCTTCGCGAACAGCGTCTTGATGATCATCGGCAGCAGCGACGCTTGCCAATCATGCGCGTGGAGGATGTCGGGCGCGAAGTCGAGCTTCTGGCAGATCAGCAGCGCGGCGTACGACAACGCGAGAAACCGGCGATGCTCGTCGGCGTCGCTCGTGTAGAGCCGGCCGCGCGCATACAGCGCGGGACAGTGGACGAAGTACACCGGCGGCGCGTTACCGACCCGGAAGATCTTGCACGCATAGCGATGCGTACCGAGCGGGACCTCGAGGTCCATGATCGCTTCGAACGTCGCTTTCTTGGTGTCGACCGTGTCGTAGAGCGGCAGCACCACGCGCGTGTCGTGCCCGGCCCGATGCAGATACGCCGGCAGAGCGGCCATCACGTCGGCGAGCCCTCCAGTCTTGGCGAAGGGTGCCAGCTCCGACGCAACGAACAGCACGTTCACGGAAACCCGAGGGTACCATTTACCACCAGCGACGGAGTGCGGCGGCGAGCGGAACTGAGAGGCGATCGACCTTCGAAGCGCCGATTTTCATCTCCGCGAACGGTTCGAACGGGTCGGCGAGCAGATCGCGGCGGACTTCGAGGCAGAGCGCGCGTCCCGGGCGTGCCATCACGTGGTCCCAGGCCAGCGTGCTCGGATGGAGCGGATACGTTGCACTATCGCCGACCGTGAGCTCCGGCAAGAGCCGCCGCAGCTCGTCCACGACGGCCGCCGGTGCGTGGCTCACGCCTTCGAGCGTCTTGCCGATCACATCGAGGTCGGGCCGCAACGGCCAGGTTGGAACGGTCTCGGGCCGATACGCGGCACGCAAGCTCTTGACGATGTCGAGATCGACTTCGACCTCGACGGTGCGCGGCGCGTAGCTATGGAGCAGCAAGATCGCGCCATCGTCGGCGAGCCGACTCGCGGCCTCGCGGACCGCGCCGACGTAGCGGTCGTATGCGGCACGGAGCAGCGCGCGATCCTCCGGCGACGTGATCCAGGGCATCAGACCCGGCGTCACCTTGCCGGTCTTGAAGTCTTCCGGCGACGCGTCGACGCGGCGGTTGCAATCGATGAACGTGCGCGGGATCCGGCAGCGCAAGATCGCGACGGTGCGCGTTGGCTCCGCCGCGACGAAGTGCTTGGCAGTGCCCACGGCAAGCTCGGGCGCGCCCGCGTCGGTATTGACGTGAAAAAATTCGACGAGTGCGGCCGGTAGCGGGCTGGTCAGCCGCGCCGCGAGCCTCGTGTAGTCATTGGTCTGCGTCGCACCATGCGGAATCTCGATCAGGAGATCGATGTCCGGATGTGCGCGAGCACCGCGGATGATCTCGACGTCGAGAATCCCCGGAATCGACACGAGCGACGACATGGCGGCGGACCATGTCACGGAATCTCGTGGACCGGCAACCGCATCGAGACGAACCGCACCGCGATGGATCCGACGAGTCGCGAGTGTGATACACGAGCGCCGTGAGCCTGCTCGATGAATGCTTCGCCGCGAACCGCCGGTGGGCGAAGACCACGGCCGAAAAGGATCCCGAGTTCTTCCGCCGGCTCGAAGCGTTACAAAATCCCGACCTGTTGTGGATCGGCTGTTCCGATAGTCGCCTACCTCCCAACGAGATCATCGGGCGCGCGCCCGGCGAGCTGTTCGTTCATCGCAACGTCGCAAATCTGGTCGAGCACACCGACGTCAACTGCCTCTCGGTGCTCCAGTACGGCATCGACGTGCTGCAGGTGAAGCACGTGATCGTCTGCGGCCATTACGGTTGCGGTGGCGTGCGAGCCGCGATGTCCACGCAGCCGCTCGGCTTGATCGACAACTGGCTGCGCCATATCCGCGACGTCCTGCTGTGGAACCGCGACGAGCTGAACGCGATCGAAGATCCCACCGCACGCATGAATCGGCTCGCGGAGCTCAACGTGATCGCGCAGGTCGCGAACGTCTGCCACACCACGATCGTGCAAGACGCCTGGCGCCGCGGACAGGCGTTGACCGTGCACGGCTGGATCTACTCGCTCGCCGACGGCCTGATCCGCGATCTCGGCTTCGTGATCGAGTCTCCGGACCAGATTCCGCCCGAATACCGCCTGTATTAGTGAGCGTCGAACCAGGCCGGAATCGCGGTCTTGCCTTCGGGCAGCCACTCGTGACCGGCGCTCGCACGGAGGATCGTATCGACGACGTGGCCGGTCGCGACGAGCTTGTCGCGATAGACCGTCATGACCGACGGCGGCACCGTCGTGTCCATCGCGCCGTGCAGGAAGAGCGTCGGCGGATGATCCGCGGGCAGCGTCGGAACCGTGCAGCTCGTTCCGCAGGTCGCGTAGGAACCCGAGGCGATCGCGAGCGCGCGAAACTTCGTCGCGTAACTGACGGCCATCCGACTCGTCATGAAGCCGCCGCTCGAGAGCCCCATCGCGTAGCGTCGCGCGGGATCGAGAGGGCCGAACGTGCCGTCTTCCGTGGCAGTGAGGAGCTGCGTCACGAGCATGTCGTCGGCGCAGCCGGTCCAGCTCGTGCTGCACGGCGGAACGTTGGTCTGCCAGTACGAATTGCCGTCGCTCTGCGCGTTCGGCGCGACCACCGCGTAGCCATGATCGAGCAGCGCCTCGACGGTGAGCGTCAGCTCGTACTGGCCGAACGCATCGGCTGCCGCCGCGGCGAATGCACGCGAGCCGGCGATGAACGAGCCTTGATAGAAGATCACGATCGGCCAGCCGCCGGCCGGAGCCGTGCCGAGCGGAAGCTCGTACGTGACCGTTCGTCCTGCGATCTGGATCGCGTGGTTCGTACACGTCGCCATCGTCGGGGTCACGGTGCATCGCGAGGCGATCGGCGTGCCATCGGAGCTCGAGTCCGCGGTCGCAGCATCATTCGACGAGCTCGCGCCACCGCCGCATGCCGAGATCACGAGCGCGAACGACGCCGTGGCGCAACGCCCCAGGAGCCCGGAATCACTGCGATCGGTCATGTTGCGGTCAACCTGTGACGAACCGACCCGATTCGCAAGACAGAACGCCTAAACGGCGCTGGTTTCCCCCGATCAGCCGATATGTTCTCCGCGCACCGCTGTTCTAGTCATGTGGAAGCGATGAACACCCAGGAAGCAGACGTGTGGGGCGAGGCGGTCCGGCTTCACGATCGGCGGGTGTACCTCTCGGTACTCGCGCTCGGTCTAGCGCCCGATCGAGCACGTGAGGTGGCGCAGATGACATGGACGCGCCTCATGGAGCAACACGCGAAAGGCGCGCTGAAGGAGCTCGACTTCCCGGGTCTCGCGATCCGGCAAGCGCGCTTCCTCGCACTCAACTCGCATCAGCGCGAGCGGGTCGAGATGCGCGTGCTCGCCGCGGTGCCGGAAGCGTCACCGCAACCGGATGTCGACCATGTCGTCGCGAGTCGGCAGGAGCTCGATCGAGTGCTCTCCGCGCTCGCGACGTGCTCGCCGACCGCCAAGAAAATCTTTCAGCTCGTCTACGCGACGCCCGACGGCTCGGCGACGAAGGCCGCGCACGAGGTCGGACTGTCGCTCCAACGCGTACGCCAGATTCTGTGCGAGACGCGCAATCACATTCGCCGTGCGATGGAGGTGGTGCCATGACAAGTCGCGAGGACATCGAACTCTACATGATGGGTAACTTTGACGGTGACGTCGCGGCCCTCGAGCGCGCGATCGTCGACGATCCCGCACTCGGCGCGATCGCCGCCGGGGAAGCCCGCTTCGAGCTGCTCTTGCGCGAGGCCGCGGCGGCGGCGACGTTTTGCCCGGCGTGCGGCGATCTCGTGCGCGAGGAACGCTGCGATAGCTGCGGCGCTGCGATGCGCCCGGGCGGCTATACCGTCGAGCGCGTGCTCGTCTCGAACGCGCACGGCCGGATGTACGTCGCGCACGACGCCGACGGCAAACAAGTCGCGCTCAAGGAGCTGGCCTTCGTTCACGCGCCATCGCTCGATGCGATCGCCGCGTTCGAACGCGAAGCGAAGTTCTTGCGGGCGCTCGAACATCCCGCGATCCCGCGGTTCCTCGCGAGCTTCGAAGAGGGTCACGGCGTTCACACGCGGTACTACCTCGCGCAGGAGCTCGTCGTCGGCGAGGCGCTCGATCACCTCGATGACCACTGGTACACCGAGGCCGAGATCGTCGCGCTCGCGAAGCAGGTGCTCGAGATCCTCGTCTATTTACAGAGCCTGTCGCCGATGGTGATCCATCGCGATGTCAAACCGGCCAACCTGCTTCGCCGGGCCGATGGATCGATCGCGCTCGTCGACTTCGGCGCGGCGCACGTGCAGGGCACGACGGCGGGCTCGACGACGATCGGCACGTTTGGCTACATGCCGATCGAACAGCTCGCCGGTCTCGTCGACGCGACGACAGATGTCTATGCGCTCGGCGCGACGCTGCTGCATCTGCTCACGCGCCAAGAGCCTTGGCGACTCGCGCAGAACCGCACGACGCTCAACGTGTCGGCACCGCTGCGCGCGTTCTTCGACAAGATGATCGCGCCCGACGCACGCGATCGATTTGCCTCGGCGAAGGCCGCGCTCGTCGCGCTCGATCAGCGCGATCAGCTCGTCGTTCGCAAACCGCGGCGCTGGCGAGCCGCCGCCGTTGGCGCTGCATCGATCGCGGCGGTGGTCCTAGGTTCCGGCGTCGCCGTGCTTTCCCTCGGTCATCATGCGGCGCTTCCTCCGGATCCATCGCGTATGCCTACGCTTACGCCGCAATTTGCCACCATCGGTGTCGAGCTCCCAGTCGGCGTCGAGCGAGAGCTGATGATCGACGGCAAGCGAATCGGCACGTTCAAGAACGGCGCGATGGTTCCGGTCCTCGCCGGTCGCCATCAGATCGCATTTCTCGGTCCCGACGGGCCGCCGTGCGCTGCGACGATCGAGCTCGAAGCCGGCAAGACCGTGCGTCCCGAGGTCGTCGTTCTCGGCCCCAACCTGTGCGTGGTGTCTTTGCACGGGCGCGAGGAACACAACAGCCTGCCGCACGGCAAGCTCATCGATCTGCAGTTCAAGGCCGCCCCGATGCACGACATGCTGCGGTTCCTTGCAGCGGCATGCGACGTCAACATGGTGGTTCCCGACTACATCGACGGCACGGTCACCGAAGATCTAAAGCAGGTCCCCTGCGATCAGGAGATCGAGGTCCTGCTCGAGTCACACGGGCTCTGGTACGACTACCAGAGCGACACCAAGCTGCTCCGGGTCGCGCCGCGCAAGGAGCTCGATGGCGAGGCCGAAGCGCGCGTCATCCGCGCCAAGGAACGTGGCGAGCACTGGGTCGCCGACGACATTCTACCGGCGGGAAACACCGTCGACCTCGACTTCAAGCTCGTGCCCCTACGCGCGGTGCTGAACGCGATCGCCGCCGGTGGCGGCAGCACGACCAACCTCGTGATTCCGGATACGATCGGCAACGCCAGCGTCTCGATCGTCGCGAAAGGAGTGCCATGGGATCGCGCACTGCAGAGCGTGCTCGCGTCTCACGGCCTCTGGTACCGCTACCGCGATAACGGCAAGATCATCCGCATCGCGCCACGCAAAGAGCTCGATGGCGAGGATGAAGCCGCACTGATCCGCTCGCGCCAGTAACCGTTACGGGCACTGCTCGGGGACCGTGGTGGACTCGCAACCGGTGCCGTTCGCGAACGGGCAACAGACCCACACGCATTTTGCCGTCGTATTGACGGTCACCACCGCGGCACTCTTGCCGCCCGACACCGTGCCCGTGTCGCCGCTGCCGGTGTCGCCGTTGGTGTGGTGCCACATGTTCGGCCCCAGCGCGAACGCGCTGCTGGCCGGTGCCGCGGTGAGTGGAATCATCCCGGGCAGCACGTTGACGACCTGGACCGCGGCCGTCGAGGCAGTCCCGCCGTTGACCGTGACCGAGCACCAGTCGAGGTAGTTCTTCACGGTGAGTGGCTTCGTACCTGGCGGTGCGTCGACGCCGGCGTCAGCGGGGTTGCTCGCGTCGATCGGGCGACTATCGGGCAGATTCGTGCCGTCGATCGCCGCATCCTTCTTGCTCGTGTCGTTCGAGCCGCACGCGGCCAACAAGATCAAGATCACGCCGAATTTGCTCATCTCCGGCATTGTACAGAAACCGCTCGGCTATACCGGCTTCAGGTATCGGCATCGAGCTCGGTCAGGTACCACGCGTCAGGATCGCAGAACGTCCCCGGCGCGATGTGACAGCTCGCACTGGCGTGGACGACCGCGAGCCGCACGACCTCTCGTGGCTTGAAACCGTGCACCGCGAGCAACGCTCGGATACGAGGATCGCCGATGAAGCGGAATCCGATCGCCGTATGGCCGCGGTGAAATAGCTCCGGCACGAGCCTCGCGAACAGACCGTCGAGCGCAGCGAGGTTCCCGAAGGCATCCGCGATCTCGGCCATGCCGCACGGCTCGGCGCGCACGACCGCGTAGGCTCGCAATTGTTCGCTGACGCGATCGACGAGCGCCGCGATTCGGTATTGCGCCTCGGGCTTGCGGAGAAATCTCCAGCGCAAGAACGCGGCATCGCGCCTGGATGCGATCCCGAACGTCGCTTGATGCGTTTCCCATAACCGATCAAAGCGGGCGTCGACCTCGGCGAGCCAGGTCAGCGAGCACTCGATCATCGGTGCAACTGCACGCGCGTACGCGATCGCGAGTCGTCCGAGATCCACGGCGGTTCCGGCATGGCGCGTGAGGCGTGGCGAGACGTTGTCGAAATGCTCCTCGAGGTAACGACTGAAGTAGTCACCATGCCTCAGCACGCGCACGTACCGGACCATCGGTCCGAGCGCGTGATATCCAACGCGTAGATAGATAGGGAATGCGGAGCGATTGGCGAATCCTAGTCCTGCGTCGAACGTCGCCTCCACGTGCTGAATCACGGCGCGCTGAAGCGTCAGCGCCGGGAGCGCGGTTCGATGCTCGCGATCGATGGCGAAGTTGGCCAGGTGTGCAGCGCGCACCGGGCGCCGATCGCTCCACAGCTCGCGTGTCGTGATCCCCGCGCATCCAACCGCTTGGCCGTCGGGCATCGGCGCACGCAGCAGAAACATCTGGCCCGGGGCCATCGGCCCGTCGACGTATTGCCAGTCAAGTGCCGCCGACGGATCCGCTGACATGTTCAAGTTGTCCGCCCACAGCCGAAGCAAGGCGCCGGTCTCGGCCGCCGGTTCGGCGAGCACTGCGCGATAAGAGCTCTTCTCGGATAATTTGGATTCGTTCACGCTCGAGGGCGCTGCAATTCCAATACACGCTAGGGATCGCACGTCCGAGCGCGCGCCAACGCTCGACGGTCGAGGCCATCCCGCGACACGCACAGCGAAGGCCTGCACACGCTAAGACCTCGCAACGCGGCGCTGCTCGCACGTCCCCCACACCCTCCGGGTGTTCCGCGGCATCACCCCTCCGGGTGTTCCGCGGCATCACACCCCTCCGGGTGTTCCGCGGCATCACAGTAGTCTTGTGACTCGGCACGCCGAGAGATAGCGTGAGGAGGTGAGGCCTCCAACCGTCGCGTTCGCCGGCGCGCTCGATACGACGGAAGGTGGCGCGCTCGCCTCGGAAGTGATCGAGATGCTCGAGGCCGAGCTCGTGCGGTTTCGCCATCGCGTCACGCACGATTATTCGATCTCGCTCGATCGTGCGCGGGCGGCGCTCGTGTTGCTCGGCAAGCTCGTCGCGGCCGGCGTGCCTTGGACGGCGCGAACCGACTCCGCCCCGCGACGGATCTTCGATGCGTTCATCGAGCTCGCCACGCGCGCAGAATCGACATGGCCGCGCGGGCTCGCCGAGGCGATCCACGCCGACCTCGCCGAGTTCATCAACGTCACGTCGAAGGTCACGATCGCGAGCGAGCCGGCGATGCCTCCGATCGCCGAGCTGATGCGGCTTGGCGGTGCAGCCCCCGAGGCCTGGTGGTGGAGCGCGCAGTTCGCCGACGATCGCACGGCGTGCTGGGCCGCCGCGACCACGAGCGAGCGCGTCGTCCTCGTGGCGCTCGCCTTCGGCGCGTCGAGCGAGCAGATCTGCCGAGCGCTCGCGACGGCGTTTGCGGTCGCCGCCACGCGGGCGAAGACTCGGCGTCCGGCTCAACGGACCGAGCTGGTCGCGTTGCTCGAGCGTATCGCGTCATCGGGCGCGGCGGCGCTCGCCAGCGACAAGGACCTGATCGCGAGGATCACCGCGTTCACGTTCGAGCTCGCGGCGGCGCGCTCGGACGACGGACTCGCCGAGATCGCGACGGTCTCGTTTCAGTTGATCGAGCTGCTGCGCGCGGCCGATCGCGCGGCGGATCCCGAGCGCTTCGGCGATGTCGCGGTTCGAGCGCAACGCACGCTGAGTGCTCTCGGCGTACAGCTCGTCGGATTCTTGCGCCGCGATCTCGAGTCGCGGATCGCGATCGCGAAGTAGCGCTACATTCGCCGGATCTTGAGATACCGATAGACCTCGGGCAGCGAGCCCGACAACGCGAACGCGAGGATGGCGACGGAAACGCCGGCGACGAGCTTGGACGTGGTGCTGTGGTTCCGCTTCATGGTGTTACCTCTTGCTGTGATGTGATCAGGTCGCGAATCAGCTCGACAGCCATGGGAATGGCTCGGGCGACGCTCGGGCTAAGCCCGATCCCGGGCTCGACCGTCGTGGGCTCGCAGCCGACGACGACCGCTCTCGGCATCGTCCCGCCGAGCTCGCGCACGGCCGCGAACACGATCGGCAGGTTCATGCCGTGGGCATCGGCCACCGTCCCGATCGCGCCGTCGAGGTCGGGCTCGAGGACATAGAGCGTTCCCGGCGCGCCACCGCGCGGCATGCAATCGACGAAGATGCACAGCTCGAACGGCGACAGCAGCTCGTACGCGAGATGGATCGCGCGGATTCCGAAATCGGTCACCGTTGCATCGGGCGGAGGCTTCGCACCGAGGCGACGCGCGACCTCGCCACCAAAGCCGTCGTCACCGAAGAACAGATTTCCAACGCCCGCGACCAGGATGCGCGTCATAGCGGCTCGACCTCGTCGGTTCGATAGTAGTGATAGCGGCCGTACCAATCGTGGAGCTCGGCCGCCGGATCGTCGTCGAACGTGACCGCGAAAAACCGCGTGCCATCTACATCGTCGCGAATCTCGGCGATCGTCGCGACGCGGCCGGCGTAGAGCAGATCTTGCGCGTCGGTGCGGCGCGGTTCGCTCTGCGGGTCGGGGTCAACCCGCCCCGCTCCATGCTGGGACCGGAGCCGGACCTTGCTCCCTACCGCGAGCTCGCGACGCCGCGCGATCATTTCTCCCGCGAGGAGATCGCGAGCGGCGCCGTGCATGCGCGCGAGCCATTCGGAAGGCAGCGTGTCGGCGCGATCGATGATCTGCGCGGCGCGCGGGTCGGTGGCACGAGCGTGACGCTTCTCTTCATCGGTCAGCGTCTGCGTGCGCAACATCAACAGCTCGTCGATCTCGGTCGCATCGCACAGATCGCCTGCACTCTCCGGTGCGAGCTGCGGATAGTCGTAAAGGATGAACGGCGCCAGGAGCATCGTGTCCTGCGAACCCGGAGGTCCGACGAGCACCGGATACGTGCGCGTGCTCTTGCACGCAGCAGCCGCCTCACGCGCCCACGGCGGCGGATCGATCATCGAGACGAGCTCGCCTCCGGTGACCGCGACCATGAGATGCGTCGACGCGAAGGCATCCGCGATCGCTTGCTCGCGAGCGGCATGAGGATCTGCGCACGGCGTCGAGTTCTCGACACGAATCGTGAGGCGCGTGAGCGGGCGCTCCGCCGCGATCGGCTCGCGACGACACACGATCCGTCCCGAGACCGCATGACGCTCGCGAAGCACGCGGCCCATCGAGTGCGGCTCGGTCGATCGCGCGGCATCGAGCTCGAAGCAGGTCTCGGCGGTGTCGAGATCGAGCTCGATCGTCTGCACGATGCCCTCGTCCCACGCCACCGCAAGACCGCCTTCGCCGTCGAGCGAGCTCACGGATCTTGCTTCGGCGTCTTCGACCCGGCGGCGCTCGATGTGGAAGAACCGCAACTGACCGGTGATCCGCGCCGGCGCACCCGCAACGAGGATCTGGGCCTCGAGCCATGATGCCTCGCAACCACCTGCTTCCGACCATGCGCGAGGTGCGAGCACCCCGAAGGACCAGCGGAACCGATTCTTCGGAGCCGAGGCGCGATACGGATACAGCGCGTAGCCTTCGAGCAGCACCGCATCCGCGATCGCGCGTGCGACTTCGAAGCTCATTTCACACCTCCGCGCCGGTCGAGGTCGGCAAAGAACGCGGCGATCTCGCGGGCAGCCTCGTCACCACCGGAGAAGCCGCGCCAGCAGGTGCGTAGCCGGCCTGCGAGCTCGTACGCCGAGCTGATCGGAACGAGATAACAAGCCATGGTCGGCGCACCGCGTTCGCCGTGTACGAGGATCGCTTCGACATCGCGCTCGAGCTGCGCGGCGAGCGGAGTCGCGGCGACGATCGCCTCCCACACCGCCGGCTCGAGCTCGGCCTCCGTGACGCCCGCGGGCCCGGGATACGAGATGACAGCGTGACCGCTCGCCGAGTCGAAGAAGCAGAACGCGAGCCCGACTGGAATTCCGAGCTCGACCCAGCGCGAGGTGGTCATCGCGAACGCCGGATCGCCGAGCACTCGATCAGGCACGGTGCGGAAGCGCGTCTCCGAATCGCTTCGCGAGAACAAGATCGCGCATGCCTGACACGTGCATTGCACCCCACGGACGCCGATCTCGACGACGTGGCGATGGTGGGCTCCGAGAGGGCTCGCACAGAGCTCGCAGATCGCCTCGGAGGGTGACCGCGTCCGGGTCGCCGACGGAGCCGTGAACGGTGCGAGACCGCGCAACGCGATCATGGCGCCTCGCGACGCGTGCGGAGCTGCACGAGGCTCGGATCGCGCGGCGCCGGCAAGCCGGTGATCCGGATCGAGGTCACCTCGGGCGCCGCGCCTTCGATCATCTTGCGGATCACGCCCTCGGCGACGCGGGCCGACATCGCGCCACCGCCGAGCGCGACGGTCGAATGCAGCTCGAGCACGCCGTTCTCGAGGCTCGCGATGGTGAGCTCGTTCTCGACGAGCCCGAGCTCCGTCTCCACCGCAGCGAGGGCGCGCGCGATGCGCTGCTCGACGGTCAGCGGATGCAGTCCGTGGAGCACGAGCAAGCTCGCGAGTAGATCGTCTTCGATCACGAGCTCGCTCAGGCGCTGCGTGTCGGCGCCGGCGTCGCGCGCGTGATCGAGTGCGTGCGAGAGTCCTGCCCCATAGAGTCCCGTCACGCGCCGGAGGACCTGATCGATGCGCTGCCACGCCGGCGGCGTCACGAGCTCGCGGAGCTCGCCGAGCAGATTCTCGATCTGCCCGGATTCTGCTCGCAGTGCCACCTCGTCTATCACCGCGCGCCGCCGATCTGCGCGCGCAGCCAGCCGCACCATTCCGCGAGCCCGTTGCCGCGGGTCGCGGAGACCGGAAACACTTCGAGGTTCGGATTGATACGCCGTGCGTTCTCGATACAGCGCGCCGGGTCGACATCGACGTGAGGCAACAGGTCCGCCTTCGTGAGCACGAGCACCGAGGCGGCGCGAAACACGTGCGGGTACTTCAGCGGCTTATCCTCGCCTTCGGTCACCGACATCACGACGATCTTCGCGCGCTCGCCGAGATCGAACAGCGCAGGGCACACGAGGTTGCCGACGTTCTCGACGAGGACGAGCGAGCGAGCGCTCGGTGCAAGCTCTGCGAGACCGCGCTCGATCATCGTCGCATCGAGGTGACAGCCGGCGCCCGTGTTGACCTGAACGACCCGACATCCGGTCGCCGCGATCCTACGTGCGTCGTTGTCGGTCGCTTGATCGCCTTCGATCACCGAGATCGAGATATCCGCGAGCGCGCGGATCGTGTGTTCGAGCAGCGTCGTCTTTCCGGCACCGGGCGCGCCGATCAAGTTGAACGCCGCGATCTGATCGTGAACGAGTCGATCGCGAAGTGCCGTCGCGAGCCGATCGTTCTTCGCGAGCAGATCGGTCTCGAGAGAGATGCGCCGAGTCTGGGGATGATTGTGGTCGTGGTGATGACCGGCATCGTGCGAGTGGCCGACCTCATCGCCGCAGCCACAGACTCGGCACATCACACCACCTCTACTTCCTTGAGCCGAAGCTCGTCGCCGCAGATCAGCTCGCGATCGAAGCTCCCGCAGACGCAGGCTGCCATCAGCGACGAGGTCGCATGCTCGCCACCGCAACTCCGGCAGCGCGCGCGCGCCGGGATCATCACGATGTCGAGTGCCGTGTCGGCGAGCACCGTCCCTCGCGTGCAGACCTCGAAACAGAAGCGCAGCGCGTCGACCGCAACGCCCGACAGCTCACCGATCTCGAGTCTCACGACTGCGATGCGTTGCGACCCAAGCTCCTCTACGACGGTCTCGACCACACTGTCCATCAGCGATAGCTCGTGCATGACGCGCACCGTTCGTGCGAGCAGGAAGCCAGGCCGGCTGCGCTTGCGAGTGGGCGCTGCTGTCACCCTCCCGCGACAAGGAGCGGTCCTCCCGAAATTGGCCGTTACCCTCCCGCCGTGAAACTCCCGCACGTCGCTGCATCGGCGCTCGGAAAGACACGCCTCGCGTGCGCGCGTGTTGCCGAGTGATCCACGTGGGCCATGGTCGCGCGAATGGAAGGGCCCGTGGGTGATCGCGAACGGCGTGCGCTGCGCATTCGCGGCGTCGTTCAAGGCGTCGGATTTCGGCCGGCGATCTATCGCGTCGCCGATGCGCTCGGGCTCGCAGGTTTCGTGCAGAACGATCGTGAAGGCGTGTGGGTCGAGATCGAGGGAGGCATCGCCGAGCTCGATCGGTTCACCGGCGATCTCGAGCGCTGCGCGCCGCCGGCCTCGCGGATCGATTGCATCGAGACGATGGTGATCGAGGCGCGCCGCGACCACGGCTTCAGGATCGCCGAATCGCCCGCGCCGGTCGCCGGATCGCACGCGGCCGCTGCGATCCCCGCCGATCTCGCACCCTGCGAGGACTGCTTGCGCGAGCTCGGAGATCCCGAGGACCGGCGCTATCGTTATCCGTTCATCAACTGCACGGCCTGCGGGCCGCGCTTCACGATCGTTCGCGACGTCCCTTACGACCGATCGAAGACGACGATGGCGCCGTTCGCGATGTGCGCGGCGTGCCTTCGCGAGTATGGACAGCCGGCGAATCGCCGTTTTCATGCGGAGCCGAATGCGTGCCCCGCATGTGGACCGCAGGTGCAGCTCGTCGCCGGCGGCAAGGTCGAGCTCGAAGGCGACCGCGCGGTGATCGCTGCCGCGGCCGCGATCGCGAATGGCGCGATCGTCGCGATCAAGGGCGCCGGCGGCTTCGTGCTCGCGGCGGACGCGACCTCCGAAGCGGCGGTCATGCGACTGCGGCAACGCAAGCGACGTCTTCACAAGCCGTTCGCCGTGATGGGCCGATCGCTCGAGCATCTCGAGGGTATCGCCGCTCTCGATGACGCGACACGCAAGATCGTGTGCTCGCCGCACCGGCCGATCGTGCTCGTGCCCTCGCTCGGTGTGGTCGCGCCTGCGGTCGCCCCGGGACTCGCCGACATCGGCGTCTACCTGCCGCCGACGCCGCTGCAGCACCTGCTCCTCGCCGACGGTCCTCCATTGCAGGTGATGACCAGCGGCAATGTCGCCGACGAACCGATCGCGCGGACCGACGCGGAAGCCTTCGAACGGCTCGACGGCATCGCGTTTCTGTTCGTGATCCACGACCGCGAGATTCATACGCGCGCAGATGACTCGGTCGTACGCAGCTCGTCGCGCGGTCCGATCCCGATCCGGCGCGCACGCGGCATCGTGCCGGAATCGATCACGTTGCCGGTCGCGGGTCCGCCTGTACTCGCCGTTGGAGGGCACGAGCGGAACACGGTGTGTCTCGTCCACGGCGGCCAAGCGGTGCTCTCGCAGCACATCGGCGATCTCGATCACCCGGAGTCGGACACGTTCTTCCGCGAGGCGATCGCACACCTGCAGGAGCTCGCAGGAGTCGAGCCCGAGGCGATCGCCCACGATCTGCACCCAGATTATCGATCGACGCGTTGGGCGCTGGCTTCACACCTGCCGCTCGTTGCGGTGCAGCATCACCACGCTCACGTCGCTTCATGCCTGGCAGAGCACGGCCGCTCCGAACGCGTGATCGGCGTTGCGTTCGACGGCACCGGCCTCGGTGACGACGCCGAGCTGTGGGGCGGCGAGATCCTCGACGCAGACCTCGGGACCTCGCACCGGCTCGGGCACTTGCGTGCGATCGCGCTCGCAGGCGGCGAGGCCGCGATCCGCGAGCCGTGGCGCCTGGCGGCGGCAGCGCTGATCGACGCCGGAGAGTCGCTCGACCTGTTGCCTTACGTCTCCGAGCGCGACCGCGCGCGCCGGATCCGCGCCCTGCTCGCGACGAGCTTGCCGGCACCTGCAACCGGCGCCGGCCGCTGGTTCGACGCGGTCGCCGCACTGCTCGGCGTCGGACGCGACATCAGCTACGACGGTCAAGCCGCCGCGCAGCTCGAGGCACTCGCCGCGCCGATGGATGCTTCGCCATTCGAGATCGCGATCAGCGGCGCCGATCCGTTCGAGATCGATCTCCGCCCGACGATCTGCGAGATCGCGCGAGAGCTGCGGCAGGACACGGCGGCGCCGATCCTCGCCGCACGGTTCCATGCGACCGTCGCGTTCGCGATCCTAGAGGCGTGCCGGCGGAGCGCACTCCGCACGGTCGCGCTCACCGGAGGTTGTTTTCAGAATCGCCGCTTGCTCGAGCAGACCGCGGCGCTCCTCGAGGGCAACGGCTACGAGGTGCTCGTCCACCGTCGCGTGCCACCGAACGACGGCGGGCTCGCGCTCGGCCAGGCGGCGGTCGCGTCGTTTCGGCTCGCGGCAAGGAGCTCTTCATGTGTCTAGCGATCCCCGGCGAGATCACCTCGGTCCACGAGAAGCACGGGATGCGGTTCGGCAACGTCCAATTCGGTGGGATCACGCGCGAGGTTTGCCTCGAGTACCAACCGCAATCGGTCGTCGGTGATTTCGTGCTCGTTCATGTCGGCTTCGCGATCGCGGTCGTCGATCGCGAACAAGCGGCGCGAACCTGGGAGGTGCTGCGCGAGCTCGGCGAGACCGTCGACGGAGACGAGCCATGAAGTACCTCGACGAATATCGCGACGCCGACGTCACGGCCTCGCTGGCCGACCAGATCCGAAGGGCCACGACGCGGCCGCACGTGATCATGGAAGTGTGCGGCGGCCAGACCCACTCGATCTTGCGCTACGGGCTCGATCGGATGCTGCCGCCCGAGGTCGAGCTCGTGCACGGACCGGGCTGCCCGGTATGCGTGACCGCGCTCGACACGATCGATCGCGCCCATGCGATCGCCGTGCGGCCCGACGTGATCTTCACGTCATTCGGCGACATGTTGCGCGTGCCCGGCAGCAACGGCGACTTGCTCGGGCTGCGTGCGCGCGGCGCCGATGTTCGCGTCGTCTACTCTCCGCTCGATGCGGTCGCGCTCGCGCGCGCACATCCCGAGCGGCGCGTCGTGTTCTTCGGGATCGGTTTCGAGACCACCGCGCCCGCGAACGCGATGGCGTTGATCGCCGCGCGCAAGCAGGGCATCGCGAACTTCTCGATGCTCGCCTCGCACGTGCTCGTGCCACCGGCGATCGCGAGCATCTTGCAGAGCCCCGACAACCGCGTGCAAGCCTTCCTCGGGCCCGGTCACGTGTGTGTCGTCGTCGGGTTTCGCGCGTACGAGTCGCTCGCCGCGAGGTATCGCGTGCCGATCGTGATCACCGGCTTCGAGCCGGTGGATCTGATGGCGGGTGTACTCGCCTCGGTACGCCAGCTCGAGCGCGGCGTGGCCGAGGTCGAGAATGCGTATACCCGCACCTGCTCGCGCGACGGCAATCCCGCGGCACGCGAGGCGATCGGCGAGGTGTTCGAGGTCGTCGATCGCAATTGGCGTGGCGTCGGTGCGATCCCCAAGTCCGGGTTCCGGATCGGCGCCCGCTACCGCGCGCACGATGCCGAGCAGATCTTCGACGTCGGCGCGATCGCGACCCGCGAGCCCGAGACCTGCATCAGCGGCCTGGTCTTGCGCGGGATCAAGAAGCCGTGCGACTGCCCCGCATTCGGCAAGGCGTGCACGCCGGCGACACCGCTCGGCGCGACGATGGTCTCCGCCGAAGGAGCTTGTGCGGCGTACTACCAGCATCGCCGTCCGATGGAGGGCGCGTGACGAGCGCGATCCTGCGCAAGGCGCGCGAGAGCGCGGCGCTCGTGACGAGTTACTTCGAGACCTGTGCGCCAGATCTCGATCGGGCCACGCGTGCGCTCGCCGGCCGGTTCGAGCGCGGCGGCCGGCTGTTCGTGATGGGCAACGGCGGCTCGGCGTGCGACGCGCTGCACGTCGCGGTCGAGTTTCAACACCCGATCATCGAGAAGCGCCGCGCCTTACCCGCAACCACGCTCGCGGATCTCGCGCTGATCACCGCGGTGGGCAATGACGGCGACTTCGCGCAGGTGTTCGCGACACAAGTGGACCTGTTCGTGCACGAGCACGATGCCGTGCTGGGAATCTCGACCTCGGGGACCGCGGCGAACGTGATCCGCGCGATGCGCCGTGCGCGCGAGATCGGTGCCTGCACCATCGGCTTCACGGGTCGCGACGGCGGCCCACTCGCGGATGTCTGCGAGCACGCGTTCGTCGTGCCGAGCTGGTCGATCCATCGCATCCAGGAAGCTCACACCGTGCTGCTGCACCTGCTCTGGGATCACGTCCACGTCGCTCTCGGAGAGCCCGATGTCCTGTAACTCCAATATTCGCCAGCTACCCCCGGCTTCGCGAATTCGTACTCGTACTCGTGCTCGTACTCGTACTCGACACGACCGCCCGACCGTTCGACCCGATCCGACGGTGAGTCGGTCCGATCTCACATCCGCGAAGCCCGAGCTCGGTCATGAAACATTGGAGGTCTACCGCCTCTCGACCGAATTCCGGGCTCGGGCCGGGCGGTCAGCGAGTACGAGCACGAGTACGAGTACGAGTACGATCACGACGGAGATCCGGACGTGAGCGGCGTTGCCTCTAACTGTCCGCTGCCGATCAGCGCGACCGATCAGATCCTGCTTGCTCGTACTCGTACTCGACACAACCGCCCGACCGTTCGACCCGATCCGACCGTGAGTCGGTCCGATCTCACATCCGCGAAGCCCGAGCTCGGTCATGAAACATTGGAGGTCCGCCTCTCGATCGAATTCCGGGCTCGGGCCGGGCGGTCAGCGAGTACGAGCACGAGTACGAGTACGAGTACGATCACGACGGAGATCCGGACGTGAGCGGCGTTGCCTCCAACTGTCCGCTGCCGATCAGCGCGACCGATCAGATCCTGCTTGGCCACGGCAGCGGCGGCAAGCTCACGGCGGAGCTGATCGAGCGCATGATCGTTCCTGCGTTCTCGAATCCGGCGCTCGATACGCTCGACGACCAAGCGGTCCTCGCGGTCGAGGCCGGCCATCTCGCGTTCACGACCGACTCGTACGTGGTGAGCCCGATCTTCTTCCCCGGCGGCGATATCGGCGAGCTCGCGGTCAACGGCACGATCAATGATCTCGCCGCGGGCGGTGCGCAACCGATCGCGCTCTCGCTCGCGTTCATTCTCGAGGAAGGCCTGCCGATCGCCGATCTGCGGCGCGTGATCGAATCCGCGCGTCGAGCCGCCGCGTTCGCAGGCGTGCCGATCGTCACCGGCGATACCAAGGTCGTCGGTCGCGGCAACGGCGATCAGATCTTCATCAACACGTCCGGCGTCGGCGTCGTCGCGCCAGGCGTTCGACTCGGCTCCGCTCGGATTCGCGCAGGCGATGCGATCCTCCTCTCGGGATCGATCGGCGATCACGGGATCGCGATCATGGCTCATCGCGCCGGCCTCGAGCTCGAGGGCGACATCGTGAGCGATACCGCACCGCTGCATGCGCTCGTTGCAGCACTCCTGCGAACGTGCCCGGACGTCCACGCGATGCGAGACCCGACACGCGGCGGTGTAGCGTCGACGCTCGTCGAGATCGCGACGCGCAACAAGCTCGGAATCGAGGTCGATGAAGCAGCGATTCCGGTCCGCGAGCCCGTGCGAGGTGCCTGCGAGCTGCTCGGACTCGATCCCTTGTTCGTCGCGAACGAAGGCAAGATGGTCGTGTTCGCGCCCGAGAAGATCGCCGATCGAGCACTCGAAGCGATGCGCAGCCATCCGCTCGGACGGCATGCGTGTCGCATTGGTTCAGTGACGAATCATCATCCGTCTGTGGTCGAGCTCGTCACTCCGGTCCGAGGCCGGCGCTTGCTCGATCTGCCGTTTGCGGAGCTGCTGCCGCGCATCTGCTGAAGGAGGATATCGATGGCCGACAACAAACCGATCGAGGAGCTCTCCGTCCTGTGGATCTCCGAGGGCATGAGCTGCGACGGCGACACCGTCTCCATGACCGCCGCTGGGAATCCGAGCATCGAGGATGTCGTCCTCGGTCTCATTCCTGGCATTCCGAAAGTGAATCTCCACAATAAGGTGCTCGCCTACGAGACCGGCGACCGCTACTTGGTGCCGTTCCGTAAAGCCGCCAAGGGCGAGCTCGGGCAACCGTTCGTGCTCGTGATCGAGGGCTCGATCCCGAACGAGAACATCAACGGAGATGGCTACTGGACGTCGTTTGGCAATGATCTCGAGACCGGCGAACCGATCACGCTGAACGAGTGGATCGACATGCTCGCTCCGAAGGCGTTCGCGGTGGTCGCCGTCGGCACCTGCGCCACCTACGGCGGTATCCACGCGATGGCCGGCAATCCCACCGGATCGATGGGCCTTGCCGACTATCTCGGCTGGGATTTCCGCTCGACCGCGGGTCTGCCGATCGTCAACGTCCCCGGCTGTCCGATCCAGCCCGAGAACTTCATGGAGACGTTCGTCTGGCTCCTGCAGCAAGCCGCGGGCAAGGCGCCGATGATTCCACTCGACGAGAAGCTGCGTCCGACGTGGCTGTTCGGCAAGACCGTGCACGAAGGCTGCGATCGCGCCGGTTACTACGAGCAAGGCGACTTCGCCGTCGACTACAACTCGCCTCGCTGCCAGGTCAAGGTCGGCTGCTGGGGACCGGTCGTCAACTGCAACGTGCCGAAGCGCGGCTGGATGCACGGGATCGGCGGTTGTCCGAACGTCGGCGGCATCTGCATCGGCTGCACGATGCCTGGCTTCCCCGACAAGTTCATGCCGTTCATGGATCAGCCGCCGGGCGCCGCATTCTCGTCGAAGCTCGTCGCGGTCTACGGGCAGGTCGTGCGCGCACTGCGCGGCGTCACGAATCACACGATGGATGAAGAGCCGAAGTGGCACCACAACGGGCCCGCGTTGACGACCGGCTACGACCCGCGCTTCGTGCCCGGTGGATCCAGGGGAAACGGTGCCCGTACCTCCACGGCATCCCGCACATCTGCGGGCTCGAACCAACCCGCGCACCGCAAGGAGCAATCACGATGACAACAGCGACAAGAGCCCCGGGCACCAAGGCCGAGCGCAAGCTCGTGCAGATGAACTGGGACCCGGTCACGCGGATCATCGGCAACCTCGGCATCTACACGAAGATCGATTTCGAGAATCGCGAGGTCGTCGAGTGCAAGAGCACGTCATCGCTGTTCCGCGGTTACAGCGTGTTCATGCGCGGCAAGGATCCGCGCGATTCGCACTTCATCACGAGCCGGATCTGCGGCATCTGCGGTGACAACCACGCGACCTGCTCGGTCTACGCGCAGAACATGGCGTACGGCATCAAGATGCCGCCGCTCGCGGAGTGGATCTACAACCTCGGCGAGGCCGCCGAGTACATGTTCGATCACTCGATCTTCCAGGACAACCTCGTGTTCGTCGACTTCTGCGAGCAGATGGTCAAGGAGACGAACCCGAGCCTGCTCGACAAGGCCGAGCGGACGCCGGCGCCGAACGCGGCGATTCACGGCAAGCGCACGATCGCGGACATCATGCGCGCGTTCAATCCATTCACCGGCGACTTCTATCGTGAAGCGCTCGTGATGAGTCGACTGACCCGCGAGATGTTCTGTCTGATGGAAGGGCGTCACGTTCACCCGTCGACGCTCTATCCCGGTGGTACCGGCACGGTCGCGACTCCGCAGATCTTCACCGACTACCTCGCGAAGCTGATCCATTTCATCGACTTCGTGAAGAAGCTGGTACCGATCAACGACGACATCTTCGACTTCTTCTACGACGCGATGCCCGGCTACGAGAAGGTCGGCGATCGCCGCGTCCTGCTCGGCTGTTGGGGCTCGTTCCAGAATCCCGATGTCGTCGACTATCGCTACGAGACGATGGCCGACTGGGGTCGCGGGATGTACGTGACGCCCGGGATCGTCGTCGACGGCAAGCTCGTCACGACGAGCCTCGTCGACATTAACGTCGGCATGCGGATCCTCCTCGGCCACTCGTACTACGAGGACTGGCAAAACGAGGAGCTGTTCGTCAAGAAGGACCCGCTCGGCAATCCGATCGACAAGCGGCACCCGTGGAACCAGACGACGATCCCCAAGCCGCAGAAGCGCGACCTCGAGGGCGGCAAATATAGCTGGGTGATGAGCCCGCGCTGGTTCGACAAACGTACGAACGATCACCTCGCACTCGACACCGGCGGCGGACCGCTCGCGCGGCTGTGGGCGACCGCGCTCGCGAACCTGGTCAACACGCCGTTCGTCCGCGCGACGGGCAAGAGCGTGGTCATCCACCTGCCGAAGACGAAGTCCTCGGGTGAGGTCGATCTCGAGTGGAAGATTCCGGCGCACGCCAACACGCTCGAGCGCGACCGGGCTCGCGCGTACTTCATCGCCTATTCGGCGGCGATGGCGCTGTACTTCGTCGACAAGGCGCTCGAGCGCGTGCACGGTGGCGACGTCAAGGTGTTCCAGGAGTTCGAGGTCCCCGACGACGCGATCGGCTGCGGCTTCCACGAGGCCGTGCGCGGCGTGCTGTCTCATCACCTCGTGATTCGCGACGGCAAGATCGCGAACTATCACCCGTACCCGCCGACACCGTGGAACGCGAGCCCGCGCGATATCTACGGCACGCCCGGTCCGTACGAGGACGCCTGCCAAGGCATGCCACTGTTCGAAGAGAACACCGCCGAGAACTTCAAGGGCATCGACATCATGCGCACGGTCCGCAGCTTCGATCCGTGTCTGCCTTGCGGCGTCCACATGTATCTCGGCAAAGGCCGGGTCGTAGAACAACGTCACGCGCCGATGTTTGGCGTCGGAGGTCACGATGATGAGAAGAAATAACGAGACGAAGGTGATCTCCAACGTTCGCGTCGGTCGACCCGACGCGAAGATGACAA
>JAQBQF010000314.1 GCA_028287115.1 Myxococcales bacterium
GACCGTTAGTTCGGCCACCGCAATGGATGCGGTTGGCCTGGAACAGTCAGTCGTCCAGATCGTTGCCGAAACGAGCGACAACGCTCGGGCCTACGTGATCGACGAAACCGGACGGATCGAGGACACCAAGACTTTTTGGGATCGAGAACGAATCGCACGAAACGACCGCTACGGGAAGATGGCCCCAGAGCTCTTCGCGCAGGCCCAACTAACCTCGAGCTCGAACGACATGATCACCGTCGACATCATGGTGGTCGCCGATGTTCCTGAGCCGCAGTTGCCCTACGACGGGACGGACAAGTACGTCCCGATTACCGAGTTCGAGCAATGGTTCAATGCTCAATCGATCGCTCAACAGCCCAGAATTTCCGCCGCGAAGACTCATCTACTTAATGTGCTGGCAAGTCATGGCGCCCAAATTATCCAAAACCCGAGAGGCCTGCCCAGCGTCAGAGCCTCTGTTCCCGTCTTTCTATTGCAGTCTCAAGAACTCAATGGATCTGACATTGTCCGCATTGATCCTGTGCCGACTGATTCCCCACATCTCCTGAGCGATCACGCCGGCCATACATCAATGAACGGATCGCTTCTGAGCGGTGGGTTGAGCGGTGGCAACTGTGGGGGGCCATGTGATGGCGGCAGCGTCGACGTTGGACTATGGGAGCGCGATGGCCAGGGCATCGCAGGAGCGGGGAACGCCTCTGGATTGGCGCGTCAGAATACGCGCATCTCGACGAGCAACTCCGTCACCGGCTACCTTGAATGCCCGAAGGTCTGCACGGTCGACGCCAACTGCACATCCGACGGACAGACAGATGTCGAACGACATTGTGTTGTCGCGGACGCAGGGGCTCAGTGCCCAACTGGCGGCATGATCTGCGTGCAGGACCACCTCACTTGGGTCGCTGCTTCTGTCGGGATGTACGGGAACTATGGTTACAACACGACCACCCCAAGCGGGTCCGAGGATGGTGTCCCGAATGTGCCGACCGGTGGTTATTGCACGACTGACCCCGATTGTGCCGGCGGGATGACCTGTCACGCGAATCAGTGCTTATCGTGGTTCTCTTCGACCGGTGCCTGGCACGTCGACTTCCGCGTCGGAAACGATGACAGTCAAGCGGGGTTTGATTACTAATAGCTCCGCCGCCAGGAACGGGTCTGGCGACTCCCTACATTAATCGAAGTGCCAGCCTTGCACCCGATTTAATCAATTGGGCCGGTCGCGCCTACGGAACCTTTGCCACTGCAGCGGGCGGAGACACTAACACGGCAGTAGTTCAGAATGCCAATCTAAAGAACGGTCTAACCGTAGGGTGGTATGATTACTTGACCTACAGCGATCAAACCACCCACAGGCGCTCCGCACCAACGATTAGTGTTGGCAGTAACTATCTAAACCCATTGTTTGACACGAGCTTGGAGCGCCCCCATCTCTTGGGCCCAGGAAATCATAGCGGTCAACAGAGCGGTATACATATGCCGGTGATTGAACTGGTCGGGCCCACAAACCAGATGCGGTGGGGTGTCAGTACGATCACTCCAATTTCAGGTTCGAGTTTTGCGGCACCCGCAATTCTCGCGGTCGCGATTCAGGCACAACAGTTCGAGGGCTGGTTTAGTGCCCTCGCCTTCCCAATGGTTAACAAGGCGGTTTTGCTGGCTGGAACACGCGACGCCAACGCTGACGGCGCAATCGGCAAGGGGAACAAATGGTCCTCGCAGCCGAGCGACGCAGAGGACGGTGCAGGGCAGATCAACTATGCATACGTCAGCGATACGTTGAATAACAACAGGTATTACTGGACGGACCTGGCGGATAGCAATTTCGTGTCCTGTGGTACCAATTGCCGCACATACGTCGTTACTTCTATCTCTATACCTTATACCGTGACTGCTCGTGTCGCGCTTGCATGGCAGTCGTGCATGACTACCGAGGCTGGAGGGGCCACGCTCAACAACGATCTCGATCTCGCGCTGAATTGCGGGAGCCACGCAACCTGCGCGCAGACGACGCTGTCTGACACTGTAACGAGTGAGCTCGAAATGCTCGAACGACCCGCCTGTGGAATAAGGACTGCAGATCGCGTGTGCTCGATTGAGATACGTATCAAGAACGGTGCCGCGCTCGCGTCCTGCGGTTCTACAACAACAGAACGAGTGGGAGTGGCGTGGAGTCTTCACTAGCGTTTGGTCTCTTGCTGATCGTCGCCGGCTGTGGCGATAACTATGAGTCTTGTCCTCACGACCAGGGCTCGGTCTTACCGGCGGATTTACCGGCGTGCGGCCCGGCGCAGGTCTTCGTGACTCGAGATATTTCGACGCTGACGCCATCACAGGCAGAGGTCGATCGCTATTTCCATCGATGGCAAAAGGCAGATATCGCAGAACCGATCCTTGTTGGTCGGTTTCCTCAGAAGTATCGTGGCGGGACGACGATCTATACAAAGAACCCGCAAGTGATTGCGGCGTGGACAGCCGGCCAACTGATAACGGGGGATCAGGAGTTCGACCAGCTCATTGCCGAGCTACATCCGAGTCGCATCGACAAGTTCTGGCACGATAACGGGGATGGCTCTTTCTATTTCCTTCTGTTGACAGACGCAGTCTTCAATGAAGAAGTATTTGCGAATCGACTTAGTGCCCTATTATCATGGACCGTGTACGTCGGACCTCGTCCGAAAGATGATGGGTATTGGAGTTGGCCTGAATCTTCGAACGCAACCGGTGATGATCAGGCCACTGCGCAGGTCGACTTCAAATTCGGTTGGGGCGACTGCTTTGTGAGTTGTTTTGGATTTCACTCCCTCCGCATCATCATGCCGGCAGTTGGCGAGGCGGTCGTCTACGATCTCGGCGGAGATCCGCTTCCCGAGTACCTTCAGTTGAGCCCAAATACAAAACCTCTGTAAAAGCGCGCGTGACGTGGACCTCCAGGCACTAGAAACGAACGCACTCACTCAAGCGACCGGTCGTCGAGAGAACCTATTCGTCTTGCGAAATCCGTGCACCGAACGAGTGTCAGGCTCAGTCGTAGGGCGCAAACCGCGCGGTCGATTGTCGGTGAGCGTTGAGGCGGGCGAGCTCGGCTTCGGTTGTGCCACGATCTCGTTCTGCGACAAGCAAGGCGATCTGCTCGGCGCGATCCGGATGGCGCGCACCCCCGAGAAGAACAAGCGAACGTTGAAGGCGTCGCTCGCCGCAGAGCTGTGCGCCGTGCTGCGCACGAATCCCGACCTGAAGATCGTCAAGGTCGCAGACGGCGTCGACGACAACTGGACCTTCCTGTCCGACGAACTGCCCGCCGGCGACGAGGCGCTCGACTTTTTCCACGCGAGTGAACATCTGCACGCTGCGTGCGCCGCCGCGTACGGCGACTCCACGCGCGAGACCCGACATCGCTTCGAGGAACTCCGCGACACGCTTCGCGATGAACACGACGGTGTCGGTCGGGTCATTCGGGCCCTCGATCACCTCCGCAAGCGATTCCCTCAGCGCAAGACGTTGCACCAATGCGCCGCCTACTTTCGAAGACACCGTCGACGAATGAACTATGCGGATCTCGTCGAGCGTGGGCTTCCGATCGGTTCCGGTGTTGTTGAAGCGGCGTGCAAGACGCTCTAGCGCAGCGCCTCAAACTCAGCGGCATGCGCTGGGGACGCGGCGCACAAGCGATCCTCACCGCACGTGGCTGGGATCAGAGCGAGCGATTCGACGAAGCGTGGGCACTGCTCGTCGCGAAGAATCAGGTCGAAGTTCACGTGCTCGCGAACATCATCCCGTTCATGCCGCCCAAGCCCGCGAAGGAGAAGAGACCACGCCGCGCGAAGAGCGCAGGATGAGAACTACACCCTCACGATAGGCCGCGGTGAACTCGCGCTTGCGCTGAATCGCTTCGAGGCGGGCCCACAGGTTGCGCGCGGCGATCGTGGGCCGCAGGTTGCGGCGGGGCTCGCGACTGGTCGGCGAATCGCGCCAGGACTGGCGCAATACCGCATAGCGGCCCATCACGTACCGGCCGGTCTGTTGCCGCTTGCGCGCCTGTTCGTTCTCGACCGCAGCGACACGCGCGCGGACGTCCGCGAGGATCTGCTCGCGGTCGCCGAGCTCGGGCGGAATCGTGAGGTGGAGCGTGACCTCCTCGGGCATCGTGCCGTCGACGGCAAAGAAGTGCTTGGGTCGGGTCGCGGTGAGCGGCTGTCCGCTCATCAGCGCGCGGTATCCGCTCGCGCCGGGCCAGTCTTCGACGCGCGCGCTAGCCCATCTTTGACCGGGTTGGTCGCGATGTAGACCAGCTTGTCGATGAGGTCCTCGGGGGTCTCGAGCCGGACCACGCACACCTGTTCGCTCGAGAAGAAGTTCTCCCAGCGCCCGCGCAGCGCGTTCATGCACTTGGCCAGGAGCTTGTGAAAGTGCTCGTAGAACGCCGGTGCCGTGCCGCATCGATCGTAGATCGCGTTGTGCAGGTGATTGGATATCGAGATGAAGGCGAGGACGTCGACCGCGCAGCGTTGCGCGGCGACGGCCAGGCAGTACACGAACGCGTTGTTGGGTCTCCGGATCGGGCCGCAACAGAAACTGTCGCTGCGTGCAGCGTCGCGTCACCATGGAGGTGGAGCCCGGATAGACAGGACGAGGGAGCGACGCGGCGCGCCCGGGAAATGCACGCGGCTTGCCAGCGCCAAGGGTGCACGATCACGAGCGTCGCGAGCTCGAAGCGTCCGCTCGCCGGACGAAGCGTCCGCATCGCGGCGGACACCGGACGGTGCCACGGAGGGATCGGGCTGGCATCGCAGTGACTTCGGGGTCTCGCATCTGCGATCACACGTTGCCTCACGACTCCTCCCAACCTCGGTGTGGACCTGGCTCCAGAGCTCGGCCCCGTGGACGAGGTCATCCGCGAGATTCGTGAAGGCGTGGAGGCCGTCGAGGAGAGCGTGCTTGCGTCGCGCCGCATCTCCGGCGCGCGCGTGCTCGGAGTCAAGAGCGTGTGCAAACAGTCCTGGCAGGATTCCCCGACGAGCGTCGAACCTCGGCGCAATCTCCGGCCGCGCTTCGCGGCGGCAAACCCGATCTCGCGCATCGCCACCCTATTGCGCTATCGCGCGTTCCTCGATGCGTATCGAGGTGCCCGGGACGGCTGGCTGGCCGGCCACGCCGCCGGGTTTCCGCAAGGCACCTACTGGCTCAAGAAGTTCGCGAACGTCCCGCTTGCAACACCGAACTGATCTGATCTCCCCGTCATGTCGACGCTCAAGCGAAGGGCTGGCTTTGACTTCGAGCGTGGCCGCTGCACTCCGGATCGCCTGGTTCGAGCTTGGGCTTGCGTTTGCGCTTGAGGATCGAGTTCGCCGGGCTTCGAGCAGCAAGCCGATCGAGATCGCGACGAATCCCATTCGCACGATCGGCACTATCGTGCAGTCAGCATGCCGCGCGCCTCGCACGAGTCTGCGGACGAGGACACGGTCCGAAGCTCCTTGCGTGCGCTGTCGACACGGTGGGCGTCGCGGCACTCTCGCTCGCTGGAATCCTGTGGCGGTACTATCGCGCCCGCGGGTATGAGATCGAGCGAACGAGTGTGTCTCGGCACGCCTCGAAGCGCTGCCGCCCGGCGAGGTCACCGGCGGCGTGGGCCGGTCGCAGCGTGGGCCGGTGGCGCGGCCTGTCGGCAAACTGACCGCGTGTGCCCACCGGCCTAAGTGCTAAACTCTGAACGTCATGGGAGATTGGATCGTCTCGAGTCCTGGCGTGCTTGGTGGAAAACCGTGTATTCGTGGAACGCGGATCAGCGTCGAACACATCATGGAGTTGCTCGCGAGTGGCGCCAGTCGCGAGGACGTCCTTCGCGCGCATCCGCACATCACGGCGGACGGACTCGCGGCGGCACTTCAGTATGCGGCGCGCTCGCTGAAGAATGAGGTTGTCTGGGATCTAAAGATCCCCGCATGAAGCCGTTGGACCTACGTCTTCTAACGGACGAGAACATCCATCCAGACGTCGTTGCCGGCCTGCGGAAACGCGGCAAGGACGTAAGCACCGTGGAGGACGAAGGTCTGCGTGGAAGCGACGATGTCGTGATCCTTCGACACGCGCGCGCGGCCGGGCGAGTCGTCGTAACGCACGATTCCGATTTCGGAAAGCTCGCCGTTCAAGCCGGCGAACCATACACCGGCATCTTGTTCCTCAGGCATCTCACCTGAGTTCGTCTTGGATGTGCTGTCAGCGCTTGAGGCGTCGTCGATCGATGTGACACCTCCATTCATCGCTGTCGTCGAACGAAAGGATGATCAGGTTCGTGTCCGTGTCCGATCCGGTGTCTAGGTTCTTGTTCGGAGCCGACACCCTTATGCCTGGCGTGGTCCAGTCATCGTCGAGGAGATTCAAGGCGTGCTTCGGATTGGCCCGGCCGGGAAAGGGTTGCGGACGCGGAGTCGATGGCCTGGCGAGCGGTTAGTCGGGTAAGCGAGACAACGCGGAGATCATCGGTGGGCGAACAACAGGTGGATCTTCGCCACCGCGATGCAACGATCACGGATCGGATGCAGGTGGATCTAACTCGAAGGCCGGGCTGAGGTTGCCGTCGAACAGCTCGGGGGTCCACGGGGTGCGAACACAGGCGGTCGATGCGCGAGGCCCAGACGGTCGAGCAGTGTTCGTGCGGACGCACCACAAGAAACCCTGACGGTCGTGACGAGCTAGATCGAGCCGCGATCGATCGCGGTCTTCGCTTGATCCGCGAGTGCGCGCACGACGAGGTTCAGCGGCGCGAACCTTGGATCGGTGGTCAGTCCTTTGGCGAACCGATAGTAGATCTGCTGGAGGATCACCGCGGTCTTGTAGAGACCGAACGCGTAGTAGAAGACGAGATCGGGCGACGATCGGCCGGAGCGTTCGAAGTAGCGGCGGGCGAAGTCGGTGCGCGTGATCATGCCCGGCTTCGTCGTGACGCCGAACAGCGGTTGCTGGAAGAGGGCGGCGTCGGAGGCCTGCATCCAGTACGAGAGCGACGTTCCGAGATCCATCAGGGGATCGCCGATCGTCGACATCTCCCAGTCGAGCACGCCGGTGATCCGCTCGAGGGTTGGATCGAAGATCACGTTGTCGAACTTGAAGTCGTTGTGAATGAGGGCGGGGGAGCTATCGGCGGGCCGGTGCGCTTCGAGCCACGGGCCGACCTCGGTCATCGCCGGGACCTCCTCAGTCTGCGAGCCGGCATAGCGCTCGATCCAGCCGCGGACTTGCCGCTCGATGTAGCCGATCGGCTTGCCGAAATCGCCGAGGCCGGCGGCGTGATAGTCGACCGCGTGCAGATCGACGAGCGCGTCGACGAGCAGATCGCAGACGCGGCGAATCGTCGTCGCATCGAGGTTCGGTAGGTCCTTGCGAAGGATCACGCCGCGCCGGCGCTCCATCAGATAGAACGGCGCGTCGAGCACGTCGCCGGTGCCTTCGAACGCGATCACTTTCGGTGCGCGGTCGTAGACCGGCGCGAGCTTCGAGAGCACCGCGACCTCGCGCCCCATGTCGTGGGCGGACTTGACCTTGCTGCCGAACGGCGGCCGGCGCAGGACGTACTCGCGATCGCCGTGGCGCACGAGATAGGTCAGGTTCGAGTGGCCGCCCGGAAATTGCTCGACGGAGAGCGCGCCGTGCGCACCGAGCTCGCGGTCGACGTACGCCGAGAGCTTGCCGAGATCGAGCTCTTCACCCGCGCGAACCGGCTTGGCCTGATCTTCGCGGAGCTCGCTCATGGCTCGTACCGCTTGAGGATCCGCTTCGCGACGACCATCTTGTGGACCTCGTCGGGACCGTCGTAGATCCGCGCGCCACGCTCGTGGACGTAGTAGTGGGCGAGCACGGTGTCGCTCGTGATGCCGAGTGCGCCGTGGAGCTGGATCGCGCGATCGACGAGGCGCAGCATCACGTCGGCGACGTAGAACTTGATCAGCGAGACTTGATCGCGAGCCGCGGAGAAACCTTTGTGCTCGATCGTCCATGCCGCGTGCAGCACCATCAGGCGCGAAGCCTCGATTTCGGCGCGCGCCTCGGCGACGTAGGCTTGCGCGATCTGGCGAGAGGCGAGCGTCTTGTCGTCGTCGATCTTGCGGCGCGTGATGTGCGTGCACATCGTGTCGAACACGCGCTCGCAGATGCCGATCCAGCGCATGCAGTGGTGGATCCGCCCCGGGCCGAGGCGTTCCTGCGCGATCAAGAAGCCAGCGCCTTCGGGTCCGAGCCGATTCGCGACCGGCACGCGCACGTTGCGGTACCAGATCTCGGCGTGGCTCGCCCAGCCTTCGCCGGCGTCGCCCATGATCTTGATGTTGCGGACGCGCTCGAAGCCGGGGGCGTCCGTCGGCACGATGATCATCGAGGCGCGCGCATGCGGCGAAGCGTCGGGATTGGTGACCGCCATGACGATCGCGAACGCGGCGCCATCGGCGGAGCTCGTGAACCACTTGTGGCCGTCGATGACGTAGTGCTCGCCTTCGCGCCGAGCCGTGCACGACAGGAGCGTCGGGTTCGAACCGGGATTCTCCGGTTCGGTCATCGAGAAGCACGAGCGAATGTCGCCGCGCGCGAGGGGCTCGAGCCATTGTTGCTTCTGCTCGGCGCTGCCGTACTTGTGGAGGATCTCGGCGTTGCCGGCGTCCGGTGCCTGGCACCCGAACACGTAGTGACCGATCGGAGATCGGCCGAGGCGCTCGGAGACGAGGCCATGCTCGACGAGCGTCAGGCCGAGGCCGCCGAGATCTTTGGGCAGGTTCGGGCCCCACATGCCTTCGGCCTTGCAGCGCGCGCGGAGGTCCGCGAGCAGCTTGGCCGACGCGTTGAAACCGGTCTCGAGCACTTCGCGCTCGGCGGGCATGACGTGCTCGGCGACGAATTTCTCGATTCGATCGAGGAGCGGACGCACGGAAGCGGGTGGGTCGAAGTCCATATCAGTACTCCGTGTGCAGCTCGGGTGGGAGGTGGTGCGTTTGGTTGAACGTGAGGAGGGAGATCCGGTCGGGATGCCAAGCGAATGCTTCGGTGCGGAACTTGAGCTCGGTAATAGACGCGTTGCGAATCACGAGACTCGTGCGGACCATGCGTTCCTCGGCGCAGCCAAAGGTCAGGCCGACCGCGACCCCGATCGGTCCCGCCGAGGTGACGACGGCGACTCGCGCACCTGATTTCGCCGCACGCAACACGTGATCGAGTCCCGCGCGGACGCGATCGCGAAAGGCGCTGACGCGCTCGACGCCATCGACCTGCCACTCGTCGCGCATCCAGCGGCCGAGGATCGTGTGAAACGCCGCGTCGGCCAGCTCGCGCGTAGGTGTGCTCGTCAGCGCCGCGAATTTCGGATCTTCGGCGACCAGCTTCGGCATGAAGTGCTGCAACAGATCGAATGCGGGATACTCGGCAAATTCCGGAAGCGTGGTCGCCGGAGGCAACGCCGCGCCCGCGATCTCGGCAGCGAACGCGACCGTCTGCTGTTGCCGCTTGAGCGGACCGACGAACAACGTGTCGAGCTTCGCGGCCGCCAGGTGCTTGCCGAGTGCGCGCGCCTGGTCCTGACCGCGCGACGACAACCGATCGTAATCGGTCTGGCCGTACGAGGCCTGGCCGTGCCGAATCAGGAGCAGCGTCGCCATGTCGCGCGCATCCTACCGGGGACGCGCGGGTTGCGTAAGTTGCAACCGTCCCCGACGCGGTCAAGAAGATCGCGCAGATGCGCGTCACACGGTGCGGCTCACCCGAGTGAACCGCCAAGGCGCCGTGATCAAACCGAGGAAGTTTGATCAGGGCTCGTCCGACCGCTGCGCCACGCGCGGCTCCCTCGGATCGATGCTCTTTCAGACCTTGGCATCGCGGCGCCTTGGCAGTGGGTCCGGCTCCGTTGCGCGAGTTGCAAGGCGCTAGAAGTACATCCGGCAGTGCTTGCAGTAGAAGCGCAGGTGCTCCTCGACCCAGGCCATCGGCGCTTCGCACTGCGGGCATGCGGGCGTCGGGCCCGACGAGGCGGCGGGCTGATCCTTGGGTGGCGGGAGCGAGCTCGGTGCGGTCGAGACGGGAGGCCTCACGCGCGGCGCGACGGGCGGTGGCTGCTCGATCACCGGACCGTCGGTGATCGGACGTACGCCGCCGACCGGCATCGGCTCGACGGGAGTTGCAGAAGGCGCGCGTCGCATCGCGAGTTGGACGCGGTCGTTCGCCGCGTCCAGCTCGTCCTCGTTGACCGCGGGCCGCTCGGCGGTCGTGAGCTGGATCGCGGCCTTGTGCTCGCCGATTTCGGCGTTCGTGTCGGTGTCATTGCCGTCGCCGGTGAGCAGGCGTGCGGCACGTTTCTTCGCGGCGGCTTCATCCTGCGCGACGCGCTCCTCGGCTTCGCGGCGGCGGGCCTCGGCGATCCGCGCCGCATCCGCGCTGCGACGCCGGGCTTCTTCTTCGGCCGCGACGCGCGCTGCTTGCACGTCCCGGCGTTTGGCTTCTGCGGCTTTCGCCGCGGCCTTGCCGGCGGCGTCGATCTCGACCGCGGTGACCGGCCCCTTGAGCGGCGCTTGTTCAGCGCCTCCGGTCTCGGTATCCGGTCGATCTAGCGGACTTGGATGCAGGTCAGGCGGCGGCGGAACCGAGGTCGAGATCGTCGGGCGCTTTGACGGAATGGCCGGCGAGTTGGTCTCGCCTTTGGGACGCGACGATCTCTCGGGCGGCGGCACCGTCGCTTTCTTGCGCAGCGGCTCGGCCGAGAGCTTCGCGACATCGACCGCGGGATTGCTCGGAGGTGTCGATGGCGCCGGCGTTCGGTGCGGTGGATTCGTCGGCGGTACTGATCGAATCGGCGAGCTCGACGCAGGCATCGAAGGAGCCTTCGAGCGGAATGAATCGGGTGGCGTCGCCGGCGGATTCGCCGGAGATTTCGAACGGAAGCTATCCGCAGGCGAAGTCATCGGCGGATTCGACGGAGGAATCGAGGGAGATTTCTCGCGGAACGAATCCGGCGGTGTAGTCGGCGGGTTCGACCGAGGAATCGCAGGAGACTTCTCGCGGAACGAATCGGGTGGCGTGGTCGGCGGGTTCGAGCGAGGCGCGCTTGACCCAGCTCGCGGAGCCGAGCTTGGCGTGGTGGCCCGCACGGGCGCTGGTGGAAGCGTCGGTGATCTTGCGGCTCGCGAATCCGCGAGATCGGTCTTCGCAAATGGCAGGGCGGGCGACTTTGGTGTGACCGGATCCGCGAGGTCGGTCTTCGCATACGGAAGCGGCGTCGGAAGGCCGGCGATCTGACCGACCGAGGCGCGCGGAATCGGCGTCGGAGCTCGCGTAGGAAGCATGACGTGCGGCACCGGGGGCGTGCCGGTGCCTTGCGCTTCATAGAGCGGGCGCAGTTGAGGTGCCGCTTCGAACAGCGGCTGCGAGACGGGCGACTCGCTGGGGTTGTGAGCACCGAGCCGAGGCTCGGGGCCGCGTGCGGCCGGTCGCAGCGAGTCGTGTTGGTCGCGCACGATCTGACGAACATCCGGCGCCGGAGCGGTATATGGCGGGAGCTTCGCGCTGGTCCGCAAGCGCAGTGGCTGCGGCCGCGCGGCCAACGTCACGGCCGAGGCGACACCGATCGCGATCACGGCACCGCCGAACAGGAAGAACCCGACCCCGATCGGAATCTCGACGTGCTGCGACGCCTTGATCTCCGGGCCTTGCACGATCAAGGCGACAGCGCCACCCGCGCAGCAGATCGCGACGACGAGCGCGCCGACCGCGACGGTCTTCCGGCGATCGCTCAGCCGCCATGCCGCGAGGGCGAGAAGCAGCGCGAACAAGGCGCCGAGACCGACGACCGCACCCTCGGCAAACCCGATGATCCGAAATGGTGTGCTGACGCCGTCGATCGTCGAGCAGCCGTGCTCGTTACAGCCTGCGGCGCCGAACGGTCCGACGTGGACGTCCTGGATGACGCGCTCTTTGCCGTCGACGATCGGGTGACCATCAAACCACGCCGGTACGCTCGTGGTGACCACGGGCGACAGGAGCGATACCAGGAACAGCATCGCTGCCACGAGCGCGAGCAGCGCGCCGATGGCGCGTGAAGCCATATCCGGAGATTACCACGCGAGCAATGCGTCGAGCGCCTCGCTCGCCGACGAGGCCGTACGAAACAGCGAACGGACCTCCGGGCGGAGGACCTCGGCGCGGACCGAGTGATCGAGGAACGCGACGAGCGGCGCCCAGAAGCCATCGACCTCGAGGAACACGATCGGCTTCGCGTGATAGCCGAGCTGCATGCCGGTGAGCGTCTCGAACGCCTCTTCGAGCGTGCCCATCCCGCCGGGCCCGACGATGAATGCCTCGGCCAGCGTGAACATCAGCGCCTTGCGCTCGTGCATCGTGTCGACGACGTGCAGCTCGGTCAACCCGCGGTGCGCCACCTCGAGATCGACCAGCGCGCGAGGAATCACCCCGATCACCCGGCCTCCGCGCGCAAGCATCTCGTCGGCGAGCACACCCATGAGGCCACGATGTGCGCCCCCGTAGACGAGTGTGATCCGGCGTCTCGCCATCTCGCCCGCCAGCGCACGGATTGCGGCGGCGTGTGCCGGTAGTCCGTCCGAAGACGATAGGTACACGCAGACCCGCTGCACGTTCGTAAAGTACACTGTCTGTCGTGGAGTTGGTCTGGCACGAGCGCGCGTTTGCCGAGCTCACAGCGGCCGAGCTCTATTCGATCGTCGAGCTCCGCGAGCGGGTGTTCGTGGTCGAGCAAGACTGCGTCTACCTCGATGCGGACGGAGCCGATCGGCTGTCGCGTCACCTGTGGGCCGCGCGCGAGCGGGGATCGATCCTCGCGTATCTCAGGATCGTCGAGGCGGGCGTGAAGTTTCCCGAGATCAGCCTCGGTCGCGTCGTGATCGCGCCGGAGGCGCGCGGCACGGGTCTCGGCCGCGAGCTGATGCGGCGTGGCATCACGGCCGTCGGCAACCTGCCGATCCGGATCGGCGCGCAGGCGTATCTAGAGAAGTTCTACGGCGAGCTCGGATTCGTGCGGACCTCGGATGTCTACGACGAAGACGGGATCCCGCACATCGAGATGCTCAGGACCGCACAAACCTGAACGTCGCACCGAACAGCAACCAGATTCCCGCGATCAGGAGGCCCGCACCCTGGCGAACGACCAGGACGGCGACATTCTTGTCGTTCGTGTTGCCGACCAGATCAGAAATCGAGACGACGCCCCAGACTTGACGGACGAGATAGGCAGCCCACACCAGCGAGACCGCACCGGCGGCGGCGGCAAGCGCAGCGCCGAACATGCGCCCCGGGAGCACCGCACTCGCGATCGCCGCGGCTCCGTAGATCAGGATCCAGCGCGCCGGATTCGGATCGCCTGCCTGCAAACCGGTCCACACCGAGAAGTTCACGGCCATGACCCAGCAGACGGCAATGAACCATCGTGGGACCGGCTTCATGTCAGGACCATAACGCACGATGGGCGCTCATTGCTCAACCTGGGCGCACGTGCTTCTATGCCGTCAACCAGGAGACATTCATGCGCATGATCCTCGTCGGGCCCCCGGGCGCCGGCAAAGGTACGCAGGCCGCCCGGCTCGTCCAAAACTTCCGCATCCCCCACATCTCGAGCGGCGACATGCTGCGGGCGGCGGTCAAAGAAGGTACCGAGCTCGGACAAGAAGCCGATCGTTACATGAAGGCGGGCAAGCTGGTTCCCGATGCGGTCGTGATCGGCATGATCCTCGACAGGATCACGAAACCCGACGCCGCGAACGGCTTCATGCTCGATGGGTTCCCCCGTACGGTCCCGCAGGCCGAGGCGCTCGATGCCGCGCTCAAGAAGGCCGGCTTCGACCTCGATGCGATCGTGCTGATCGAGGTCGCCGACGACCTGATCAAGGAGCGCGTCACGGGCCGGCGCAGCGATGCCGCCGGCAACATCTATCACATCAAGAACAACCCGGCCCCCGCGGGAGTCTCCGTGGTCCAGCGCAAGGACGATACCGAAGAGGCCTGCACCGAGCGGCTCGTCAAGTATCACGGTGAGACCGAACCGATCCTTCCGTTCTACGAAAAGAAGGGCATCTTGAAGCGCGTCAACGGCGTCGGCTCTCTCGACGAAGTCAGCGCCCGAATTCGAAAGGCACTTGGCACACACTGATGGCGGGTTACGACCACACGACGATCGATACGAAGTGGCAGCAGTACTGGGACCGCGAGAACACGTTCGCCACGCCGAAGGATCGGACGCGCCCGAAGTACTACGTGCTCGATATGTTTCCGTACCCGTCGGGTGACGGCCTGCACGTCGGCCATCCGAAGGGCTACACGGCGACGGATGTCGTCGCACGCGCGAAGCGAATGATGGGCTTCAACGTGCTTCGCGTGATGGGCTGGGACAGCTTCGGCCTCCCGGCGGAGCGCCGTGCCGAGCGCACCGGCGAGCATCCGACCGTGATCACCGAGCGCAACATCAAGACGTTCAAGGGCCAGCTCAAGAAGCTTGGCCTCTCCTACGACTGGTCGCGCGAGCTCGCGACGAGCGATCCGAAATACTACAAATGGACGCAGTGGATCTTCGAGATCCTGTTCGAGCGCGGTCTCGCTCGGCGCGCGGAGCGGCCGGTCAACTTCTGTCCCGCGCTCGGCACCGTGCTCGCGAACGAAGAGGTCGCGGACGGCAAGTACATCGAGACCGGCGATCCCGTCGAGAAACGGCTGATGCGCCAGTGGGAGCTCAAGATCACCGAGTACGCCGACAAGCTGCTCGAAGATCTCGAGGGCCTCGACTGGCCCTCGGGCACGATGACCAAGCAGCGCGACTGGATCGGACGATCGGTCGGCGCCAACGTGGCGTTCAAGGTCGTCGATAGCAGCGAGCAGATCACGGTCTTCACGACGCGGCCCGACACGCTGTTCGGCGGCACGTACGTCGTCCTCGCGCCGGACCATCCGCTCGTCGATCAGATCGCCGTGGCTGCACAGCGCGCGACGATCGAGGCCTATCGCGTGGAGGTCGGCAAGAAGACCGATCGCGAGCGCACGGTCGAAGCAGCGGATGCACCGAAGACCGGCGTTCCGACGGGCGCGTTCGCGATCAACCCGGTGAACGGCGCGCGGATCCCGATCTGGGTCGCCGACTACGTGCTCGCGACCTACGGCACCGGCGCGGTGTTCGCGTGCCCGGCGCACGACGAGCGCGATCACGCGTTCGCGAAGAAGTTTCACCTGCCGATCGTCGAGGTCGTCGCCGGTGGTGGTGATGTCCAGGCGGCGCCGTATACCGGCGACGGCAAGCACGTGCAGTCGGAGTTTCTGAACGGGCTCGACAACGCGGCGGCGATCGACAAGGTCATCGCGTGGCTCGAGGAGCGCAAGCTCGGTTCGAAGAGCATCCGCTACAAACTGCGTGACTGGTTGTTCGCTCGCCAGCGCTATTGGGGCGAGCCGTTTCCGCTGTACGAGCTCGCGGACGGCAGCGTCAAAGTAGTGCCGAAGGATCAGTTACCGGTCGTGCTGCCGGTGATCGACGAGTACAAGCCGACGCCGGACGGGCAGCCTCCGCTCGCACGTGCGAAGGACTGGATGACCTACCGAGATCCGCAGACCGGCGAGATCGGGAAGCGCGAGACGAGCACGATGCCGCAGTGGGCCGGCTCGTGCTGGTACTACCTGCGGTTCCTGTCGCCGGATCGTGACGATGTCGCGTGGGATCCAGAAGAAGAAAAGTACTGGATGCCGGTCGATCTGTATGTCGGCGGCAACGAGCACGCGGTGCTCCATCTGCTGTACGCGCGGTTCTGGCACAAGGTCCTGTACGACGCGGGATATGTCTCGACGAAGGAGCCGTTCCCGCGGCTGTTCCATCAGGGAATGATCCACAAGACGTCGTTCAAGGACGCGCGCGGCAAGTATCACCACGCGGATGAGGTCGAGCAGCGTGACGGCAAGTGGTACCTGAAGGACACGAACGAGCTCGTCGAGACCAAGCTCGATAAGATGTCGAAGAGCCGCTACAACGTCGTCAACCCCGACGACATGGCCGCCGAGTACGGCGCCGACGCGATGCGGATGTACGAGCTGTTCATGGGACCGCTCGAAGATGGCGTCGAGTGGGAGACGTCCGGCGTCGCGGGAACGCGGCGATTTCTCGATCGCGTGTGGCGCCTGCTCGTCGATCCCGAGACCGATACGCTGGCGACCAAAGTCAGCGAAGACGCACCGGCCACGAACAAAGACCTCGAGCGCGCTCTCCATGCCGCGATCAAGAAGGTCACGCACTCGGTCACCGATCTGCGGTTCAATACGGCGATCTCCGAGATGATGATCTTCGTCAACGAAGCGACAAAGGCGCCGAGCATCCCGCGCGACTGGTTCGAGAGCTTCGTGAAGCTGCTCTCGCCGTTCGCGCCGCACGTCGCGGAGGAGTTGTGGCAGCGGCTCGGTCATCGCTCGACGATCGCGTTCCAGCCGTGGCCGTCCTACGACGAAGCGAAGCTCGCGCGCGATACGATGGTGATCGCGGTGCAAGTCAGCGGCAAGCTCCGCAGTCAGATCGAGGTCGCCCAAGACGCGAACGAAGCGACGATCATCGCGGCCGCGAAGACCGACGAGAAAGTCTCGGCCTATCTGGTCGACAAGCAGATCAAGCGCGAGATCTACGTCAAAGGCCGCCTCGTCAACTTCGTCGTGTGATCGCCGCCCGTTGTACGATTTCGTGCGACCGCGACAATGGGTTGGCCGAAGAAGTAGTTGAACCGCCGGAGGAGTGGGCCGGCCGTCGGCTGATCGCGAGAACGTTGCGCCGAGCCTCGGCCGGGGTCGACCGGGCTCGGCTTGTGCGGGCCGATCTCGAAATGCTTACGCTTGTGCGTTGTTCTGGCCGGCGAGGCCTGAAGCCGCGGTATGCGCGAGCTCGGCCGCCGAACGGGTCGTCTCGCGGGCCGACTTGACCGCGCCGGAGAGCACGTTCTCGACCTTCGTCAGGGTGTCGGCGACGCCTTCGTCGACGCGCTGCGAGAGCTTGCGGGCGAACCGGAACGCGGACGTCGCGGTCTTCTCCGCGAACTCGATACCGCTATCGACAGCGGCGCGAACCTCGGTGCGCGCATCCTGGAGCACGGCGATCGCTGTGCTCTGACCGCGATCGACGACGTCGAGTGCGAGGTGAGCGACGCCCGGCAGAACGCCGCGATCATTACGAGACTCGGTCTTCGTGGTGGCCATGGCTGGTATCTCCTTCATTGGGGCTCCAGTCTAAGACGCACCGCGTTACAAAGACGACTCACTCCGATGACAATTACTAACGCGACGCGTTAGTTGCTGAAACCCAAGCGTTTTAAATGACTTCACGAATCCGGATCACCCAGCTCGCACGGCCGCCGACCACGAACCGTTCGGTGTTTCCATCGCGCAAATGGACCACGATCGCGTTCGGGATGACGCCCATGGTTCGGCCTGGCTCGATGGAAGCGATCTGATCGAGCGCGACCGCTTGCTCGTGATTGGCGACGTTCATCTTGTGCGAGGAGAACCGGAGCTTGTGGTTCGTGAGCACCAACCTACCGCCGACCGCTTCGATGCCCTTCCAGTGATTCGCGGGTCCTTCATGGAGCACGGTCTCGCCTGGACCGAGCTCGATCGGGCGGAGCTGCTTCGCTGCGAGCTTCGTAACGATCGCGATCCCGATCGCGAACAGCACGCCGCCGATCACGCCGGTGACCAGGCCCGCGGTCACGTCGTGCCTTGTCACGCCGGTAAACACACCGAACGCCAGCCCGAACATGAGGCCGGTGCCGAGCAGCTGACCGAGCGAACGCTGGTTGTTCATGGCCGGCTTATACCTGACCGGTAGGCGCGAGACTATGCTCGCTTCATGGAGCGCGAGTTTATTGCTGTCAACGTCGCGGTGCTCACGGTCTCGGACACGCGAACGATCGAGAACGATACGTCGGGGAAATACATCGCCGATCGGATGATCGAGGTCGGTCACAAGATCGCGGCGCGCGTGATCGTCAAGGACTCGGAGCTCCAGATCCGCGCACAGCTCGCGCAATGGATCGCGGACCCGGGGGTCGACGTCGTGATCGCGACGGGCGGCACCGGCGTGACACCACGCGACGTAACTCCGGAGGCGCTCGCGCCGCTCGTCACGAAAGCGATTCCAGGCTTCGGCGAGCTGTTTCGCTGGCTGTCGTACGACGAGATCGGCACGTCGACGATCCAGAGTCGCGCGGAAGCGGCGCTGTGCGGCGCGACGTACGTGTTCTTGCTCCCCGGCTCGACGGGAGGCGTGAAGCTCGGCGTCGACAAGATCCTGATCCCGCAGCTCGACCACCGCTTCAAGCCGTGCAACTTCGTGATGCTGCTGCCGCGGATCCGCAACGAGCCGACGGGTCGCGGCTAGAGATCGACGTGTGAGCTAGCTGCGCAGGCCGTGCTTGCGGAGGAGCGTCAGCAGGTACGGGCGATCCATGCGTGCGAGGCGGGCGGCTTCAGAGGCGTTACCGCCGGCGCGCTCGATCAAGGTTCGCAGATACTCGGCTTCGAACCGAGCGACGGCGGAGGCGCGTGCGTCGCGATAGGGGGCGACGGCACCGGCGGGTGGTGCGAGAGGTTGTGGCTGACGCTCGCCGCCGAGATCGAGCTCGCCCATGACGAGTGCCGTCTCGACGACGTTGCGCAGCTCGCGAACGTTGCCGCTCCAGGGGTGTGCGCGAAGCTGATCGAGCGCCGGCGCGAGCGGTCCGAGCTCCGCGACTCCGGTGTGTCGTTGCACGAAGTGCGCGACGAGCGGCTCGATGTCTTCGGGGCGCTCGCGCAATGGCGGCACCAGGATCTTGGCGACCGCGAGACGATAGTAGAGGTCGGCGCGGAAGCGTCCGGCGTTGACCTCGGCGCGAAGATCGCGATGGGTCGCGGCGAGCACGCGGACGTCGACTCCGACTTGCTGCGATCCGCCGACGCGCGTGAAGGCGCGGCGCTCGAGCACGCCGAGCAACGTCGGCTGGACTTCGAGTGGGAGCTCGCCGATCTCGTCCAGGAGCACCGTGCCGCCGTTCGCGCGTTCGAACGCGCCGATCCGCCGCTGATCGGCGCCGGTGAACGCGCCCTTTTCGTGGCCGAACAAGATCGAGGCGATCAGGGGTCCGGGCATCGATCCACAATCGACGATCACGAGCTCGTGTTCGCGCCGCGGACTCGCTTCATGGATCGCGAGCGCGATCACTTCCTTGCCGACGCCGGTCTCGCCCTGGATCAGCACGGACGAATCGACGCGCGCGAGCTTGTGGATGAGACGCGCGACCTCGCGGATCGCTTCGCTGTCGCCGATGAGGTCGGCGGATCGCGGTACTTCCGGCGGCGGAGGCGCGACGGAAAAGCCTGCGTCGTCGAGGGTCAGCGTCGTGTCGCCGACGCGCAGCTGCGTCCCGGCAGGAACGATCGCGCGCTCGATGCGCACGCCGCCGACCCACGTGCCATTGCGACTGCCGAGATCGATCACCTGAACGCCCGATGGCGTGCGATGGAGCTCGAGGTGATAACGACTGACCGCGGTATCCGTGAGGACGAGCGCGTTATCGGGGCTCGTGCCGATCGCGAGTTGAGCGCCATCATCGGGGGCGCAGGTCTGGCCCGCATCGGGGCCGGCGTCGACGCGAACGCGAAGCTTGTGCACGAGCCGGATCGGCCGTGGTTGCAACTTCGTGCGGGGCGCGTCCCCCGCCGGGGACTTCCAGGGGTCGTCGGCCATCGCGCGAAACATCTAACACCGATGGCGCGCACCCACGAAGGAAATCGTGCCTGTTGGATCCGCCCAACAGCGGCGGGTGGCGGCAGGTCGCGATCGTGCGTGGCGTCGGCGCCGACGGCGGTATACGTCGTGCGCGTCGCGGCACGTCGCGTGCACCACGGCCGGCCCGGAGGTTTGTATGCGTCTTCGTCTCGTCGTCTTTGCTGTCATCCTCGCGTTTAGCTCGCCCGCACTTGCGGGACTGACGGCGGTCACGACCTTTGGGTCGAATCCGGGCGCGCTCGGCATGTACGAGTACATTCCAACGGGACTGCCTGCGGGGCGTCCGCTCGTCGTCGTGTTGCACGGCTGCACGCAGAGCGCGTCGGCCATGCTGAACACAGGATGGAATGCGCTCGCGGACCAGTATCAATTCGCGGTGCTCTATCCCGAGCAGCAGACCGCGAACAACCCGGTGCGGTGTTTCAACTGGGCCGGCGAGTACGGTGACACAGCGAATCTGGTTCGCGGCATGGGCGAGAACCAATCGATCATGTCGATGATCGATACGGAGATCTCGACGCACGCGGTGGATCCGCACAAGATCTACGTCGTCGGGTTCTCGGCGGGTGCGGCGATGGCGGTGGTCATGATGTCGACGTGGCCCGACAAGTTCGCGGCTGGTGCGGTGATGTCCGGGCTTCCATACCGTTGCGCGACGACGGTCAACGGCGCGTACAGCTGCCAGAACCCGGGCGTTACCAAGACTGCGGCGCAATGGGGCGATCTCGCGCGCAGCGGAGACTCGGGCTTCACCGGCCCGTGGCCGCGCATGCAGATCTGGGAAGGCACGGCGGACACGACGGTCGCGCCTGCGAACGAGACCGAGCTCGTCAAGCAGTGGACGAACGTGCACGGGACCGATCAGACCGCCGACGAAACCGAGTCGATCGGCTCGGCCGCGACGCGCTCGGCATATAAATCGGGCTCGACGATCGTCGTCGAGGCGTATTCGATCACGGGCATGAATCACGCGGTCTCGATCGGCGCGGAAGGCGCGTCGGCATGCCCTGCAGTCGCGGGCTCGTACTTCGATGACCGCCATGTCTGCTCGACGCTTCGGGCCGGAAGATTCTTCGGGGTCGTGCCGGCGGGCGGAGGAAGTGGAAGCGGAAGTGGGAGCGGCAGTGGCAGTGGCAGCGACGGCAATCCTTACGTCGCGATCGTATCGCCTTCGAGCGGTGACACGGTCAGTGGACAGCTCACGGTCGTCGTGGCGGCTGGGGATGATGTCGGGGTGACGGACGTCGATCTGTCGATCGATGGCGCGAGCGCCGGCACCGATGCGGCGGCGCCGTATCAATTCGCGTGGGACGCAGGGGCGGCCGGCAAAGGCACACACACGCTCGTCGCAACTGCACACGACGCGGCTGGCCATTCCGCGACCGCGATGTCGATCGTGACCGTCGCCGACGGTAGTGGATCGAGCGGAGGTAGCGAGCAGCCGGGCGGAGCGAGCGACTTGCCGGGCTGCAGCCTCAACGCCGGTCGAGACGCGCGCGGACTCGCGCCGATCGTGATGGCGTTCGTGATCGCGATCAGAATCGGCCGGCGACGCCGATCGATCCGGGTGTCGCGGTAACCGTGATCGGTGGCTCGTCGCGATGAGTGAGATAGAGGATCGCGGCGGTGACTCCCGATGCGGCGGCGACTCCGAACCCGATGTTCGCGAACAGACCCCAGGTGTGACCACGATCTTCGATCGCGACGAGCTCGCTGTAGTCATGCGTCCCGGAGGCCTTGTCGGCTCGCCATTGATCTTGGGCGATTCCGAAGCGCCACGCGCAGAGGCCTCCTCCGACGAGCGCGACGCCGCTCACGGCCGCCCACGTCGACCACCGCGCATGAAGCGCTGTCGTCCGAATCGGCACCGTCGGCAATACGTTCTGCACCTGCGGCAGAGCCGCGCTGTCATTGGGTGCACGGGAATCCCAGAGGTGATTTCCGCTGGCATCGAGCGCAGCGATCTCGAGCGCGGTGACGCCGGGCTGCAACTGGATGCGAAGCGCGTGCGGCTCGCTGACGTCCGCATGATGACCGGTGGGATCGACGACGTGAACGTGAACGCCGGCGACGAGGTGGAGCGGATCGGAAGTGGGATCGACCGAAACGAGGCCCGCGTGGATCGTCGCGCTGACCGCGAGTGCAGTTACCCGCGAACGTGCTGCTCCGAACGGTCCGGTGAGCTTCGGAGAGGTGCCTTCGGGCAGCACGGCATCGGGTCGCAGTGTCAGCGCTTTCGCAAAATGCTCCTCGGCGACGGCGGCCCGATCGAGGCCGGCTGCGAGCTGCCCGGCGAGCAGGTGAAGCTCGGCGGTTCGCGCGGAATCCGCACCTCCGTGTGCGATCGCGCGCTCGACGATCACGAGGGCTCGTTCGTATTCGAGCGCGCCTTGCAGCCGCTTCGCTTCGATGAGCTCGTCTTCCGCGTGTGCGGACGCCGCAACCGCGAGGATCACGAGAAACGACAGCGCGCGCACGCGACGAGCTTACTCGAAGTCAGCCGTTCACCAGGTGAGGTTGATCGCCGCTGCCGCTCTGCCGGCCGGAACCGTGATCGACAGCTCCTTGTGCCGGCCGTCCTGCAACACGGCCTTGACCCGGTGGCGCCCCGCGCCGAGCGCGCGATGAACGATCGGAGTCACCCCGAGCTCCTGGTCGTCGACGAAGATCACCGCAAACGGCTTCGAGTCGATGCTGAATGTCCCGCGCGCGGAACCGTGCGTCAGGCTTGCGTCCGAATGACTGACCGACCTCGGTCCGTCCGAGCGGGTGTCCGATCCGCGTCCGTCCGAGATACCGGCATCCGAACCCCGTCCGCCCGAGATTCGTCCGTCCGAGCCGCGTCCGTCCGAGCCACCTCCGTCCGAGCTGCGTCCGTCCGAACCGCGTCCGTTCGAGCCGGGTCCGTTCGAGCCGGGTCCGTCCGAGCCGCGATTGTCCGAAACGCGTCCGTCCGAGCCGCGATTGTCCGAAATGCGTCCGTCCGATCGGCGATTGTCCGAAATGCGTCCATCCGAGCTGCGGTTGTCCGAGCTGCGTCCGTCCGAGCCGCGTCCGTTCGAGTCGTGACCGACGAGTCCGAGGACGACGACGGTCACGGTGACGACCACGCCTGCGAGGCCGACGGCGAACCAGCGCGTGCGCGATCGAATGCCACGCGAGCGCGGGAGGGTCGCGACGTTCGAGGCGGGGTCGCGGCCGTGCGCCGTGGCCGGTCGACCTCGTCCGGTGCGCGATCGAGCTTCATCGAGAACGTGCAACTGCCGCGTGCGCTTCGCGGTGAGCTCGTCGCCGTGCGATTCGGAGAGCGCCGCGGCAATCGTTGGACCCGTCGCGACGCCGCCGTAGGTGACCATCGCGGCCTCGATCGCGCTGGCGAGCGCGCGCGCATCGGAGAATCGATCGTCGCGGCGACGGGAGAGCGCTCGCACGATGACGTCTGCGAGCTGACGCGGGATCGTCGGATCTGCTTCGTCGGCGCGCGGAATCGGATCCTCGAGGATCGCTCGGGCCGAGAGGTAGTCGCTCGCGCGCTTGAACAGGCGTTGATGAGTCGCGAGCTCGTAGAGCACGATGCCTAACGCGAACACATCACATCGGCGATCGAGGGGCTCGCCGAGCAGTTGCTCGGGTGCCATGTACTGGGTCTTACCCTTGATCGTGCCCGCTTCTGTCTCCGACGCGCCGCGAACCTTGGCAACGCCGAAGTCGAGGACTTTCACGACACCTGCCGCGGTCACGAACAAGTTCGACGGTGAGACATCGCGATGGACGAGGCCGAGCGGGGCACCGTCGGCGCCACGTTGCTCGTGCGCGTGATGAAGTCCGGCAGATGCTTGCGCGATGACACCCGCGGCCACGCGGATCTGCGCGATGCGATCCGATTCGCGCGGCCGTGCGATCAGATCCGCGGCCGGAACGCCGTCGAGAAACGGCATCACGAGGAAGTACTCGGCGCCATCGCGGCCGAGCTCGTACACTTCGCAGATGTTGGGATGATCGAGCCGCGACACCAGCTTTCCCTCGTCGAGGAACATCTCGACGAACGCCTTCGAGGCCACGAGCTCGGGCAGGAGGCGCTTCAGCACCACGATCTTCTCGAAGCCCGCTTCACCCGCCAGGCGCGCGAGGTGGATCTCCGCCATCCCGCCGGTCGCCAGCTGACCTATCAGCTCGTAGCGGCCGAGCCGCGCAGGCGCAGTCGAGTCGGCGGTCTGGTATGACAACGGCTAGTAATATGCCGCGAAACGTCGGTCCCGGGGCGATTGTCAACGAGCGGCAAGTCGCAGCTCGCCGGGCGGTCCACCCGCGGCTGCGAGCCGTGCGAGTTGCGAAGGCCTTCCATCTCCTCGCGCCGATCTCTGCGTATGTCGCGCTACTCGCGACCGGCTGCATCTTCGACGCAAACTATGCGGACGGTCGATACACGTGCAAAGACGGCGCGTGCCCGTCGGCGCTCGTGTGTAACGCCGCCAAGCAGTGCGTCGCTCCGATCGATGCTTCGGTCCCCGACGCGGACGATGCGATGATCGATGCGCGGATCCCCGCGTTCACGTGTGCCGATCCGGGCATCGTGACGGGAACGGGCGGCACGTTCATGGGTTCGACCACAGCGCCCCAACCCGACACGTCGTCGTCGCTGTGCAGCGGCGCTGTCATGAACGGTCGCGATGCGATCTATCGCGTCGCGATCACCGCGGGACAACACCTGCTCGTCTCGATCAGCACGAGCAGCGGGACGTACCCGGTGAACGCGTACGTGATCGCGTCGTGTACGGTCGCGCCGAACACGCCCGCGTGTGAAGGCGCCGTGGCCGCAGCGTCCGGAAATCCAATCAACCTGACGCCGGCCGCAGGACAGCACTTCATCGTCGTCGATAACCCGAACCCGTCGCTCAGCGGTCCATACGCGCTGACCGTGACGGTGAACTGACCTGTTGGACCGATCCAACAGCCGTTGGATCCGCCCATCGAGCCGGTCTCGAGATCACCGGGGTTGAGTCGGGCACACCGCTTGCTGAACGCGCGCGTACATGCGCGTCACATCGTGTTTACTCATCGCCGGCTGCACGCTCGGCGGCACCGGCAAACCTCCGGGCGGCGACGACCAAGGCTCCGGCGTCGATCACACCGCCTGCGGCAGTGCGATGGCCGCAGCGCCGCTCGCGCCCGCGGGGTTCGACTACCACGATGCGATGGCGACGGCGTCGCGCAATCGCTGGGATGCGAGCATGCCGCAGCCCGGGGACGCGATGTACCCGGGCGGCCGGTATCGCACGCTCGCCGCCGACGCCACCGGCATGACGCATCCGGGCTGCACGACCGACGGGCTCGCGTACCCGGCCGCTTCGATCCCCAGTTACCCATGCGCCGCGCGCGAGTTCGCGTTTCCCGCCGGCACGAACGAGGACACGACCAAACCGATCGTGATCCTTGTCCATGGCAACTCGGAGTCACCGACCGGGTGGATGAAGTTCGTGCATCCGGATCCTGCGTCGTTGATGTTTCCGGCCGATACGACCGCGCGCGACCAGCTCGCCGAGATCCTGCCGGCGCACGGCTTCCGCACGATCGCGGTCGACATGCGAACCGACAAGATCGACGACCCCAACAGTCCTGAAGGCAAGGATACCGGCAACACGCCGAAGAACGCCGATCATGGCTGGAACGTTCCGATCCTGCAGGAACTCATCAAGCGCGTCGCGATCGCACATCCCGATCGCCAGATCTCGCTCGTCGGGTTCTCACTCGGCGCGACGACCGTCCGCGACGCGATCCGCCGACTGTGGGTCGAGTGGGCGGATCACAAGTGGGACGTCAACATCTTGTCGCGGATCGATGTCGTCGTGGTCGCGTCGGGTGCCAATCACGGGGTCGTCAGCTTTGCGAAGCAGTGCGGTTTGAACCTGACGATGCGCGGCACGGTGACGTGTCAGATGGGCCAGCGCAACCAGTACAACGAGACCGAGTTTCATCGCTCGCTCAACGGGCCGCCGATGATGACCGACCACGGCGAGTTCGGTGGCTGGTGGGAGACGCCGTGCGCCGACGGAGACTATGCGTTCGGCAAGCGCATGGCATGCGGCGGCCACACGGTCGCGTACACGACGATCACGATGCAGGACCTACCGAATGGAACGCAGCAAGACGAGTTTGTCTCGGAGCACGCCTCGCGGCTCTATCCGACCGCGTGCGCGAACAACGTGATCGACGGCCTCACCGACTTCGATACGAGCGGCTACTTCTACAACGGGTTCTTTCGCAATCACTACGGCAGCGTCCGCAGCGCCGCGGGTCTCGTGAAGGTTGTCGCTGCACTGGAAGGAAACTAGATCGATGCGCCACCTGATCCACGTCCAACACCTCATCGTCGCGCTCGCCGCGCTGCCCCTCGTTGCCGACGCCGGACCCGAGATCCAGATGCCGAGCGAGCCCGCACGGCCGGCCTTCGTGAAGCGGCGCCACGCAACGTCGCGTCCGCGACCCAAGCTCGCACCTGCCAAGGAGGTCGCGACCGACGACGATGACTCGCCGCCGGGTTTGGCACCTGCGAAGGACGCTGCCGACAAGCCGAACCGCGATGGCGCATCGAGACAGCAGGGCGCGTCGAATCACGACGGCGCGTCGGATCACGATGGTGCGTCGAAAGCGCTCTCTGCGCCGGGCTCCTTCGAGCACGACGGCGCCGAGGCGACCGACATCGAGAAGGTCGAGCCGACTGCCGGCGACGAGTCGAATCTCGATGCGACGTCCCTCACCGACAGCGTCGCGACTCCGTCGAAGAAGTCCAAGTGGATCGAACCTTACGGTGCGATCGCCGGCGGCATGCGGCTCGAGAGCCTGCACCAGCCCGACACCGCGCACACCGGCACCCAGAATCCGACGGTCGCGGTGTCGCGGCTCGGTCTGCGCGGCGGTGTCGGCTCTCACATCACGTTCGCGAGTGAATTCGAGGCATCGCTCGGCGGTCCGCTCGGGTACGGCGCTTCGGTGTGGGAAGGGCAGGCCGCGATCGCCGTGCGTAACCAATTTGTCCGTTACGCGCGCGATGGCTTCACGTTCGCCGCAGGGCGGATCGATGATCCGGCGAGCTTCGATTACGTCTCGCAGCACGTCGCGGATCTGTTGCTCACCGATCAATACACGCGCGATCCGTTGCTCTACTCCGGTGCGGACCGCGGTAATGGCCTGTGGGGCAGCTACGACATCGGTCGTCACGTCACCGCCGGGCTCACGTTTCATTCGACGAATCCGACGGGCATCACCGGCACGCTGATCATCGGAGGCAAGCTCCAACCGTTCGATCGGCCTTTCTATCTGGCAGCCGCGCAGGTGGGAAACAATCAGAACAACCTGCCGGACCAGAACCTTCACATCTATTTCGGGTCACCCTCGCTGACGCTTCACTACGATCATTTCGAGGCCAAGACCGAGGTTCAGATGTACAGCCTCGACACGCAGGAGGCGATCATGACCGATCAGACGATCCGCGGTTACAACCTCCGGGTCGGCGCACGCGGATGGACTCAGACGCCGATCGGGCGGCTGACCGGATTCGCAAATGTCTCGCGGAACAAGAACGAGATCCTCGACCCCACGACGTCGAAGTATCGGCTCCCCGACCTGTTCAAGTCGTACACGCTCTCGGGAGGCGTCGACTTCGACTACACCAAGCACAACGGGATCGGCCTGCAGTACGCGCTCGTCGACACGATCGAGCCAGACCACCACACGCGGCAGCACTATCTGAACGTTGGCACGACCTACTGGATCGAAGACTCCCTCGCGATCGGTGTGCGTGCGGCTGTGTTCGCGCAGCAGATCAGCGGTGAGATGATGACGACCGGAAGTCGGTCCCTGTTCGTCACGGCACGACTGGTACTGCAATGACGTGATACCGTCATCTGGTTATGGCGAGCTCGCTCGAGAGCGCCCTCCAGCGGGCACTGTCGGTTCGGCTGAACCTTCAGATCAGCCTATCGCAGCTGTCGATCATCGAGGAATGGATGGATATCCATCTCGATCGCTGGCTCGAGCACAACCCGACTCCGCCCGACATGCCCGACGGCGAGGGTGTCAGCTACCTCGCGATGCTCGGGAGCGATCTGCGGCGCGTCTGGTGGGGGACCTGGGGCGATCCTCGCGGCTTCGTGCCGCGGATGGCCGACTACTTCAAGCTATGCAACATCGCGAAGAGCGACGCACAACTGCTCGATCGGATCGGCGAGCTGATGGAGCCCAGGCTCGTCGGCTCCTGGATCGGCGTGTGGGGCGGCAAGGTCACGACCGGTTGGCACTTCTGGGATCCGCACTCGTGGAAGACGGTCGAGTCGATGTTCGGCACGCACGAGGCGAAGTACCAGCTCAAGAAGTGGGTCGATGACCACCACGTCGAGCGCATCGAGCGGTTCACGCAATCGATCGGCGACGAGCCATTCTCCGAGGTCGAGATCGCGATGCCGGGTGAGAGCGTCGACGAGCAGGTCGCCGCACTGTCCCGAGGCTTCGAGCAATTCAGTGGCGCCCCGCTCGGAGCGGCGGTGATCGATCGTCTCCGCGGCGCCGGAGTCCCGCAGTTTGCGCTCGCGCTCCGGATTCGCGGTGGCAAGATCGTCCGCGTCGGCGGACTGGCACCGGGCATCGCGCTGAGCGCGATCGATCATCTGTGTCAGGACGCGAAGGTCGGTGTCGATCCGAAGCTCGGGAAGCTCGTCGGCGCCCTCGGTGATGGCATCACGCGCGTCGAGTACGGGCGGGCAGGAGGGATCGAGACAGAAGCGCGCGCCGGCGTCGATGTCTACATCGAGCCGAGCGAGCCCGCGGCGAAGCATCCCGCGCCGCCTCCGAGCGAATCGAACTGAGTGCCGCGGATCGATCACTTGCTCGCGAGCGACGACGCGTTGATCGCACAATGTGAAGTCGATCGATATCGGGCGTCGGGCCCGGGCGGTCAGCATCGCAACAAGACCGAGAGTGCGGTCCGATTGCGGCACAAGCTCACCGGCGTGTCTGCGATCGGCGAGGACAGCCGGTCACAAGCCGAGAACAAGATGCACGCCGTTCGCCGGCTGCGCTCTGCGATCGCACTCGAGGTGCGGGAGCCGGTCGTCCTCGAGCCGTACCGGCCTTCGCCGCGGCTCGCTGCGCTCGTCGCCGGAGGCACGGCGCCGCTTGGCGCGAAGACCAAACACACAGGCGAGTACTGGACGGCGATGGCCGAGCTCCTCGATCTGCTGGTCGCCGGCGGCCTCGAGATCGCCGCGACGGCGCAGCGGCTCGGCATCACGACGGGCGCGATGTCGAAGTTGCTCCTGCATGACGAAACCATCGCGCGAACGGTCAACGATCTGCGGCGCGCGAAGGGTATGCGGCCGCTGCGGTAGCGACGCTGGCGATTCGTTCGGATCTACACAGCTAGCGGAGCTGACGCAGCAGGCCGGGCGGAAGCAGCGCCCGCAACATCATGCCGCCCGCGACCGAGCTGCCTTGGACCCAGATCACGCCGCCCTTCTTGAGCAGCAGCGGCTCGCCGTGAACGGTGTCGCCGTACACGAGGAGCGAGACGAGCTCGCCGAGCCATGGCTCGTGGCCGACGAGCGCGGTCGCATGCCGCTTCGCAGGCGAGCTCGATTCCGCGATCATCGCGAGGAGCTCGGGCCGCGGCGGCTCGGTCAACAGCGGCGTCGTGATCGGCGTACCGTCGCTGACCGGTGCGAGAAGCTCGGCCGTGCGCGCCGCTCGCGCCCACGGGCTCGACAGCACGCGATCGAAGTGCCAGCCGAGTGCGCGCAACCCGCGTACAACTCGCTTGAACTTGCGTTCGCCCGAGCTCGTGACTTTTCGGTCCGCGTCGTCGCCACCGGGCGCGACATCTTCTGCAATCGCATGCCTGATCACGAACAAATGCATGCCCCAACTGTACCCGCGTTGACAGCAAGCGGTAGTGCGTGCGAAAGCGGCGTACATGATTAGAGCCTTCTCGCTCGCGCTCGTCGTCGTGCTTCTCGCGCTCACCGGTTGCGGCGGCAAGCAGGCTGCGCCCGCAACGACCATCGCGTCGTCCGAGCACGCTGCGATCGGCAGCGGAGCGATGACCGAGCAGCCTCACGAAGGCATGGATGCGATGCCACCGGAGCTCGCGACGTTTCATGACGTGATCGCACCGCGCTGGCACGCCGAGAAGGGGCCGCAGCGGATGAAGGACACGTGCGCCGCACTGCCCGACATGCATTCCAGCGCCGACGCGCTCGCGAAGGCGACCCCGCCGAACAACGCGAATGCAGACACGTGGACGACCGGCACGCGCGGTCTAGTGGCTGCGCTCGCGAACCTCGAGACGACTTGCAAGTCGAACGACGCAACGAGCTTCGAGACCGCGTTCGCGAAGGTGCACGAGAGCTTTCATGGCCTGCTCGCGCAAGCCGGCGTGCACCACGAGGAGCACGAGGGCATGGAGCACGGCGAGCACAAGATGTAACGGCTCGAGGGCGAGCTCGATGCGCCAGACAGCGGCGGGTCGCTCGCAGGGACAGCCGCTCGCGCTAGGTATTGCGTGGTAGACCGATCCTATGAGCAAGGACGCGCTCTGGCGACTCGGTAACCAATACGTTGGTGCACCACTCGATCCCCAGGATTGCGATCCGGATCCGATCGTCGAGTTTCGCGCGTGGATGCTGGCGGCGGTCGCCGCGCAACTTCCGACGCCGAATGCGATGACGCTCGCGACCGTCGACGAGCACGGTCGTCCGGCCGCGCGGATCGTGCTGCTCAAGGAAGTCGATGAGCGCGGGTTCGTGTTCTATACGAATTACGAGAGCCGCAAAGCGCGGGATCTCGCGGCGCACCCGTATGCGGCGCTCGTGCTGTTCTGGGAACCGATGCACCGGCAGGTGCGCGTCGAAGGTGCGATCGAGCGCGTGACGCCGGAGGAATCCGATGCGTACTTCGGATCGCGGGCGCGAGGCAGCCAGCTCGGGGCGATCGCCTCGCCGCAATCCCGACCGCTGCCGACGCGCAGAGCTCTCGAAGATCTCGTCGCATCGGTCTCGCGCGCTCACGGCGACAGCGCGTTACCTCGCCCCGCCCACTGGGGTGGCTATCGCGTCGTCCCCGACATGGTCGAGCTGTGGCAAGGCCAGCCGTCGCGGCTCCACGATCGCGTGCGCTACCGCAGGATCGATGGCGCGTGGATCCGAGACCGGCTCGCGCCCTGAACGGGGACGGTTGCAACACTTCGCAGAGCGACTTGATCTCGGCGGGCGGCTTGCCGCGCCACGACCGATCGAGTGCGAAGATCCGGGCAATGCGCGCGAGTCCTTCGCGAGCAAAGAGGTCCTTGGTGATCGCCTCCCAGAACTTGCGTCGATCATGGGCCCAACAGCCGACCTCGTGACGCTCGCCGCCCACAACGGCCGTGCTCGCTCATCCACTTTCGCCTTCAGCAGACGTCACTTCTGTCGAACACGCGCCTCGACGTCCACTGCAAACGTAGATCTTGTCTGCGCGATCGTGTCGATCCCAAATCGACCGCTCTTCGACCCGCTAAGACTGTACGATCACCGAACATGCGCACGACGGTGCATGTCGCCGTCATCGGGTGGTTTCGCACGTCAGCCCGAGGACGAGCTGACATCCAGGCCTCATCGAGGCCGGTTCGGCACGCGCACGCCTATGGTCGATTCTCTGGTGCTTCGTCGGGCCACTCGGAACTTGGCGGGTAATCCACTGGCAACTTAAAACCAGTGAGCTTGGGGTACGGGGTGCTCCATTGCCTACGCCATTGAGTCGGACGATCACCGCATGAACTTCTCTGAAACCGTAGTTCATAGAACAAACAAGGCATTCCACTGAAGTCCTCACCTGGAACCGATGCAAGATCGCCGTACACTCCGTTACGCTTGAACCTCATTTTGTAGCCGCCCATATCCCATCGGGAGACTTCCACAAGAAACCCAGCCTGCCGAAGAGAATCGGCCCATTCGTTCGAGGTCGGCGAATGGGAGGCGCAGACCGGACCGATCTGAACTCTGTCCTGATCGCCAGGCAGAAGACGCACGGATACGAGCGGCCTGCCGTGCATAGTCGGGTTAGGGATCCTTACATCGGTGGCATCGGAGGCCGCGCTCAAGCATCCCACCGGCGCTCGAGCTGTCGAGGAATCAGCGACATGCCCGCACCCAGACATTCCGAAACCAGCGAGGAGCACGAGTGCAGACTCAATCCGCTTTCGTTTCGCGTGCCGACATATCTTGATCTTTTCGAATCTCACTATTTGCGCATTTCTTTGCATCTGGATCTGTCAACTCCTGATCACCATGGCATTCGGCTTCATGATACAAAACCGTTGCATCCGTTTCTGGAGTGGTGCTGTCCTTGTCTCCGAACTTGGTAACCCTCCTTGACTAGGTGTCCAACCTACTGAGGCTACTAGAACGATCTAGAACGTGCCCGCAACCGCGATCGAGAAGCCGCCGTCGCGCGGAACCGCCGCGATCGTCCAGCGCGCCTCGCGTACGAGATGCCAGCTCGCGCGCGGCATCGTGTAAAGGCTGATCAGGCCGACCGGGTAGCCGAGCGCGAACGAGATCGCGCCCACCGACCACGATCGGCGTTCGCCGAGCACGACCGCGCCAGCGGCGTTGACGACGATCGTTCCCACCTGCGTGAGCCAGAATAGATTGCGCTCGCGATGTGCGGCGTCCTGTACCGCGGCGCGCAAGGCTGTCCGATCGGCGCACGGATCGCTCGTTTCAGGTGGTAGCGCGATCCGCAACGGCGTGAGCAGCCGCGAGGCAAATCCCAGCGTCGCCTTCGCGCCACCGACATAGAGCGTCTCTTGATAATCGCGGTCGAACGGCCCGAGCGGATTGTCGTGCGCGAGTGCGAGCGCGAATTGTCCCGCGGCAAGACCACCGAACGCGATCTGCCACGCGAGGTTCCAGCGATCCGCATTGCGCACGGCGATCGTGAGGTGGGCGCGCAGCTCCGCGGATTCTGCCGCGCACGCGGGCTCGGCCCCGGCGCGCGAGCTCGCGAGCACGACGAGCGCTACCCACGCGGCGCGATGCATGGCGCGTACTCTCGCACGAGCGAGCCGATGCGGTGGTCGCGCAGGCGAATTCCATTGCGGATTCCCGAGCCGGAATAGCGAGTTCCACAACAAGTATTGACATAGTGTCCACGGGACACCATCATGGTGTTAGATGAACACGAACACGCCTCGGGCCGCAGCCGCCTCCGTGATCGGCGCGCGGCACCTGCGCACCGCGAGGAACGGCCAGGATGCCGCGGCGGCGTGGATCGGAGAGGATGCCGCAGCCGTCGTCGTGTGTGACGGCTGCGGCAGCGGACACAGCTCGGAGGTCGGCGCCCGGATCGGCGCGCAGCTGATGATCCAAGCGATCTCGACTGCGATCGCGGCAGGAGCTCGCGGCCCGGTGTTGTGGGAACGCGCGCGGGCACACGTGACGCACGCACTCGAGGCGCTCCTCGAGAATCTTCCGGGCGACCGCGCGCTCGCGATCCGCGACTACTTCCTGTTCACGATCGTCGCGGCCGTGATGAGCCGGGACGAAGCGGCGGTGTGGATGCTTGGCGATGGCGCGTACGCGATCGACGGCCGCACGCGAGAGATCGGTCCCTTCGACGACAACCAACCGCCGTATCTCGGTTACGACCTGCTCGGTACGGCGCAACCCGCACATCTCGAAGTCGCGACGGCCAGCTCGATCGTGATCGCGACCGATGGTGCGAGCGACCTCGATGGTCTCGAGCGCTTCGCCGCCGCGCGCTTCGTCGACCACCCGGATGCATTGCGTCGCGACCTCGCGGTACTCGCGCGGCCTGGCGAGCGGATCGACTGGGAGGACCGCCGCGTCATTCGCACGCCGGCCACGCTTCAAGATGACTGTGCGATCGGCGTGCTGCTGCGGGAGGCCCCATGAGTCCCGTCGCATGGATCCAAGGTGCTCGCGTTCAGCTCGCGCCCGCGCAGCTACTCGGGCAGGGCGGCGAGGCCGAGGTCTACGATCTCGGTGACGGCCGCGTCCTCAAATGGTGGAAGCCGGTAGACCATCCCGACTTCGACGGTCTGCCGGAGGCACGCAAAGCCGCCGCCCAGCGGTTCGCAGAGCAGCCCGCGAAGTTGCGCGCACTCCCCGCAAACCTCCCGACGGCTGTCGTCGCGCCGTGCGGGTTCGCGCTCGCAGGTAAGCGATCGACTGAGGTCATCGGCTATGTGATGCCGAAGATCATCGGGATGCCGCTGCTCTCCTACGGCGAGCCGCGCTGGCGCCGCGAGCATCCGGTCGATGGCGCGGATCTGATCGCGATGCTCCTCGCGCTCCACGATGCGATCGCCGGCCTTCACCGCGCGGGGATCGTGATCGGTGACTGCAACGATCTCAACGTGCTCGTCGACGGTCGCCGACCGCAGCTGATCGATGTCGATAGCTATCAATACGGCGGTTACGCGTGCTCGATGTTCAGCGAGCGTTTCGTCGATCCGCGGCTGTGCGATGCGCAGCTCGTGCCGGTCCGTCCGCATGACACGGACAGCGACTGGTTCGCCTTCGCGGTCATGGCGTTTCGCTGCCTGCTCAACATCGGGCCATGGGGCGGTGTACACAAGCAATGCGCGCCGAGCGCACGCGCGATGCGCCGCCAGAGCGTGCTCGGCCCCGACATCGTCTATCCGCGTGCCGCGCGGCCGACCGCGATTCTGCCGGACGATCTGCTCGCGATCTTCCGCGCGATCTTCGAGACCGAGGTGCGCGGCGTATTTCCGCGGCCGTTCCTCGAATGCCTGCGATTGCGACGGTGTTCCACTTGCGGCGAAGAGCATGCGCGCACGCGGTGCCCATCGTGCCAGGCGCTGGCCCACGTTCCACCCGCGGTGGTGCACGGCCGTCTACGCTGGCAGGTGGTTCCGCTGTCGAGCATCGAGCTCGCGAGCGCACCTGTCTCGTCGACCGCGGGGAACGCCACCTGGATCGCGGGCGACGCGCTGATGCGCCGGACGCGGCTCGGTCCCGAACGCATCGGCTCGGTGCTCGCGGGTCAGACGCGCGCGTGGGCTTCCCCCAAGCTCGGGGTCGGCTTCTATCGCGCCGGCGGGTACGCGGTCGGCTTCGTGTTTCGTCCCGACCGCGGCTCGCTTGATGATCGTGTCGCGTTACCGAAGATCCGCGGTCAGCTCGTCGATGCACACGCGATCATCGGCGACGATCGCGCCTGGCTGTGGCTGTCCTGCGCCAACGCAGGGCGGATCGCGACGACTTGCGTCGTGATCGGTGCCGACGCGCGCGTGATCGCGAGCGAGACCGTCGAAGACGCACCCTGGGTCACCGGCATCGGTGGCGCGTGCGCGGCGGGTCCGCAGTTGTTTGTCCCCACCGATGACGGCATCGCGCGCATCGAAGTCGTGCAGGGCGCGATCGCCCAGACGCGCGTGTTTGCCGAGACCGCGGCGCTGATCAACGCAGGAGATCGGCTCGCGATCGATGGCGGTGGTCTCGCCGCGATCCGCCGCCGGGACGCGATTCGCATGCAGCTTGCTTGAACCAACCAAGGAGATAGTCATGAAACCATTACCGACTCCGACCTTCTTCGATCCGAACCGCGCCGCCGAGTGGAGCTATCGCCCCGACGCCGCGCAACTCGCAACCGCCGCGAATGCGTGGCGCGCACAGCATCACCTCAAGCCATCGGCGGCCGACGAGATGCGGGTCCACCTGCTCCTGATCGACGTGCAGAAGGATTTCTGCTTCCCGGAAGGCACGCTCTACGTTGCGGGTCGCTCGGGTCGCGGTGCGATCGATGACTCGCGGCGGATCGCCGAGTTCGTGTATCGCAACCTCGGCTCGCTGACCGAGATCACGACCACGCTCGACACGCACCTCGCGTATCAGATCTTTTTCCCGAGCTTCTGGCTCGACAAAGCCGATCAGCCGCTCACCGCGTACCGCACGATCACGTCCGATCAGATCGCCGCGGGCGAGGTGCGACCGAATCCGGCGATGGCCAAGTGGCTGTGCGGCGGTAACTACACCTGGCTGTGCAAGCAGGTGCAGTTCTACTGCAAGGAGCTCGAGCGCGCCGGCAAGTACCAGCTCTATCTGTGGCCGCCGCACTGCCTGCTCGGCTCCGATGGGCACGCGCTGGCCGGGATCGTTCACGAGGCGCGTCTGTTTCACTCGTTCGCGCGCACGGCGCAGTCGAGCGTCGAGGTCAAAGGCGGCAATCCGCTCACCGAAAACTATTCGGTGCTCCGCCCCGAGGTGATGTCGCGATTCGACGGCGCCGCGCTCGCGCAACGCAACACCCAGTTCGTGCAGACACTCCTCGCCGGTGACGCCGTGATCATCGCGGGGCAGGCCGCGAGTCACTGCGTCAAGAGCACGATCGATGACCTCCTCGACGAGATCGCCGCGCAAGATCCCGCGCTCGCTCGCAAGGTCTACCTGATGACCGACTGCATGTCAGCGGTCACCGTTCCCGACGGGAAAGGCGGCTTCGCGGCGGACTTCACGACGCAGGCCGAAGCGGCGCTGCAGAAATTCGCCGATGCCGGCATGCACCTCGTGAAGTCCACGGATCCGATCGCCAGCTGGCCCGCACTCAAGGAGATCCCATGAAGGACGATGACAAGGCAAACAAGATCACCAAGCTGCTCGAAGACGCTCACGAGGCGGGCGCGCTCTCCGCGAAGTCGCTCGCGGCCCTCGATGTGGTCGATATCGGCGCACAGATCCAGGCCGGTCTCGGCGTCACGATCGACGACATCGCCGCGAGCGAGGTCGTGCTCCTCACGATGATGCCCGACGACTCCCACTCGATCGCGGCCGCGGGTAACACCGACTCGGTGCGCGATGGTCACAACTTCGTGATCGACGCGCTCAGCCACTCGAAGCAATCCGGCGAGGTGCTCGCACACACGCGCTACCTCAACGGGCACGTGCTGTTTCCGTACACCGCGCTCGAGCACGCGCAGACGATGACCGCCGCGAACTACGATCCCCGGCTCGGCACGCCGCTCTACGATCAGGCCGTCGTCGTGCTTGGTACCGTGATCGCGAAGGCGCAGGAGCTCGCGCAGGCGGGCATCGCCGTGCGCACGGTGACGCTGATCATCACGGACGGCGGCGACTACGGATCGCAGCGCTGCAAAGCCGCCGATGTCAAAGCACTCGTCACGGACATGCTCGCGCAAGAGAACCACGTCGTCGCGGCGATGGGGATCAAAGACGGCACGACCGATTTTCGCAAGGTGTTCCAATCGATGGGCATCCCCGACAAATGGATCCTGACGCCGGGCAACAGTGCGACCGAGATCCGGCGCGCCTTTCAGGTGTTCTCGCAATCCGCCGTGCGCGCGAGCCAGGGCGCGGGACTCGGTGGATTCTCGAATTGAGGGCTCGCGCGGCACGCACACCGCGTAAGATGGTGAGGTGGAAGAAGCTGTTCCACCGCAAACGTTCGGCCGGTACCTCGTGTACGAGCTACTCGGCGAGGGTGGGATGGCCATGGTCCACCGGGCCGAGCGCGTCGACAAGGACGGGGCCAAGAGGCAGGTTGCACTCAAGCGGCTGTTGCCGCGTGTCGCCGTGCAGCGAGAGGCTCGCCGGTCTTTCGTCGACGAGGGACGGCTGACCCGCACGCTCCACCACCCGAATATCGCCACGACCTTCGAGGCGAGCACGTTCCGCGAGACCGCGTTCATCGCGATGGAGTACCTGCCGGGTCCGACGCTCAAACAGCTCGTGCAGCACTGCAGCATGACCGTCGGTGCGGTACCGACGCCGATCATGCTCAACATCGCGTGTCAGATCTGTGATGCGCTCGACTACGCGCACAACGTGTGCGATGCCGAAGGCACGTCGCTCGGCATCATCCACCGTGATGTTTCGCCTTCGAACATCATCGTGTTCGATGAGGGCCTCGTGAAGCTCATCGATTTTGGGCTCGCGAAGGCGCGGATGGGAACGACCACCGACGTGGTCGGCGTGGTCAAGGGGAAGTTCAACTACGTGGCGCCCGAGTACCTCGAGGGTAAGCTCGATGCGCGCGCAGATCTATGGGCACTCGGCGTCGTCATGTACGAGCTCCTCACCAGTCGCCGACTGTTCGATGGATTCGACGACCGCGAGACCCTGACGCGCGTACGGAAGCTGCCGATCCCGAGGCCGTCGCTTGCCAACCCGCGGGTCTCGCGCGAGCTCGACGCCGTCGTGATGACCGCGCTCGAGCGCGATCCGGAAAGACGTTGGGCGAGCGCTTCCACCATGCGTGAAGCGCTACGCAGCGTGATCGCGCTGCCCGGCAACTATGTCGACAACCGCCAGCTCGTCGAATGGACCCGATGGGTGTTCACTCAAGATCGTCGGAGCGAGGTCAGCGGATTGTCGATGCTCGCGATGGTCAAGCCGGTGCCGGCGCCGCCGCCCGTGCCGACCGAAGCCCCGCTCGCCGAGCTCGAGGCGAACCACCGGCGACACTTGTGGAAGATTCTCGCCGTCATCGCGATCGTGCTCCTGATCGAGCTCATCGCACGCTGAGGACGCGGTGACATGTGCGGCGAAGCGACCGGCGGCTGCGGTTAGCTCTCTCAGGGAGCTCGTCGTGCCGTGCCGACGAACGCCGTTGGTTTGGGAAATGCACGGCATGGTGGAAGGAGAATCACCGATGGCCGTTCAAGAGAACACCGACGGGAGAACCCTTCCCTCGATCCATCGCAGCGCGTGCGTCGCGATCGTCGACTCCGCCCATGCGCGGCTCTACGCGTACCATGCAACACAACATCGCCTCGACGAGACACTCGATCTAGTTAACGCCGGACACGACGAACAGTTCTCGACGACGAAGCCCGGTGATCGCTGGCAACGTGGTGGCCGAGGCTCGACGGATGATCATCGCGACGCCCACGTGACCGAGCACGACGCACGCTTCGCGAAGCGGGTGATCGACGAGGTCGTGCGGCTCGTGCTCGCGCAAGGCGCTGAACGCGCGATCCTGATCGCGAATCCCAAGATGCTCGGTCTACTCCGCCATGCCGAGCCACCGCTGCGAGCCGATGGCGTGGAGGTCGTCGAGGTCGCACAAGATCTCGCCTGGATGAGCTCCGCACAGGTGCACGATCACCTCGCCGCGCTTCACTTGATCGGCCCGCGCACGCGAACGAGCTAGCGAATCTTCATCGCGCGCTGCGACGCATTCGCTTCGTGAATTTGCGTCTGCTTCTCGGCGAGCTCGGCGACCACCGGCACGGCGCGCTGGACGATGCGGTTCATCGCGACACTGATCGCGCGCGCCATTCCTTCAGGGTTGCGCGCGGGTAGCGGCTCGATCTCCTCGAACTGCTCGCTCCACAACACCTGGTCAGTCTTCGTATCGGTCAGCGTGAGCTCGATGACGATCCGGCCTTGCCATTGCGTCGTCGAGGCATCGACCTCCTCGAGCGCGACGATGCGGCCGCCGAGCACGACGGGCGTCGCGTCGGTCGCATCGCGGACGACTCTGCGGAACCGTCCGCTCTTCGCGAACGCTTGCTCGAGGTAGTTGCCGATCAGCGTGCCGGGAGGTGCGCTCCAGCGATGGTAGTTGTAGTAGTCGAGCCGATACGGATTGACGCGATAGACAATTCGCTCGTCGTCATAGGCGCCGTCGGCGGCGAGCGGCTGGATCGCGATGATTGCCTCGCCCGAGTGCGGAGCTGCGTGTGCCGGGTTCGCGAGCTGGTAATAGCGATTCTCGGGGCTGCTTCCACCGCATGCGGCGAGTGCGACCGCGAAGACAGCGATCCTCATGGCAACTTCCTGTCTCCCTCGGGACTCGAGAACAACAGCCGGGACGGCTTGGCCTTGACGTCGCGCGCGAGCTCCTTGAACGAACGGCTCGCCTGTC
>JAQBQF010000328.1 GCA_028287115.1 Myxococcales bacterium
AGCTTATCGGGGTCCTGATTTTGACAAACGATCTCGTAATGCAAACCGAACTGCAGGTGATCGAGCGAGTCCTGGCGTGGACCACCTGCGCGCATTACGAGCCCTTCTGCGCATCGCGCGCGAGCCGGAGCGTCGTGACGTACCCGCCGTCTTTGCCCTTCGCCGGTGTATTGCGATGCGTGATCCCCATGACGTAGTACTTGCCGTTGAAGACGTCGTTCTTGTCGTTGGTGTTGACCGTGATCTTGACGGTGTTGCCGAGATCGAACTTCGGATCGCCGACGGCCTCTGCCTCGCCCGTCAGGTGATTGAGCGAGAGATCAGTCAGCTTGGCCTTCGCGAGGGCATCGGCTTCTTCCTTCGACCAGATCGGATGATCGACGGTGAACGTCTCGTCTTTGCCGTGCGCGTTCGAGCCAGCGGCCGCGTTCTGAGAACCGAGCGGCGAGCTCTGCGCCTCGGCCGACCCGGTGATCAGCTCCTTGGTCTCCGGGTTCCAACCCTTGACCGTGACCTTCTTGAGGATCGGTGCCGACGACAGTCGTGGCGTGAACGCCCGCAACGATTCGCCCTCGCCGACATCATCCTGAACCGTCAACGCGATCCCGGAGTCGTTGGAGAGATCGGGTTGCTTGCAGAACACTTTGGTATCGACGCACCAGACATGGCAGCCCATGCGTGCGGCGCGGGTGCGCAAGAACTCCAGATCGGTCTGGTTGTGCTGGTAGACGTGCTTGTACGTGATCGACTTGTCGTGCTTCCAGTCGAGCGACAGCCCTGCATCTCCGACGACCGCGGACAGGATCTGCTGATCCGACTTGTCCGTGAACGTCAGTGACTTCCGCTTGCGCAGCAGGAGGTGCAGCTTGTTCATCGCCCGGATCACGATCTTGGCTTTTTCGCCGGCCTTGTACATGGGCTCGAGCCCGACGATCTCGCCCTTGTAGATCGAGGTCTTCTCGTGCCCGATCTGGACCTCGACGGACGCGGCGATCTTGAGCGCCGAGTACATGTGGTTTTGATTCGTGAGGACGATCGCCGCCATGTCCGGTTGGTTCATGTCGCGGTCGATCACGAACGACATGTGGTGCCCGTCCGGAACGTGCTTCCCGTCGAGCAGGATCTCGACGTTGACCGCGCCTGCCTTTCCGACGCTCATGCCTTACCGGCACCGGTCGGTGCGGGAGCAGGCGCTTCCGCCATCATCACGCGAGTCGCCTCTTTGAGCACGACCGTGCAAGTCGCGCGCAGTGGTGTCCCGTCAGCCTTGAACATCTGGTACTTCGTGCTGACCGACATGATGACGCACTGAAACGACGACGTATCGGCGAGGAGGCCGGACCACACCAGACAGCAGTGGTGAGGACGGCGCATCTCGTCCTTGGTCGAGCTCGAGTCGCGGACCGAGGCCATCTGGTTCAGCTTCTTGATCTGGTCGACGACCGTGCCGCCGCCGGGGACGTTCCCACCGGTCTCGACGCCGTCGAAGAACAGGTCGATGGTGGTCTCGCGGGCCGCTCCCCCGGAGTATTCCTGCTGCAGGCCATCCGTATTGCCCTTCGGATGATCCTTCCAAGGGATGGTGTGACTGATCGTGACCTCTTTGGGATTGTACTGAGCCTCCACGTGGAGATCGGTGTCATCCAGGCTCCCGATCGTCAGTTTCTTTGGCTTCTCTGCTACTGGTGCTGCTGTCATAGGTAGGGCTCCCCGTTACGCGCGCGAGCGGCGTCCATCAAGATCAGGATCTGTTGATAGACGTCGTTCGCGATCTTATCGACGTCGATCGCCTGGCCGCCACCCTTGGTCGGGTGCGCCGCCGCGGGCGACGAAGGTGATGCACTCGGGACGGATCGAGTGGACGCGGCGATCGCGCTCGGCGGCGCGGCCTGGACGAGCGTTAGATCCGAGAGCGAGATGCCATCGGACACGCCCGTGCCGCGGTCTTCGAACATCTTGCGCGCCGCGTTCTCGAACCACGCCGGAATCTCGACTTCACCGCCACCGTGCCGGCCCGAGGGACGGCCGGTACGCACGAGCTCGGGAGCCGCCGTCGGTGCGCGCATCACGGCACCGGCCGGCGCGCTCTGGGTCTGATAATTCTGGGTCTGCTGCGCCGGCGGCGTGCTCGGCGTCGAAACGTAGGATCCGAGCGCTTCACCCGCGCGGGCAGAGAGCGAGCCGAGCCCCGGGCGGGATTCGACCAGCGTGCGATCTGCGCGGCGTGCGTCGCGTGCTGCAACTTCGCCGGTCGACAGCGGCCGATCATCGTCCTCATCGCCCGTCGGGCCGACGAACAGTTGAGGCATCACGTCCCAAGCGATCGACGCACGCTCGCGGGCCGTGATCGTGTCCTCGCCGCGGCCCGCGAGTGCGAGTGCGCGCGCCGCGCGAGCCGCAGGCGATGCACCGCGGCCTGCCGGCGTCTGGCCGAGCGCTAGATACATCGCTTCGAACTTCGAACGTCGTGCGCTGGGGACGAGCGTCGCCGCCGATGCAAGCACGTCGCTGTCGAGCGGCGTCGGGGCGGAACCCAGCGTGTCATTCGAGCCAGTCGAGCCGACCGCCGTGCCTTCGCTCCGGCGAACGCGCGCTGCGAGCTCACCCTGCGATTCACCGGAGAATGCAGCGAACGTTCCGAGCTCGGCAACGGCCTGTGCTGCGAGGAGCTCGAGCGCCGCAACCGACATCGATTGCTCGCCATCGGGCGCCGCGGCGGAGAGATTCAGTGCGCCGACGGTCGCCGACGGCCACAGGAAGGCACCACGCGGTGCGCGACGTTCGACGCCGAATGCGGCGCCTTGGACATGCGTCGGCACGGAGCTCGGTGCAGAGCTGCTCGCCGAGCCCGGCGCCTGCATGGTCGGATATGCGGTGACCGGACGCTCTGGTGCACGCGCACTGATCGCGGTCGCGAGCTCGCCACCGGCGGCAACCGCGGACACGACGGCGCCTGACTTGATGCGATCGCGATGCTGCGCGTCGATCGCGAGCGCCTGGACGAACGTCCGATCCACCGTGCTCGCCATCGTCGTGAGCTGACCGGGACCACCGATCGCGAGTCGCATCGCCTGCGCTGCCTCGGTCGGGCCGAGGCCATACACGCGCGCGGCGAGCACGAGCTCGGGCGTGACGAAGTCGAACGATAGATCAGAGGTCGAGCGTTCCTGCGCAACCGACCAGGCCTGTGCACGATCCGCGGTCATGCCCGGAGAGGTCCACGACTGCTGATGCGGCTCGCGCATCGCGGCGGCCTCACCGAGCATCGGCAAGCTCATCGCCTCGAGCATCGCGCGCGGGGTGCCAAACGAAGCCGACCCCGCGGACGACGCCGACACTTGGCCAAGCACCGGCGCGCCGACGCTGGAGATCCCGGAAGGGGCGGTCTCGACATCCCACGACAGCAACGCGGTACGTAGCGTCGTCAGCGGCGCGGCAAGGCGTGCAGGCGCTTGTTCGGAAGCCTGCGTGACCGCGTCGCGTGCAGACGCCTGCTCGGAATCCGAGCGGATCGATTCGGCGCGATCGGACGGTTCGGCTGCCGGCGCGACATACGTCGCTTGCCAATCCGCGACGTCGCGCGCGTCCGTGGTGAGTGGAGCGGCGAGCGAGCGTGCGTCCCCAGCTTGGGTCCACGACGGCCCGGACTGCCCGGATGACAGGACCGCGACTTCGCGCAGCGACGGCGCGAGCAATCCAGCGAGGAACGACGTCGACAGATTGCCGCCGAACAGCGCACGCACGTCGAACGTCGGCGCGGCACCGAGTGGCATCACGTGACGCAGCGCCGCGGCAAACGGTGACGATGCGAGCTGCGCCGACAACCCAGCACCCGGCGCCGGCGGTGTCGAGTGCGCGACGGCATCGGCATACGTCTCGCGCGCGAAGCTCGCCGCGCTCGGCTCGGCCTCGACGGGCTTTGCAGGTGCGACGGCCGCAGCGCGCGACCGCGAGGCCGCCGCCGAGATCGCGAGGAACACGTCATCCGGGGTCTCGGCCGAATCGTCGATCCGCTGCACCGGCGTGACCGATGCGGCGGTTGCGCCCGAAGCCTGCCGACCGGCGATCTCGCCACGCCCACCGGTCTCGATCGCAGCCCCACGGCCGCTCGCGTCGAAGATCGGAGCAACGAAGATGCTTTCCGGGGCCGCCGCGGCGAGCGCTTGCAGGCGCGTCTCGGGGCGCGCCGCGGAGGCGCTCAGCACATCCAGTGACTGCGTCCGAGCGCCGGCGAAGCGAGCCAACCAGCGATCCGCCCATGCGACGTGCTGGATCGCCGCGGGTGAAGCCGCCGCCGTCGCTCCGAGTGCGCTCGTCGGACCGGGTCCCGATGCAGTCATCGGCGCCGTGATCCAGCTCATCGCCGGCACGCGCAGCTGCGGCTGCGCGAACGGCCGACCCTGCTGCGACGGCGACGCATGCTCCAGGTGCGTTCGCGCAGACGCGGGCGCGAGCTGCGGTGCACGCTCGATCGTCGCGACGAGTCCACCGAGACCTGCCGGCATGACGAGGCGCGGGCCGCGCGACGTCTCGACGCTGCCGCCACCCGCCGCATTGCGCGCGAGAAGCTCGACGGTGCGCAGCGCTTCGTTGAGCTCGGAGATCGCCTGGATCGCGCGCTCGGGACGCTCGCCGATGTAGCGCGTGAGCTCCGGCGGCAAGGCCGACATCGCTTGCGCGATCTCCGCGGGAACGCGGCGTGCGACTTCCGCGGGCACGACTTCGGCGACGCGAGCCGTGGACACCGGGGCCTGGCGTGCATCTCGCGCGGCAGCTTCACGCGATTGCTCGTGAAGCCGTTGCGTTTGCACCGCACGCTGCGCGACGCGCTCGCGGATCTGATCGTTCGTCGCGGCTTGCTCGGCGCGCTCGTGGCGAGCCTCGGTGCGAACGACTGCGGCCTGCGAAGTCTGTGCGAGCTCGCGTTGCGCGACGACGCGGGCGACCCGCTGCAGCTCCGCGATCTGCGCGTGCTGCTCGGCGTAGCGGTCGGCGAGCTGGCTCGCTTGCTGCGCGGTTTCCGTTCCGAGCTCCGACCGTGGCGCCGGTGGCGTCACGAGCTCGGGTGCAGCACCTGCGAGTCGAGTCGCCGGAGCGTCGATCACGCCGGCAGCCGTCGATCGCGAGCTGCGCTCGACCATCGTCGTCAGCACGGCGCGCAGACCTGGGCTCATCCGAGCGGCTGCTTGATCACCCGCGAGCGGCGCGTGGAACAGCGGAGCCATGGCGCGCGACATCATCTGGGCGGCCTGCGACGCGGCGACCGGCACCAGGGGCGAGTACGCTTCGTGCGTGCTGATCGCCGAGACGTCGGGACGCGCGACAGAGAGCGAAGGCGCGACGTATTCGTAGAGCGCGGCGGGGAGCGCGACCGCCGAGGGCCGAGCCGGCGGAACGTAGGTTCCGCGCGTCGTCAACATCGTCGGAGGAGCGACCTGCTCCATCGCTGTTTGCGTCTGGACCTGGCGAGCCGCCGCCATCCAGTCGAGCTCGTCCTGATACCAGGGCCTCGGGAACACCCACGACACCGCGGCACCTTCGCGCTGCGCCGGGCCGTGTGTCACGTAGCTCGAGAACATCCGCAACGCCGCCGAGCGCTGCGCGGATTCCACCCATGGCGCGACGAGGCGATCGACAAACCCGAGCGATCGCAGCGAACGCACGCGATGAGCACCTGCTTCGGGTGCCCATCGTTCGACGTGACGATTCGCGATGTGCATCGCGCGGCCGCCTGCCTGGGTGGCAAACACCGGCCCTTGCAGAGCCGCGGTGAGTGCGCGTGGTTCGGTGGTGTCAGGTGCCATTGGCGATGACTATTTCTTGCCCGAGCCCGCCATGAAGGTGAGTCCGTGGTGCGCGATCTCGAGCGTCTCGATCGCGACCTCGCTCTTCGACGCATCGAACTCGCTGATCTCCCACTTGCACGGCCACCCGCCGGTGAACGACCAGCACGCGGTCTCTTCCATGGCCGTGTTGAGCTGCGAGATCTTTCCGTCGATCCGCGACATCCGCGCCGGATCACCCGACAGCCAGTCCTCGCGCCACTTGAGGAGGCCTGTGGCTCCGCTACCGGCGGTGAATCCTTGCTTGAACACGATGTTCGACCACTTGGTCGTACCGACGAGCTGCCAGGTCGAGTTGTTGACGCCGCCCTCGGAGAACGGAATCACCTCGGTCTCGTACTTGAGGCCGCTGACGCTCTTGAAGAACGCCGCTTCCGGCTCGCCCGATTTTAGAAGCAGGTGGACCTTGAAACAGAAGACCGGCAGCGGATCGTTGCGAAGTTTATCGTCAGCCATCTTCTTCTCTGCTCCTAGGTAGCGGTGCCAGGTCCGCCCATCGTTTGAACAAGTGAGATCGTGATGAACTCGGCGGGGGACACAGGTGCCACGCCGATGTCGCAGATCAGTAAGCCGCTATCCACTTGCTCGGGGGGGTTTGTCTCAGCATCGCATTTTACGAAGAAGGCCTGCTCGGGATTCCCTCCCACAAGCATTCCTTGCTGATGGAGATCAGACAGGAATGCGACCGTTCGATTCCGCACCACGTCCCAGGTTCGGGGGTTGTTGGGCTCGAACGTGACCCAGGCGAAACCGGCCTCCAGAGATCGCCGTAACATGATGAAAAGACGGCGGACCGAGATGTAGCGCCACTGTGGGTCCGATGACGCAGTGCGCACACCCCAGGGTCGCACCCCCCTCTGCAGCCGGAAGGTGTTGACCGAGTCGCTGTTGAGAATTCCGATGTGATCTTCAGTGATCCGAAGGGAGACGTCTTCGACGCCCTCGATCTGGACGTTCGCTGGGGCGTTGTGGACGCCTTCCTTGTCTTTGTGGGCGAAGCACCCGGCCAGAAATCCGGACGGCGGCACGATGCGCGGCTTGTCATCGACCACCGCACGCAGCCACGGCCAGTAGTACGCGCAGTACGACGAATCGGTGCGCCGCCGCCACCGCCTGACCCACTCGATGTCCTTGGTCTGCGGGATGTCGAGGATCGCGAACCGATCGCGTTGGTTCTCGCAGATCGCGATCATCTGGTCCTGGAGGCGTTGTGCCTTGAGCTCGCCCGCCGGGCCCGGCTCGCGCTCGTAGAACCGCATCGCATCGGGGGCGACGAGGAGCGCGACCTCTTCGTTGACCGCGAGCGCCATCAGGCCGCTGCGCTCTCCCGGTCCATTATCGTGGCCGATGAAGTCTTCCGGCGACACGAGCTCCGCGCCATCGCGGCCACCCGCGAGCCGCGTCATCGGTAACCCGTCCGGCAGGTTGTGCGGAACCGGTGACTTCGTCGCGAGATCCTCGAGACGAACGAGCCGCGACCGCTGCGAGATCACGCGCGGCGCGTAGTTCTTCGACGACGGATGCATCTGCAGGCCTTTGAAGACCTCTCGCCGGTCGCGCATCGCGACGTGGATCTCGAACGTCAACACTTCGAGGTGCGTCGGTGCCGCGGCGCGGTGCCGGCGATTGACCGGCGTCTCTGTGCCCCACTTGACGAGCTTGTCGCTGACCTCGGTGATCACGACGAAGTCCGAGTTCTCGCGGTCGTAGATCCGGACCAGCGCACCCGGCTCGAACCCGCGCGTCGAGTTGACGTGCGCCTCGCCCGAGCCGATGTCGAGGTCGCGCGTCAGGAGCGCTTGCGCGCCCGGTGCATGCACGCACCGGAACCAGATCATGTTTCCCCACGAGCCCTCGTTGAGCGCGCGGATCTTGAGCGACGGCTTGCCCCAATCGTCGACCTGAACGTGCTCGGCGCACGAGGCGTGATCGATTCCCGGAAGCTCGCCTTGTGGCGCCGTATGCGCGACGCGAACGACCCAGCAGTCGGTGCCGCCGTTTTTGAAGAAGCCGAGCACCGAGTCAGAGGTGTACGAGTCGGTGGTCACGCCAAACGTCTCGACGAACTCGTCCCAGTTCTGGAGCCGAGTCGCCTCGTTCATCGGCCCCTTCTGGGTGATCCCGACAAAGCCGGTGATCCGCGTATTCGCGATCGACATCGGCGGCGGATTCACCGCATCGAATGATTGGTAGATGCCGGGGGCGCGGTAGTCAGCGGACGGTCGCATGCGCATGGGCAAAGCCTTCCTGGCGATCGGTTCGGTACGGGCGCGTTAACGGCGACGGGCTTCGTTGATCTCGCGGTTGATGCGAGCAATTTCGCGGAGCCAAACGTGACGTTCTTCGTGTTCCATATCGAGGATGTCTTCGACCGACCAGTGGAAGTGGTACGCGATGTAAGCAATCTCTTGGTGCAGTTGATCGCGTGGATACGTAGCGACCGCCGCCCAGTTCACCCCGGGCCAGACTGGCCACTACCTCCTGCCTCGGTGATCAGGCCACCGGTAACCATGTCGACGTCCATCTCGTTCTGGCACTTGGGGCAGACGACGTGATGTTTGGGCGCACCGCCCTCTTCGTTGATCTTGCGATAGAACTCTTGGAGGTACGCGAGGTCGGTCGAAAATAGATTTTCGATCATGTCGACCGTGACGTGGCTCTCCTCGCCGATCTTCGTGATCACGCGCGACAGCAGCACGATCACGAGGTAGGCGCGGTTGGACTGAACGCGGTAGTCCTGCAGCGGCAGGATCTCGTCGCGCGCAGTCGCGAGGCGCATCACGCCATCGCGATGAACATTGCCTGCCTCGTCGACGTATCCACGCGGCAAGCGAAACGAATACTGAGTCTTGAACGCCATCGGCCCATAGCCTCCGAAACGAAACCCGAAACATCGGAATTAAACGAGACCCCGAAACCACCGAAAACAAAACACAACGGCCTGCTCTGGTCACCCCAGAACAGGCCGCATCCTAACACTGCCGCGACTAAAGGATCAGGAGTCGGACTCGTTGATCTTGAACTCCATCTCCTCGACGTACACCTCGACGTTGAAGCGCTTGATCTTCTCGGAGTTCGCTTCGGCGTCGTCATCGGAGAACTTCTTCAGACCGATGTGCTTGAGGGTGATCTCACCCATCTCTTTCTTCATGTCCGGGCCGAGGAACACGATGCGGCCGTTCTTCTCGTTCTCGTCGTAGTGGTTACCTTGGACGAACCACTGGTAGGCCCAATCGGCCCACTTCTGGTGGTCGGCGTGCGAGATCGCGAGCTTGATATCCGGCACGATCACCTTGGCCGGGTGCTTCGTGGGCTCGCGCGTGGTGCCGATCTGGTCCGGCGCCACCGAGCACTTCCAGGTGAACGAGTCGACCGATGCGACGCGGTCACACGGCATGTCGTCGATCTCGACGCGGAAGTTCGAGCACAGCCATGCCTTTTGCTTGGTGCCGATCTTCGCCTTGATGTCCTCGCCGCCGCCTTTGATCCACTTGACCCTCTCGGCTTCGAACTCGATGTCGAAGTACGCGGCGTCCTTGCTCGAGCCGTCGAGCTTCGGAACGGTGACGCTCGTGATCAAGGCCTCCTGGAACTCGAGGCGCGACTGGGCTTTGTAGTTAAAGTCGCCAGACGTGAACGAGCCACCCTTGGTCTGGTAGCCCTTGCGGAACGAGGCATTGATCCACTCGTACATGCCCTTGCCCATACCAATGCCAACGGTGGCCTTGCCGGGCGTCCACTTGATGTTCGAGACGTGCTTCTTCTGAATGTTGTCGGGGCCGAGGTCGTTCGCGGCGATATCCGCTTCCATCGCGAGCCCACTGAACTTCTTCAGGAAGCCGACGTTGTAGCCGTCGATGTCGAGCGCGAACCTGCCTGCGGTATGTGATCTCTCTCCAGCCATTTACGATTTCTCCAGTGTTCGTTGCATCTCGTGCCGGCCCGGCACGGAGAGCGTCGGCAGCCACAACGCTGACCTTTTCCACCCGCGAGATACGTCTCGCCCACCCAACCCTTGTGGATACCGAAGATCCCCCTGACGTTTTCTAGATCGGTCTATCTCTCGATATCTCCCCTTCAAGCCGTCGGGTCCGTTCAGGGCCGTATGCCGTGAACGCCCTATTTCAGAGCCTCTTACGAGGTCGTGGTTGGGTTTCTTCCCCACGACCTTGTAATGGGCCCCAGGACCCGAAGGTCCTGGAGGTACCGATGCCTACTTACTCTTCGAGGCCACCACCGGAGGGATGGTGCTTGGCCAATTCTTACTCCTCGACGCCGCCACCGGAGGCCATCTGGCCAATCCGGAAGATGACGAATTCCGCGGGCTTCACCGGCGCGAGGCCGATCTCGACGACCAGCTGTCCGGCGTCGATGACCTCGGGCGGGTTCGTTTCCTCGTCGCACTTGACGTAGAACGCCTGCTCGGGCGAGGTGCCCATGAGCGCGCCGTTACGCCACAACAACGTGAGGAACGACGAAATCGTCCGCTGCACGCGCTTCCACAGGCGATGGTCGTTGGGCTCGAACACCACCCACTGGGTGGCGCGCTCGATCGACGACTCGACCATGATGAACAGGCGGCGAACGTTGATGTAACGCCACGACGGATCCGTCGACAGCGTGCGCGCGCCCCAGATGCGGATCGCGCCGTTCATGTAGCGAATCGCGTTGATGCCCTTCGGGTTGAGCAGATCCTGCTCGCCCTTGCTCACGTTGTACTTGAGCCCGAGTGCACCACGAACGATCTCGTTTGCCGGCGCCTTGTGGACGCCGCGATCGCTGTCGGTCCGCGAGTAGACACCCGCGATGTGGCCCGACGGCGGAACGAAGATGTTGCCCTTGTCCGGATCATAGACCTGGATCCACGGGAAGTAGTACGCGCCGTACTTGGAGTCGCGCGGCTTCGGCAGCTTGTCGATGCCACCCGTGATCGTCTCCGGCGAGTCGAGAATCGCGAAGCGATCCTTGCGCGTCTCGCAGTGAGAGAGCACGGCGTCCTGAACGGCCGGCGAGGTCTGGCCGGGAATTGCGACGATCGCGATCTCGTCGACTTCCTCGAAGCACTTGAGGCCGGAGCGTGCGCCCGGGCCACCGTCGCGGCCGATGTAGAGGCCTTCGCGACCACCACCGCCGACGGCGACGGTTGCCGGAGCCTTGTCATCTTTCTTGTCGCCCTGCGGCGCGGCCTTGACCGGTGCAGCGGCTTCGACCGGAGCGCCGACGTTCACAACAAAGCAGCGCGAACCGCCGTTGTTGAAGAAGCCGTACACGCCGTGAGCGAGGTGCTCGCTGCAATCTTTGAAATCGCCGAACGTCTTCACGAACTGCGACCAGTTGGTGATGAGCACGGCCTCGTTGAGCGGGCCCTTGGCCGACTCGCCGAGGAAACCGACGGTGTTGGTACCGACGGCCTCGATGGGTTTTGATCCACGATCAACTTCTTCGATGTAGACGCCTGGTGACAGATAGCTCGTTGCCATTTTCCTTGGTTCCCCTTCAAAAAAACCGATGACGGTGGTCTTCGTCCGTCTATCGGTGGTTGCCGTCGTTGCTACTTCCCGGCTACTTCTTCGCGACTATTTCTTCGCCCCTCCGCCGAGATCGAGGCGCTTCGCGCCGAAGAACGGTTGTCCACTCGGACCCGTTTCTGAAATCTTGGGATCGGTGATCGATTTGTATTCGAGCTGGCGCGACTGAACGCGTTTGAACTCTTCGAGCTTCTCGGGGAGGATCGGGATCGCGGTCCACGCTTGCACCGCGGGACGCACCGGCTGGTTCAAGCTGCCCCAGAACCGAGCGAGCGTGCCTTCGTCGAGGCGCGCCGACATCAGGATGTTGAGCTTGAAGTCGTCTTCGAACGACTGGCCTTTGAGCTTGTCGCGCGTGAGCTCTGGATTCTCCATCACCGTTCGGATGATGAGCCCGAGCAGGAGCTGCTCGTCCTCGGGCGTCTGCGCCCACGCGGACACGAGATAATCGAGGCGCACCCACAGCCGGCGGCGCCGGAAGAATTCTTTGATCGTGCCGTCTTCTTGCGGAACTTCGACGAGCTCCGCGCTCGGCGTCGAATCGTATCCTTCCGGATCGATCGACATCTGATAGAGATATACCGAGACCGCGGGCAGCTTGCCTTCGATCGCATCGGGCTTCGGCGCTTGCTCGACGATGTGCACGCGCTTATATCCGTTACGTTTGAACTCGTCTTGAAGAAGACGAGACAACGTCTCGGACGTTTCCTTGATGATATGGTGCTGAGGCGTCATCCCCGGCGGCGCTCGGAACGGAGGATGACCGAGCAATGACGCTGGCTCAAGCGATGAATGAGTTTTTCGCCTGCGAGACGTACTGATTGACCCGACCCGTGAGTCACCTATTCGTCTGCACCCATACGAACGCGAGCGGCAAGCCTGCATGCGGCCGCCGGGGCAGTGAAGCTCTGATCCGCAGCGTCCAGAGAATTCTGATCGAGCGCGGGGCCGGATCGGTGTTCGTGACGCCGTGCGGCTGCCTGGGCCCATGCTTCGACGGGCCGAACGCGGTCGTCTATCCCGACGGCGTTTGGTACGGCGGCCTCGACGAAGCGGACGCCGAGGCGATCGTCGAGCATCTGCTCGCGGGAGTCGTCTACAACGCGAAGCGCGTCGATCCGCCGGGCAGCTAAGTGCAGGTCCCCAGAAGTTGGTGGCCAGCCACGTCGCAGAGGTGATCACCAACTTGCGGGGAGCTCTACTTAGAGCAGCTAGCTGGTAGCGATCCGAGCGACGTCGGTACCGGACCACGCATCCGCCGCGCGCGCGACGGTTTCGGTGATGTCGTCGGAGATCTCGGCGATCATCACCCACGGGAAGCTGCCCTCGACGAGCGCGCGAAGCTGCGCGGTCGTCTGCCCGAAGCTCGGCGCGATCAGGCAGACGTTGACGTGGAGCTGCGTGCGGGTGAGCAGATCGATCGCTTCGAGCGGCGTCCGCGGTGCGAGCGGCGTCATGCCATGCCTCGCGAGTTGATTGGTGAGGTCGCGCCGGCGCGCGCTCTGCTCGTCGATCACGAGGATCGGTCTCTGCTGCGCCGCGCGCAACGCAGACGAGATCGCCGCATCGATCGCGTATTGCACGTCGTCGTCGACTCGCTCGAACCGCACGGCGATCCGGAAGTCGCGCGGAGCGCCCGGCCCGCGGCCGATCGTCTCGACGCGAAGCGGATGGGCGCCCACCCAGCCGCTGTCGATGCCGAGCTTGAGCTCGACATGAAGCGCGCGATCCGTCGGGATCCCGGTGACATTGATCAGGGCACCGGTCCTCGAGAGATTCTCGATCGTCCCCGCGGTGGCGCCCGCTTCACCGTAGAACACGGCGACGCCACGCACTGGGACACGCACTGCCCGCCGAAGTCGAGGCCGACTCTCTAGTTCACCCACGGGCGGAGCATACGCAAACCCGATCGCAGATCGATCGGTTATTTCTGGGCGCAGCGCGTTATCTCGGGCGATTGCACTTCGAGCGTAATTGTCCGCTCGTCAGTACGTCAGCAGCGCGTCGAGGTGCCGGCGTTCCCAGCTCTTTGCCTGGTCGTAGTGCTCGTACATCGCTTCATCGGCGAGGAACTCCTTCGAATGGAACTCGCGACGCCCGTTCTTGACGCGGATGTCGTGCACCTGATGAAGCATCTCGTGGAACACGATCCACGCGACGAAGAACTTCGGCACGAACGCGCGATCGAGCGAGCGGTGGATGCGGATCAGCCGGTCTTCGACGGAGTAGCTGCCCATCTTGATCGAGTTGCGGCGTTTCGGACGGCCGGTCCGCTGGCCCCAGGTGATCGCCGCATCGATCTTGCTACCGAAGTAGCGCAGGTTGATCTCGTCGAAGATGTCGCGCAGATCGTGATGCTCGCCGGCGGTGAAGATCACCTGCGTGGGCTGACGGCGCGCACGGCCGCGGACGTAGCCGGCGTTCTGATCGATGAAGTCACCGAGCACGCGGGACGAGTCCGGATCGTTGTCCGCGATGTAACTCGCGAGCGCGCGCGTGATCACCGGATCTGCGTCGGCGAACATGTGATGAAGGCGAACTTCGTAGCGCCGCTCTTTCGGGAGCCGGCGCACGGAGATCATCGTGTAACGGTTGTCGGTCAGCGTGACGGCGACTCGTCCACGCGACATATGCGCGCGGATCCGGCGTTCGAGGCTGTCCTGGGCGTCGCTGATCTCCGGAGCGAGATCGCTGCCGCGCTTGCGGCGTAGCGCCTCGACCAGCGCCGCCGCCTGACTCGCAGCCTCGCCGTCCGCTGGCGAACCAGCGCAGGCTTCGAGGTATGGGGCAGTGCTGACGGGCATGGAGGACGCGAGCCCACGTTCGGGGAGCGCTTCAGTCAAAGGTCTAACTCCTCATATTTAAGCAGATACCGAACGGCAGGCGTAGGGCGGTCTCGAGGCGCACCTCTGGCGTCCGGGAGGTAGGTCCTCTACGGGCTCCCGGTCGCCTGATTGCCCCGCCACCGCCGACGAGAAAAATGCTATCGCGCCGGTTCACGATGGATCAAATTCCTGGCAGCGCGAGGGATCGGATCTGATCGCAACTGCTGGGAAAAACGCTTTGGGGAAGAGTCAACATTCGGGCAAACCCGGGGCCGTCACCGACGTACCGGGGATCGCACGAAGTTACCGAAACGGGCTAAGGTGGCCCTCCCATGAGTGCGTTCCTGGCCACACACACAAGGACTCATAGCTGCGGCGCCCTGCGCGCCGGCGACGTAGGAAAACACGTCGTTCTCACCGGTTGGGTGGGCTCCTACCGAGATCACGGTGGGTGCGTCTTCATCGATCTGAGAGATCGCGAGGGCATCACTCAGCTCGTGTTCGACGAGTCATTCGACAAAGCCGCTCATGACACGGCGCGCGAGCTCCGATCGGAGTGGTGCGTCGGCGTCACAGGTGAAGTCCGCGCACGTGGCACCAACGTCAACGACAAGATGGCGACCGGCGCGGTCGAGGTGTGGGTCAAGGGCATCGAGGTGTTCTCGAAATCCGAGACACCGCCGTTCCAGATCGAGGACTCGATCGAGACCAACGACTCGCTCCGCCTGAAATATCGCTACCTCGATCTACGGCGGCCCAAGCTGCAGAAGAATCTGATCACGCGCTCGAAGATCACGAGCGTGACGCGCGACTATCTCGGCAAGCACGGCTTCCTCGAGATCGAGACGCCGTTCATGGTGAAGTACACGCCCGGTGGGGCCCGGAACTTCCTCGTGCCGAGCCGGCTCAACCCGGGGCAGTTCTATGCGCTCGCCGAGTCGCCGCAGATCTTCAAGCAACTGCTGATGGTCGCGGGGTACGAGCGGTACTTCCAGATCGTGCGCTGCTTCCGCGACGAAGATCTACGCAACGAGCGGCAACCCGAGTTCACCCAGATCGATATCGAGATGTCGTTCGTCAACGAGCAGATCCTCCAGAACATGATGGAGGGCCTGATCTCGACGCTCTGGCGCGACGTGCTCGGGATCGACCTCAAGCTGCCGCTGCGGCGGATGACCTACGCCGAGGCGATGGACAAGTACGGCGTCGACAAGCCGGATCTGCGCTGTGATCTGACCCTGTGCGATGTCACCGCGGGCGTGAAAGGTTCCGGCAATCGCGTGTTCGACGGTGTCGTCGAGTCCGGCGGCATCGTCAAGTGCCTCCGCGTGCCCGGTCCGGCCGAGCGGCTGCCGCGATCGGTCCTCGACGGGCTCAATGACTTCGCGAAGTCGTTCGGCGCGAAGACCATGTGGACGCGCGTCCAAGAAGGTGGCGCCCTGCCCCAGATCAAGGGCATCAGCGACCAGGCGCGCAACGAGATCCTGCGGATCTCCGGCGCGACGACCGGTGACACGCTGATCCTGGTCGCGGACAAGGCGAAGGTCGCGAACGCGACGCTCGGCGCGATCCGGATCCACTACATCGGCGACAAGCTCGGCCTGATTCGCAAAGGCGAGTGGCAGTTCATGTGGCTGACGGATCCGCCCCTGTTCGAGGTCGACGGCACCGAGATCGCCGCGGCCCACCATCCGTTCACGTCGCCGCGCACCGAGGACGAGCCGCTGCTCGACACCGCGCCGGAACGCGTGCTCGCGCGCGCTTACGATCTCGTGCTCAACGGCGTCGAGGTCGGCGGTGGCTCGATTCGTATCCATCGCAGCGAGCTGCAAGATCGCGCCTTCAAGGCGCTCGGGATCACCGAAGAAGAGCGCCGCGCGAAGTTCGGTTTCCTCCTCGATGCGTTCAAGTATGGCCCACCGCCGCACGGCGGCATCGCGTTCGGACTCGACCGCCTCGCGATGCTGATGACCGGCGCGGAGTTCATGCGCGACGTGATCGCGTTCCCGAAGACACAGAAGGGCTCGGACCTGATGACCGAGTGCCCGACGCCGGTCTCGAAGAAGCAGCTCGAGGAGCTGTTCATTCAGGTCCGGCCCGACCTGCCCGGCAAGCCATAATCAGCGCGGAGGCGCGATGTCAGCGGGATCCGCGAGCCTCGCGTGATTGACGCCGTCGATGGCGCCGCGAAGCTGTTCCTCCGTGAAGGGCTTTTCGATCCGCGGGCGCTTCGTCGTGGCGAGAAATTCGCGGGCTTGTTCGGTGAACGCGCCGCCGGTCACGAACACGATGCGTTCGCGGTATTGCGGAGCGAGCTTCGCGAGGTGCTCGTAGAACTCCATGCCGCTCATCTCGGGCATCATCAGATCGCACAGGATCACATCGAAGGCTTCTCCGGCGGTGATTCGAGCCAGCGCCGCCGTGGCTCGCGCGATCGGGATGACCTCGTGCTCTGGCTCGAGGAGCGCACGCACGGCGCGTCCGACGGCAATCTCGTCGTCGATCATCAAGATCCGCGAAGGGATCGACGCCGGAGGCACCGGCTCGTCCATCGCGAGGAGAGGCACGGGTGCCGCTTCGCGCAGCAGGATCCGGAACGTCGTGCCTTTGCCGATCGCGCTCGACACCGACATCTCGCCGCCGATCGATTGCACGATCTGATGCGAGATCGAGAGGCCGAGTCCGATCCCGACGCCGACCGGCTTCGTCGTGAAGAATGGATCGAAGATCCGCCCCACGATCTCGGGAGGAATCCCGGCGCCGGTGTCTTCGATCTCGACGATCACGGTCTTGCGGTCGGCGCTCGCAGACGCGCGGATCCGGATCTCGTTGGTGTCGGCGTGACCTTCGTCGATCGCGTGCGCGGCGTTGACGAGAAGATTCAGAAACACCTGCCCGAGTCGCGATGCATTCGCGTGGACCCGCGGCAAGTTGTCGTCGTAGGTCTGGACGATCCGCGCTCGGTGACGGAGCTCGTTGTGCGTCATCTTGATCGCCGCTGCGAGTGCCGCGACGACATCGACGGGCCCACGGGTGTCGTCCGCGGGACGCGATAACCCGCGCAGGTCGCGAACGATCGCGCTCACGCGATCTGCCCCGTCGCGCGCATCGGCAAGCAGCGCCTCGATCTCGGCGCGGTCGAAGCGCGAGCGGCTCTGTCCTTGATCGCCGAGCAGCAACGGCAGTTGATCCGCGAGCAGCTCGAGGTTCGAGACCACGTACGCGAGCGGATTGTTGATCTCGTGAGCGACGCCGGCGGCGAGCGTGCCAACCGACAACATCGGTCGGCCATCGCCATCCGGGCAAACAACTCGCGCCGCTCGCTGATGTCACGCGCCAGGACGACAGTCGCCGGCGCGCCATCGAACTGGAGTTGCACGACGTCGCCTTCGACCACGAGCGTGCTGCCATCTCTGCGCAGCATGCGGATCTCCCCGGAAGGTCCGCCGCCGTCGCGATGATTGCGCTCCATGCGAATGTGCGTGTCCTCGCGATCCTCGGGATGGATCAGATCGAGCACCGGTCTGCCGACGATCTCGTCGATCGCATATCCAAGCATCGTCGCGCCGGCGGGGTTGATGTAGATGACCCGGCCGTCGCGGTGGACCATCGTCGCGGTCGGCAGCCGCTCGGTCAGCATGCGAAAGTTCGCCTCGGAGCGCCTGAGCGCCAGCTCCGCGGTCATCCGCTCCGTGACGTCGAGCCAGCACCCGACCAGCTCGGCCGGTTGCCCGCGGTCGTCGCGGACCAGCCGCACGGAATCCTGCATCCAGCGGTAACGACCATCGGCGTGGCGAAACCGGTAGCGGATCGTATGAGTGCCCTCCGCGATCAATCCATCGAGCGATGCCTCGACCTGCGGCCGATCATCCGGGTGAATGTGGCCGAAGAAAAACGTCGGATCGTCGAATGCGCTCGCCTCGTGACCGAGGATGTCCTTGACGTTCGTGCTGATGAACGTGGAGGCGAAGTCGCCGTAGGCGCGCGCCGAGTACGTGATCGCCGAGGTCGCGGACAGCAAGTACTCGAGCCGATGTTGGGTCTCGAGCGTTGCGTGCTCGGCCGCCTTGCGGTCCGTGATGTCGCGAAAGTTCGTGACGTACGCACGGATACCGGGGTCGTCGATCAGGTTGGTCGTGGTCGACTCGATCCATCGCCATGCGCCGTCGCGGTAGGCGCCGCGCGTCACGTTGACGACGGTCTCGCCGGGACCGGGCACCTTGACGCCTGCGAGATCGTCCGGATGGGCCAAACTGCCCGACGACACACCGACAAGCTCCCCCGTCCTTACACCCAGGATCCGCTCCGCGCCGGGGCTCAGGTAAACGATTCCATCGCGTTGGTCCAGGCAGATGCCGTCCGCAGAGTGCTCGACGAGCACGCGAAACCTCCGCTCGGCGTCTGCGGTGCCGGTCAGGTCGGTGATCACGGCGAGCGTAGCAAGGCGCCCCCCGAACGTGACCCTCGCCAGCTCGACGTTAGCTTCGATGAGCCGACCATCCTTGGTCCTGTGCCGGCTATGCCGAGCGAATGTCGTCTTCGTATGCCGGCGTTCGCGTGCGATCGCAAACTCGAGCTCCGGAATTTCCTCGGTCCTTCGAAGGTCGCGCAGGCTCATCGTCAGGAGCTCGTCACGCGACCAACCGTAGAGCGCGCACGCGGCTTGATTGATCTCGAGCAGCTCCAGCGTCTCGCGATCGAACACGAGCATCGGCTTGGGATTCGCTTCGAACAGCACTCGAAACGGATCTACAACTTCAGACATACCGAGCCGCCATCACGGTAACACCGACATGCGCGCGGTGTCAGGCGCTGGGCGGCAGCGGCTCGGTGTCGTGGATCGGCGCGAGGTCGAGGTATCGCTTGCCGTCTTGATCGCGCTTGAACAGATCGACGAACCTTCGATCGAATATGATGTCACCGGTCGACCACAGATAACGAGAGTGCACGGTCGCGGCGAGCTGGTCGTCGATCCCGGTGAACGTGGCGACGATGTTCGTGCCGGTCGCGATGATCGTTTCGGGCGTCGCGCCATACAGCGGGCTCCCGGGTTCGATCGGATGGATCACGAGGAACGACAACGCGAACACCGGCGAGGTCGTGCGCTTGAGCGGCAGGTCGTAGACCCGGCGCATCGGCTCGCCGTTGACGAGCTTCTCGTCGCGGGTCAGGTAGAGGTGCACGGTCGCTTCCACGATCGCGGTCGATCGCTCGTTCGCCATGCGCAGCAGCAGCACGCGCTGGCCGTCGTGGTCCGTGATGATCGCGACCTTGCTGAACACGATCCGCGCCGACGGCGTCGAGAACCGCGAGAAGAAGATCCCGGTGATCAGGGCGGTGAGCATGATCGAGAAGAAACTCTCGATCGTGACGACCGTATTCGCGAGGCCGTCCATCGGCGCGAGGTAGCCGTAGCCGATCGTCGCGATCGTCTGAACGCTGAACCAGAAATCGTCGAGAAAGCCATGCGCGTTCAAGATCTCCGCGCGCCCGAAGTACAGGATCGAGGCGAACACCAGGTTCGAGATCAGGAACAACGCGGCGAACAGCAGCATGATCTGCGTCCACGACGTGGTGCGCAGAAAATGATAGGCATCGTACCCGAGCGAGCTCCTCCGCGTGCCGCGGCGTTCGATGACGGTGCGGCCACGCGCATCGAGGAGTTGCTGAACCTGCTTGGGCTTGGGGGCCGCCACGGCTGGCACTCTATATCGAGATCGCGGTCAGGACGCCCAGGCGGGCGTGATCACGAGATCGATTCGCTGGCCACGGCGGATCACACCCATTCGCGCCGTTTGCGCCGCGGGCCAGTTGCGAAGCACGCGATGCAGATCGTCGACGCTCTCGATCGCGTGCTCGCCGAACTTGACGAGCAAGTCACCATCCGCCATCCCTGCCTTTGCCGCTGGGCTGCCCGCCTCGACGGACTGGATCTCGACGGCCGCCGCACCGAGCCCGTGGTGATAGGCCAGCCGCCGATCGAGGGGCCGGCGCATCGCACCGACGCCGAGCCATGCACGGCGAACGCGGCCGTGTTGCAACAGCTGACCGAGCACCCAGGCGGCGGTCTCGACTGCGATCGCAAAGCCGAGACCTTGCGAACGCGCGATGATCGCGGTGTTGACGCCGAGCACGCGCCCCGCCGTATCGAGCAGCGGGCCGCCGGAATTACCCGGGTTGAGCGGCGCGGTGTGCTGGATGACGCCGTCGATCAATCGATTGCCTTTGCCGCGCAAGCTGCGTCCGAGAGCCGAGACGACGCCGGTCGACACCGTCGACTCGAAGCCGAGCGGATTGCCGATCGCGACGGCGAGCTGACCGACACGAGGTGCGATCGCGCCGTCGACCGGCAGATACGGCACGGGCTGACCAGCCGCGGCGAGTGCGCCGGCCTCGACTCGCACGAGCGCGAGATCGGTCGCCGGATCATCACCCATCACCTGCCCCTCGGCGATCTCGCCCGCCGGCGTGCGAACCCGGATCTGTCGCCCCGATGCGACGACGTGGCTGTTCGTCATCACGTAACCATCGGGTGTGACCGCGAATCCCGAACCGGCACCGGCAGGGCCACGCTTCGAGCCAACCTCGAGGCTGACGACGGCGGGGCCGGCTTTCTCGACGACGCCGATCACCGCTCGCGAATACGCATCGAGCAGCTCTCCATCATTCGGGGTGGCAGGCGCAGGTGCCATCGCCACCGCGGCCGTCACGGCCGGCTCCCGAGCGTCGCTTGCAGCTCGAGCTTCGCGCCGCCGCGCAGCAGCACGATCTTCACGGCCTGCCCCGGCCTGTCGCCGAGTGCGGTGCGCAGGCTATCTGGATCGGTGACGGCGTCTCCATCGAGCTCGACCAGGATGTCACCGACGAGAATTCCTGCGGTCGAGGCCGGTCCACCCTCGTCGATGCTCGCGACGAGTGCGCCGGCATCGCGACCCGCGAGCTGTGCAAGCTGCGGCGAGAGCGCGGCCGGATACGCGCCGACACCGAGGTAGCCGCGGCGAATCCCGCCGTGCTTGACGAGCTCGTCGACCACGCGGCGCAGCGTGATCGTCGGAATCGCGAGATCCGAGCCCTTGATCAAGGTTCGCGTGTTCATGCCGATCACGGCGCCGTCGGAAGCGACGAGAGGCCCGCCCGCGAAGCCGCGTGGAATCTGCCGATCCGACTCGACGTAGCGCTCGAGCCGGCCACCCCAGGGCGTGCGCACTTCTGGACCGAGCACGCCGATCGCGCGGAGCGAGGCGCGCGCGCTGCGTCCAGGTCGACCGATCGCCAGCGCGAGGTTGCCGACCGCGAGGCCATCGATGTCTCGGAGCTTGGCCGGTGTGAGCCCGCCGCCAGAAACTCGGAGCACCGCTACATCCGTGCCTGGATCCCTGCCGATCACATCGGCTTCACGGTGGTCGAGACTTCCGTCCGCCTGGGGGATGCCTATCTTGGTCCGGTCGGGAGTATGAAAGCTCGAAGTCATGACCAGATCCTCGGAGTAGGCGATTCCCGTACCGCCACTTCCGTGTCCGCGCGCGATGTGAATGACCGCTGGTGCGGCCGCTGCGACGGCGGCTGCGAGAGCATGGTCGAGGGCTTGAAAAACGTTGTGTGCTGGCTGCGCCATGAGGGTGCTCCTGGAAGGTCTCCAGAACACCCTGCATCGAGTCGCGCTGCTCGTACATCCGCTGTTCGTGGAGGTCCGCGGCGGAAAACTGGCTAGGCGAACACTGTGTTGCGCTGTGATCCCCACGGTCTCCCTGCCTGTCCGGGCAGGGTTGACCTGGACACTTTACGTGACCATGTTGCCCACACGGCTATTCGCGTAGCCGTGGAGAAACCAATGACCCGCAATCCACAACTGCCCATTCAATCGGTCACGGACCCGATCAAGGTCGCGCTGCTGACCGACGATCCGTTGCTGCGCGCAGGATTGTCTAGCTTGCTCGCGCAAGTGGGCACGATCAACATCGTCGATCGCGATGCCGCCGAGGTGGCGTTGTGGGATGCAGGCATCGACGGCGAGAAGACGATGAGCAAGCTCACCGAGCTTCGGGCGCTTCAGATGCCAGCGGTCGCGGTCGTCCGTGATCAGTCGGAGGTCGGCCCTGCCCTCGCGGCCGGTGCACGCGGCGTCGTGCTGCGCGACCAAGTCGGCCCCGGTATTCACGCGGCGCTAGCGGCGGTTCGCAGCGGCCTCACGGTCATAGACTCGGCGCTCGCCGACAGTCTGCTTCCCGCATCGCAGGTGCGAACCACGAACGGCAAAGGCCGCGGCGAGCTCACCGAGCGCGAGAAGCAAGTGGTCCAGCTGCTGTCCGAGGGATTGTCGAACAAGCTGATCGCGGATCGCCTTGGCATCAGCGATCACACGGCGAAGTTCCACGTCAACGGTGTGATGATGAAGCTCGGCGCTTCGACGCGGACCGAGGCCGTTGTCGAGGCGATGCGCCGCGGGTTGATTCGACTCTAGGCCTGACTCTCGTCTCGACCGGCAACCAGCCGTAGACGTCGAGCGCGATCAGGCCGGTGTCGCCGATCGTGACGCGTTCGGCCTCGAGCAGCTTGCGCTGGATCGCGGCGCCGACGGGATCGTGAATCGCGATCCGACCGCAGAGCTTTCCGGATTTTCCGATCACGCGTTGCCATGGCAGCGCGTCGCCCGGCTTGCTCGTCTTCAGCGCCGCCGCCGCGACGCGTGCGCCGCCCGGAATGCCGGCGAGCTCGGCGACCTGCCCGTAGGTCGCGACATGGCCGCGCGGGATCTTGCGGATCACCGCGTGGATTCGCTTGAACAGCTCGAGCAGGTGCTCGCGATCGCCCGACATTGCCGCACGCTACGAAGATCCACGCGGAACCGCAACGAGGCGGTGGTGGAACACGTGCATCTGTCCCGCTCGTTGCGGCTTTGCGTCTTTGCGGTTCCGGTTCTGGTTCTGCTCCGCAATTCAGTGCGCGACCGAGTCGCACCTACCGGATCGGAACCGCAAAGACGCGCAGTTCAGTGCGCGACCGCGCGGCCAGACCCAGAGCGGAACCGCAAAGGCACGAAGACGCAAAGGTCAGAACCGACAAATGATATCGTCTGGCCGCGATGCGGATCTCTGTCCTCTACTTTGCGGTGTTTCGGGAACGCATCGGTCGCGATCAAGACACCTTGGAGATCGCGGAAGGCTCGACCGTCGCGCATGCGATCGAGGTGCTCGCGACGCAGCAGGCCGCGATCGCAATGCTGCGTGGCCGGTTTCGCGTGGCGGTCAATCAAGACTTCGTCGACGAGATGCAGGTCCTTGCCGACGGCGACGAACTCGCGCTGATTCCACCGGTTGCCGGCGGTTCGTGCCGGCATGTCGTGCTCACCGGCAACACGCTGTCACTCGATCGCTGCATCGCAGCGGTCCGGGGCGAAGGCATGGGCGGCATCGTGACGTTCACGGGCATGGTGCGGCTGCATAGCGATGGCGCGACGATCGATCACCTCGAGTACGAGGCGTACGCGCCGATGGCGACCAAGGTGATGACCCAGCTCTGCGACGAGATCGAAGCCGAGATTCTGGGGACGCGCGTTGCCGTCGAGCACCGGATCGGGCGTCTCGGGATCGGCGACATCGCGGTCGTGATCGCAGCGGCGGCGCCGCACCGCGCCGAAGCCTTCACCGCGTGTCGCGCGATGATCGATCGGCTAAAGGACCGCGTCCCGATCTGGAAGAAAGAAGTCGGCACCGATGGTGCCGAATGGGTCGGACTCGGACCCTAGCGCGTGTTCGCTGCGCCACCAGCGCCGGCGGTACCGGCACCTTCGGGAGGTGCCGACGGTGGTGGCGGTTGGATCTCGCCCTCGGTCGCCGGCCGCATGGCGCGAGGAGCGTCGGTCGGCGCGGGCACCGCGGGCGCCGCCGACGGCGGAGGCGGCTGGAGCGGCGGCGGCTGCGTCGGCGGCGGAATCGGCCGGATCGGCTCGTCGGGCTGCACCGTGAGGTTCGGGCGGCCCGGGGTGCCTCCGAAGTTTTCACCGTTGCCGGTGCTCGTGCCGGGACCGCACTGCATGTTCAGGCGCTTCATGTCCTTGAACTTGTCGGTGAGCTTGATGTGAAACATCCCGTCGGGCCGGAGCTCGGCACCGGTCGTCTGGATCGCGGCGAACGTCTTCGGCTCGCGCTTGAGCAGCGCCTCCGAGCCGCGGAACCGCAAGCAGCCGTTGACGACGCCGTCTCCGAACTCGGGGGCGAGCGTCATCGCGTATTCGACCTTGAGATCGCCGTCCAGCGACTTCGCATCGAACCGCGTCACCTCGAGCTTCGCGGGCTTGCTGTCGCCGCCCGACGGCGTGAGCACCGCCTTCGCGAACAGCGTGTCGATGTTGACCTTGCCGAAGTCGATGCCGTCGCCGACCATCACCTGGTTACGCGAGTTCTTGAGCAGCGGCTTGAGGCGCGTCTTGCCGTCGCCGAACGTGCAACCCGACGGGCAGCTCAGCTCGACGGAACCTTCGGCCTTCGTCCAGTCCGGACCGACATGCCCCGCCTTGTTGCGCTCGTTCGGTAGATCGAGATCGACCGAGAACTCGATCTTGCCGGTCATCGGCAGGCCGAGGCCCATGCGGATCGGCAGGCTCGCGCCGGGCAGATCGGTGCCTTCGGCGTGGACCTTGAAGCCCTTCTTGCCAAACCCGGGCAGCTCGATGCTGCCCTTGATGTGGCCGGCGCCGATCTTTGCATCGATGCTGACCGATGCCGTGCTGCGCAACAGCGCGAGCAAGCCGAGATCGATCTCGAGCTTCTCGATGTAGAACGTCGTGACTTGCTCGTCTTTGCTGGCGGCGCGCGTGCGCAGCGTGACCGCCTTGAAGTACACGCGACCCGGCATGAAGCCGCGCTCGACGCTGCCGATCGAGACGTCGTACGAGCCGGAGAGCAGATCGACGACCTTGTCCTTCACGCGGTCGTACGGAAACGTCATCTGAAGCGCGAACACGAACACGATCGCCGCGAACACACCGATCGCGAGGTAGCGAAGGCCCTTACGAGCACGATTGCCTAGCTGAAGCGCCACGGTCAGCCACCCTTCTTGTCGGTCGCGCCGCCCGAGCCCGTCGCCTCACCCTTGGGCGGCGGCTCCTTGGAGTACGTCGAGACCTCGATCGTGACGTCGATCTTGTCCTTGTCGCGGAAGTCGCGGCGCAGCTCGAGACGGGTCACGGCAACGACCCGACTGCCCGTCTCGACCTCCATCAAGAAGTCCTTGAGCTGCGTGATCGTCAGGTTGTCGAGCGACGCCGAAACCGAGTTCGTGACGAAGCCGTTGCGGGTCTGCGGCGGATGCGGCGTCGTGCTCTTGAGCGGGAACTTGGCTTTCTGAGCGGCCTTGTCGAGGTACGTGTCGAGGCTGAGCGGCTCCGTGCCCATTGTCTGGACGACGTCATCGACTTGTTCGTGCGTCTGACCTCGCGCGCGCAGATCAACGAGGACATCGAGCGCCTTGCGAGCGCGGTCGTTCTGATGCTCCATCGCATCGAGTCCGTCGTGGATCGCCAGGCCGAGCCAGATCGCGAGCACGATCGGTGCTGCGATCGCGCCGATCACGACCAGCCGCCGCTCGCGCGGGGAGATCCGGTCCCAAAAATCTCGTGCTCGTTCTGTTATCGCGGACATGACGACCTCACATGCACGGAGCGTTGATGGTGAGCCGGAACTTCTTGACGCCGTTCTCGCCGGTGTCCGTCGGTCCGCGCGTGACGTCCCTGAAGCAGTCGATCTTCTTGAGCTCGGTCACGAGCAGATCGATCTCTTCAGGGGTCTTTGCCGTGCCTTGGATATCGACCTTCTGATCGTCGATGTTGAGCGTGCCGATATCGAGCGTGACCTTGTCCTTGGGCGGAATGTGCGAATTGATCTCGAGGAGGACGTCGTACGCGGTCATCTTCGGAAGCGGCGAGATCGCCGCGACACCGCCGGGCCCGGTCGACGACAACACGTCTTCAGGTGACTTCGGCGCGCCGAACATCTCCTGCGTCTCGGTCGCGAGTCGCGTTGTCAGCGTCGCCCGCGCCTTCTTCAGGCGATACAGATCGGCGTAGGCGCTCCCCGCGGCGAACGCCGCCATCACGAGGAGTGCGGCGCCGAGGGGAACTGCCTTCGCGCGCAAGAACGACAGGTCGACGCGCACCGCGAGCGTCCCGGACCGCAGATCGAATTGCGGGCGACCACCCGCTGCATCGTAGGCCATGCCGACGGTCATCGCGGCCGAGTCGATCGGAAGGTTCGCCGCGGCCTCGGCGCCGATCTTCGGTCCTGCAAGCGCGCCGATGTCATCGGAGGTCAACCGCCACGATGGAATGCCGAGGTGCTCGGTGAGAAACGATCCGATGCCACGCAGCCGCGAGCCACCGCCGACGAGCAGCGCTGCGAGCGGCGCGAAGCCGGTGCGTGCGCGACAAGCCGCGAGCGTCTGGCGCAGATCGCGGGCGAACGGCGTCAGCTCGGTCACCGTGACCTGGTGAATCCTGGCCCACGCCTCGGAGGTCGCGGGCTCGGTCTGCGAAGCGACGAACCCGTCGGAGTGCTTCGCGCGCTCCGCGTCTTCGTACGAGAGATGTTTCCAATGCCGCGCGATCGCTTCGGTGACCTGCTTGCCGGCGCGCGCGATGCTGCGGCTGAACACGGCTTTGCCTTGATGCACGACCACGACATCGGTTCGCTCGTGGCCGATGTCGATCACGGCGACCGGGCCGTCGGTCCGCGCCTTCATCAGCGAAGGCGTATGGGTCACGAGCCGGATCGCCGCGCCCGCGCATGCGAGCACGCCGCGTGGATCGAAGCCGCATTGCACGCCGAACGCGATCAGCTGCTCCGCGCGATCACGGCGCATCGCGTACGACAGCACGCGCATGCCTTCGGCCGGCGCCGCGACGCGCCCGCGCACCGGATCACCCGGCAACACGCCTCCCGCGTCAGGCGGCAATGGAATCGGCTCGAAGCAATACACCATGTCCTCGAGATCGACCGGGACCACCCCTTCGAGCTCGCCACCGACGGCTTTTTCGAGCTCGGTGCGGCGTAGGCTCTTGAAGCCGAACTCGAGGACCTGCGTGAACACCTGGTCGCCGTAGACCCCGATGTAGCCGGTCTCGCCGCGGAGCCGCAGCTCGTCGATCATCTGGATCAGCGTCTGCTTCGCGCGTTGTTCGGCCGGTTGATCGCCCGGAGGCACGAGCCGCTCGACGACGTTGATCAGCGTCGCGCCGCGAATGCCGGGACTCGCGATCGCGAGCTTCACGCTCCACGCGCCTAGATCGACGGTAAATACCCGTGACGCCATGACTAGTCTTCCCTCAAGAATACCCATGCACCCTTCGGCACGGGCTTCCTGACGTTTTGCGGAACGACCTTCGTGTCCCACACGCCGGTGACGGTCGAACGAATCGGTGGAAACACCGGAGAACCATCTTTGTTCTTCTGCTTGCGCTCGATCTCGCCGTACGCCTCGACATGATAGGTGCGCCGCGGGCCGGTGGACGCGATCTGCGCGAGCTTTGCCGGATCGAGCTCGAGACCGAGCTTCTCGCCCGGTTGCAACCCGGGAAGACCGGCGCCGAGCGCGGCAGTCGCGGCACTGCCGGCCATGCCGCCCTGGGTCGCGAGCGAGCCGACGGACGCAGCCGGATCTTTGACAAACGCGATGAAGTCGTCGTTCTTGAGGAAGATCTCGCCGAACTGGCGCGCCTTCGCGACGTAGCTCGCGAGCAAGAACAACCGCCGTGGATCGAGCAACACCGGGTCGGTCGGATTCTTCGCCGAGAGATACAAGATCGCGGCGATCAGCTGGGTGTTCGTGATCACCGACAGGTTCGTCTTGCAGCTGCCGTAGACGGTGAACGCAGAGCCGAACAGCGTCCAGAACCGATCGTCGACGCCGCGCGCGAGACGAAGCTCTCCGGGCGTGTCGAGGTAGTTGTTCTTGGCGTAGTAGCGATCCTTGAGGCTCTCGTAGTTGTAGTCCTCGCTCGTGCCGCGATCCTTGATGTGCATCGTGTCGCTGTCGATGTAGTCCATGATCGCCGCGACCTGCATCGCGCGATCGCGGTGCCAGCCTTCCGCATCGTTGTCGTCGAACACGTTGTCGTACGCCGGGAAGTAGACGAGCGCATCGAGCGCACTCTTGAGCGTCGCCCACGACGCCTGCACGTTCGCGCAATTGAGGTTGATCTTGTCGTCTTCGGTCGCGAGTGGTCCGTTGAACCCGCACGTCCCGATGTCGGCGCCGAGGCCTTTGATCGCGCCCGGCGAGAACCCGACGGCGGCTTGAACTTCTTCGGCGCCGCCACAGAACGGCAGCACGAGCTGATCGGCGTAGTCGGTGATCTGGACCTGGCCCGCGAGCATCTTGATGTTGTCGAGCCGCTGCTGGATCCGGATCACGAGCTCGCCGAAGTTGACGGCCGAGCGCGCGAGGAAGTGGGCGCGCATCTGATCGCGATAGTTCGCCGCGGCGACAAGGTCGGTGCTCGTCGCGGTACCGAACTCGTTCGAGATCACGAGCGTGATCGCGATCGCGATCAGCACGGTCACGAGTGCCACACCACGCTGGGACCGCCGGCGAGCGAGCGCCCGCGGCGAAGCAGGGACACCTGCGCCGGTCGGCTCGGCGCTCTCTATGTTGGTGACGGGCTTCATGTCGGCGAGAAGTTGAGGGCTTCCTGCATCAGGATGCGCGCCTGGGTCGACAGCTTGATCTCGGTGCCCTGCGGGGTCTTGACGGTGATCGTGATCCGCACGCGGCTCGGCAACCAGCCGCGCTGCGCATCCGCCTGTGTCGTGTCCCACGTGTCCTGCCACTCGGTGTTCTTCCAGTTCCAGAACTCGAGCTTGACGTTCTGCACGTCATGGACCAACACGTCGTAGTCCGCGGACTCCTCCTCGGGCGGCTGGTTAGAGGGCCTGCGTTGCTCGCGGCGAATCCAATCGACCTGTCCGGCGTGCTCGTTGTTGCCGTGCGACAGGTACTGGATGACCGTCTGCTCTGACTCGTTGGCATCGGCCCACATCACGCGGTGACCAAGTGTCGAGAACCGGATGTCGGGGACCTTGTTGCCCGACTTGGCGAGCATCAACGTGCGCGGATGGCTCGCATTGACGTCTTCGTTCTTCGATAGATAAGCGGCCTCGAAGTCCGCGACGACGCGGCCCATCGCGGCGCGCAGCTCGAGATTGCGCTCCTCGTACTTCTCGAACGTGCGCCGGCTATCCGACGTGTTCGAGATCGTGCGCCACGCGAGCGACATCATCACGACCATGATCGCGCTGGCGATCATGACCTCGAGCAGCGTCAGTCCGCTTTGCGGGTTGCGCTTCATTTCTTGGTCGGGCTCGTTGGGGTGGTTGGGGTGTTCGAGGTCGGATTGGTCGTCGGCGGCAGCTCCTGCGAGCCCATGCCGTTGAGCACCTTGTCCATCGCGGACGGATCGGTGAAGAACGCGACGACTTTCAGATCGCGATCGCTGCCGAAGACCTTGTACGTGAGCGTCAGCGTCACCTTGCGGATCGTGACCTTGAGGATCTGCTGGAACATCGAGTACTGGCCTTGGATCAAGGCGCCGCCTTGCGAGCCGGTGATGTCCTTCGCGCCGCCTTTGCCGCCGCCGAACATCGACAGCATTCCGCCGAGCGCGCTGTTCTGAAAGCCACCGATCGCCCCGTCGGAGCCGAGTCCGCCGGATCCGAAGCTCGATCCGCCGGATCCGAAGCCCGATCCGAAGCCGGATCCCGCCGAGCCCACCCCTTTTCCCTGGCCTTGGGCCATCGCCTGCAACTGGTCGAAGTCCGGCATCTCGACCTGCTCGACCTTCGCGCAGTAGTGGATGTACGGAAACCCTTCGGTTTCGAACGTCTTGTCGCACTCGCTCTGATCGCTATCGGTGAAGCCGTCTTTGATCAGCTTCTCTTCGATGTCGTACATCTTACCGCGCGCGAGATCGGTCGTGATGCCGATCATGTGGGCCTGCTCGGAGTTGAAGATGCTATTCGCCGCGCTCTTGATGAGGACGGTCAGCGCCAGCCCGAGCAGCGCGAGCCCGATCATCACTTCGAGGAGCGTGAAACCTCGCGAGTTGGTTCGCGCGCTCATCACGGGGTGTCCTCGCGCTTGGCGTCCTTGTCGCCCATGACGTTGCGGAGCATGTGATCGTTGATGTCGCGCAGTGGGCCGTCTCGCAGCTCGACGCGTCCGGACAGCCCGTAGACGAGCACCGTGAACACCTCGTCGCCGTCGGTGACTTCGATGACGGTCTTCTCGGCGGCGCCGGTCGGAAAGAAGTAGAGGACCACTTGGCCCTTGGACACGCCGTCATCGCGGTGCTGGACCCAGATCTCTTTGAACTTGATGCCGGTGGTGCCTCGCAACGCGCGACTCCAGCCCTTGCCGTTCGCATCTCCGCTGATCGCATCGGTGACAGGAACGCACGTCTTGTCGGCGATGTGATGTCCGCTGAGCGCGGTTGCGCGCTTCATCGCGATCTCCGGATCGCCCGTCGCGAGCGCATCGGCCGGCAGCCCCTGCATCTTGTCCTTGCTCTTGTCGAGTGCGCGCTTCTTGGCTTCTTCATCCGGACGCACCGCTTCGTTGCGCTGCACCGAAGGCGCGCCCTGACACACCTCGACCCAGTAGTTACAAGCGGCCACCGACCCTTTGGCGCACTCCGTGGGGTTGCCCACCCGGTCGAGATCGAACACGACGCGATGCATCTCGCCGTGCTCGAACGCGAGCGAATTGGTCCGCCGCAAGATCGACGCGAGCTCGGTCGAGCTCTCGACGAGATCCGCCTTCGTGATCATCCGGAATCCCGAACGCACCAGCAGCGCCGCCCCGGCGATGATCGCCAGGACGATCATCAGCTCGAGCACGGTCATACCCCTCCGGGTATTCCGCGGCGGCTTCCCCCGCCGGGGATTCCGAAGCGGCTTACCCCTCGGGGCACTCGGTCTATGTGCGTTGGAGATCATCGAGCGATCCGTCGCGTCGACTACTTACAAGCGTGGTCTTTGTCCCAGGACTCGATGTCGTCGCAGGTGCCCGGCTTGCCATCCTCGCCGTCGGAGAGGACCGCCATGCCCTTCGCGCCGGCCGGCAGGTTCTGGCCGCACAGCATCTTGTAGGGATTGCCCCACGGATCCTTGATGTCCTTGTTGTTCATGTACTCGTTCAGGTCTTCGAGCTTGTCCGGGCACGACTTGTCCGGGTGCGAAGATGACCACGACGGGTACGCTTCGAACGCGAACTTCTGGACGGTCGCGCGCGCGATGTCGACCTTCGACTCGCCGAACATCTTCATGACGCGTGGACCGACGACGAGACCCATGACGAGCGCGAGGATCGCGAGCACGATCATGATCTCGAGCAGAGTCATTCCTCGTTGCTGTGTTCGGCGGACGCGAGCGATGGATTGAGCAAGTGTTTCAGGTTGCATAGCGATCTCCTTCTTCGATCTTCACGTTGGTCGTCACTTCGGTCCAGACAGCTGGCCAAGGTCCATGATGGGTTGCAGGATCGAGAACACGATGAAGGCCACGGCGCCGCCCATGATCACGAGCATCAGCGGCTCGAGTAACGACGTGAACCGCGTGAGCTTGGTATCGACTTCCGATTCGTACGTGATCGCGACGCGCTCGAGCATCTGCTCGAGCTGACCGGCGCGCTCGCCGACCGCGACCATGTGGATCATCGTCGGCGGGAACTGGCCGGACTTCTTGAGCGTCTGTGCGAGAGATTCACCTTCGGTGACGGCCTTCTTCGCGTCTTCGATCGCTTGTTGGATCAGCACGTTGCCGACGATCTGCTTTGCCGTATCCAGCGATCGCAACATCGGCACACCCGACTGCAACATCGTGCCGAGCGTCCGCGCGAACCGACCGACGTTGATCGTGCGGATCAGCTGACCGAGCACCGGCATCCGCAGCGTGAACCGATGCCAGACGGGCTTGCCGTCTTTGGATCGGATCCAGCGCAGAAACAGAATGATGCCGGCGATCAGTCCGAGGATCAGCAGCAGGATGTTGCGGCCGAGGAAGCCCGAGAAGGCGATCAGCATCCGCGTGTTGAGCGGCAGCGTGCGGCCCGACTGCGTGAACATCGAGGTGATCTCCGGAATCACCTTGATCATCAGCACCGTCATGATGCCGGCACCGACGACGACCATCACCATCGGATAGATCATCGCGCCGGTGATCTTCGCCTTCAGCTTCTGAGCGCCCTCGAGGAAGTCCGCGAGGCGCGTGAGCACTTCGTCGAGGTTGCCGGCGACTTCACCGGCGCGAACCATCGACACGAACAGCTCGTCGAACAGCTTCGGGTGCTTCGCGAGCGAGTCGGCGAACGAGCTACCTTCGTTGACCGCGGTGCGGACCTCGGCCATCGGCGTCTTCAGGCGGACGTTCGAGATCTGCTCGACGAGCGCACCGAGCGCCTCGGCCAGCGGGATGCCCGCCTTGAGCAGCGTCGCGAGCTGACGCGTCAGGATCGCGATCTCGATCTTCTTGACGCCGCCGAAGATGCCGCCGAGATCGACTTCCTTCGACAGCCCGCCGCGCTTGGCGTTGCGCTCTTTGGCGGCCTTACCGCCCTTCGACAGCTCGAAGCTCGTGACGAGCACGCCGTCTTTGCGCAGGATCTGGCGCAGCGTCTTCGGCGACTCGGCATCGCGCACGCCGCTGATGGCCTTGCCGCTCGAGCCAACGCCTTTGAATGCGTACATGGGCATCGCTAGTCTCCGGACTCCGCGGTCATCAGCATGACCTCTTCAGGTGTCGTCATGCCGAGCACCACCTTGCGTGCGCCGTCGAAGCGCAGCGTGACCATGCCTTCTGCCATCGCGGCGTCGCGGATCGAACCGGCATCCGCCTTGTCGAGGCACAGCCGGCGGACTTTATCCGAGAGCATCAGCAGCTCGTAGATGCCGGTCCGGCCGCGGTAGCCGAGCTCGCCGCACGCGCTGCAACCGACCGGCTCGAACACCGTGCCCGGCGGCGGCGGATGCGAGCCTTTGACCGCGGGAAATTGATACGCGCCGGCGTAGAACAGCTTCGGATCGAGGCCGAGCTCGCGGAGGACTTCCTCCGACGGCCGAACGGCGCGCGCACATTCGAAGCACGGTCGCCGCACGAGGCGCTGTGCGAGCAGACCGACGAGCGACGACGCGACGAGGAATGGCTCGATCCCCATGTCGATGAGACGCGTGATGCCACCGGCGGCGTCATTCGTGTGCACCGTGGAGAACACGAGGTGACCGGTCAACGATGCCGTGATCGCGACCTCTGCCGTCTCACGATCGCGAATTTCGCCGACCATGATGACGTCTGGATCGTGACGCAAGAACGACCGAAGGCCCGTCGCAAACGTCAGATCGATCTTCGAGTTGACCTGGGTCTGCGAGATGCCTTCGAGCTGATACTCGACGGGATCCTCGACGGTCAGGATGTTGATATCGGGCGCGTTGATCTCGGAGAGACACGCGTAGAGCGTCGTCGTCTTACCGGAGCCGGTCGGACCGGTCACGAGCAAGATGCCGTGCGGCCGCTTGATGATGCCGCGGATCACGTCGAGCTGATCGCTGGCGAACCCGATGTCGGCGAGGCCGAGGAGCACGGAGCTACGATCGAGCAAACGAATCGTGATCCGTTCGCCGCCGGCGGTCGGCGCCGTCGCGACGCGCATGTCGACATCCTTGCCGGCCATCTTGCGGCGGATGCGGCCGTCTTGCGGTAGCCGCTTCTCGGCGATGTTGAGGCCGGCCATGATCTTCACGCGGGCGGTGATCGAAGGCTGGAACTTTTTCGGCGCGCGCTTCACTTCGCGCAGCACACCGTCGACGCGGTACCGCACGATCATCTCGCGCTCGCCGGGCTCGACGTGAATATCGGAGGCTCGCTCTTTGACCGCCTGGAACATCAGGCCGTTGACCCAGCGAATGATCGGCGCCTCGTCGTTGGCGTCGAGCATGTCGACGAGCTCTTCGGACTGCGCGTACTCCGAGTCCTCTTCGTTGTCTTTCTTGCCGCTCTCTTCGAGCTCCGCGCCCGCACCGCGCAGGCGCGAGTACGTCTTGTTGATGTGATCGGTGATCTTGTGGCCCGACGCGACGACGGGCTCGACCGGCTCGGACAGCAGCACGGACACGGCATCGATCACGTCGACCGCATGCGGGTCGGCGATAGCGACCATCACGCGTCGGTTCGAACCGCGGCCGAGCGGCAACACGAGCCGCTGGCGCGCGAAGTTGATCGGCAGCTTGTCGATCAGCTCGACGGGAATGTCTTCCGAGCGCGGCAGATCGCGCAGGTACGGCATGTCGAACTGCAACGCGAGCGCGAGCGCGAGCTGATCGTCATCACACAGCTTGAGCCGGACGAGCACCTCGCCGATCAGGCCGCCTTCTTCGCGCTGCTTCGACAGCGCCCGTTCGATCGAATCCGGCGCGACACCGCAGCGAGCGACGAGGATCTCGCCGAGCAACGGCGCGTGCGGGCCGATCTGAACGAAGGGATCATCGCGCTGCATGAGGCCGCCTTGGGAGGATCCCGAGGGCATGGGCGGTCGCGGGGTCGCCATTACTTCTTCCGATCCTTTTTCTGGTCGGCTTTGGCGTCGGGTTTCGCTTCTGGCTTGGCTTCTGGCGGCCCCGCCTGGGGCTTCGGCACCGGCTTGTCCTCGGGGATGTCGTTCGTCGGCGTGTAATCGATAGGTCCCGGGGCGACGTGCTGGCGGTGGCCCGCGCTGCTGAGCTGCTGGATGTCTTCCTCGACCGATTGGATCGAGCGGTTGATCTCCTCGATCAGGCCGCGCTTGCGGCGGTAGTCGATCTTCGGCTCGTACTTGGCCTCGTTGAGGTTCGTGAACGCGCGCGTGAACTCGTGGTACTCGCGGACTTTACGCTCGCGGATCGACTGCAGGTCGAGCTGGTCCTTGATGATGTACGGCGTGAGGAGGATCAGCAGATTCGTCTTCTTCTTGGCCTTGGTCGAATACTTGAACAGGTAGCCGAGGATCGGGATGTCCCCGAGCAACGGGACCTTGGTGACGTTGTAGATCTCGCGCTCCTGAATCAAGCCGCCGATCACGACGCTCTCTTGATCATGAACGACGACCTGGGTCTTCAGCTTGCGCTCCGTCCAGGTCGGGCCGAGCTCGGGATCCTTGTCGCCGATGTCCTTGGTCTCTTGCTCGATCTCGAGGCGCACGGAGTCGTTGCTCGAGATGTGCGGCGTGACGTTGAGCGTCAGGTTCAGCTTCTCGCGCTGGATGTTCTGGCCGATCGAGCCGATCGGAGTCGTCGATCCCGGTGTCGTGGTCGGCAATCCGCCGAACGACAGGCCCGCCTTGTACGGGATGTTGTTACCGACCGAGAACTCCGCCTTCTCGTTATCGATCGCGATGATGTGCGGCGCCGACAAGATGTTCGTGTTGGCCTGGTTGGCCATCGCCTGGAACAACACCGCGTACGAAGGAATGCTCGTCCCGAGGAACGTCTGCGAGTTCGTCAGCGGCGCGCCGATCAGGCCGCCGATCAAACCGGTCGCGCTGACGAGCGTGCTGAGGTTCAGCGACTTCAAGTTCGGCGTTTGCACGCCGCCGATGACGAGGCTGCCGCCCGAGGTCGGAAGACCGCCGTGCGAGCTCGTGCCGATGTCCGTCTCTTTCGAGATCTGGACCTCGAGGATCATCGCCTCGATGAAGATCTGCCGGCGCGGCTGATCGAGCCGCCGCACGACATCGCGGATCGCGAGGAAGTCACGGCCACTCGAGGTCACGATCAGCGAGTTCGTCGGCTTGTCGCCGATCACGCGGACCTGACCTTCGAGCGAGGCTTCGCCGCCACCGGGCATCGGCGTCGGCGTGGGCGGCGGCGGCTGACCGGGACGGCCCGGCTGACCCGCGCGGCCTGGCTGATTCGAGCCCTGCAACGCGTTGTTGAGCGTCGTCGCGAGCTCTTCGGCGAGTGCGTTCTCGAGCGCATACACGCGGATCGCGGCGCCGCCTTCGGTGTCGAGCGCGATGTCGAGCCGATCGACGAGGGCCTTGACGCGCTCGTATCCGGGCTCGCTCGACACGACGACCAGGGTGTTCGTCCGATCATCGACGAGGATCTTGGAAGGCACGGCGCCGGCGACCTCATCGGCGGGATTTCCACCGGGTGCGCCCTGTGCCCCCGGTGCACCGGCAACACGACGGCCACCACCGCCTTGCGGCGGCTGCCCCCCTGGAGCACCCGCCGTGATGCCGAGGATGTCGTTGAGCTTCTGTTGGAGCTGCGTCGCGTCCGCGTGCTTGACCGGGATCGTGTAGATGCCCTCGTTGTTGCCCGGGACGTCGATCGTCTTGGCCAGGTTCAGCATGTCGCGAACCTGACTCGCGTAGTCGGTGATGATGATGATGTTGCCGGCGGTCTGCACGTTGCCGGCGGGCGAGCGAATCGAGTCGAGTGCCGCGCGCAGCGTCTCGGACGGCGCGTAGGTCGGCCGCAACACGTAGCGCACGACCTGATCGTTATCGGCCGGCATGCCCTTCTTCAGGATCGGCACCGTCTCGCTCTTCGCGGTCGCGGACTCGACGATCCGATAGACGTTGCCCTTCGGCACGATCGTGAGCTGCATTGTCGAGAGCGCCGCGAGGAAGACGTTGTAGGCCTCCTCCGGGCTCATCTTGTTCGGCGCGATCACCGTGACCTTCTTGCCCGTCGACACGATCCGAGGATCGAGGATGAAGTTCTTGCACGTGAATCCCATCACCCACGTGATGAGATCCTTGAGCTCGGTCTCGGGCTTGAACGTGACCGCGACCTGGCCCGTGCGCTTCTTGCAGCTATAGAGCGCCTCGTCCTCGGCGGCGGGGGCGGGGGACGCGACAGGCGTGGGCTGTGCGAACGCGGGCTTCAAGGTGCCGGCAAGCACGACGATGACCGAGGCGACGAGGGACGCTGAGCGTAATGGTGTTCGCATGATCATCACCGGATCGAGTACTTGAGCGTCATCTGTTTACCGCGGCGGGTGATCTCGACTTCGAGCGACGTCGCCTCGCGCAACTTGGTGTAGGCCTCGAGCGCCTTGTCGGCCGAGTTGAGCTCGAAGCCATTGATCGACTGCAGCGTGTCGCCATTGGTAAGTCCGAGCTTCGCGTAGACCGAGCTCGGCCTGATCGCGTAGAGCTTGAAGCCGTCGGGCTTGCCGTCCTTGACCGCCGGAACCACACGCGCGCCCTTCGCGACACCCATCGGGTTCGCGAGGACCTTGTCGACGAGCGACTTGTCGATCTCGTAGTTGTTGTCGTCGATCTTCTTGATGCCGCTGTCGACCGCCGCCTGGAGCTCGTCGCCGGGCTCGCCGCTTGGCGGCGCGACAACGGCGACCGGCGTGATCGGCGCGGTCGCGCCCGCGAGCACGAGCCGCTCGGTGTGACCGTTGTTCTCGAAGTCGATGTACTTGAAGTGGATCTCTTTCAACTTGCCGCTCGCGCCCGGAATCGGGTCGCCGACGGAGAACGACCCCTGCTTCTGGTTCTCCGTGTTGACGATCGTCGCGTACGACTGATCGAGCTTGAGGCTGACGTTCGTCGCGAGCAGCACGAGAGGCAAGCTGGTCGTCGAGATCGAAGACGGATCGCTCGAGACTTCGACTTTCGGAGTGCACTCCGAGCAGAACATGTCGCGCGACGCGAGCAGCGAGCCGTCTTTGCTGCGCGTCGCCTTCGGTTGGGTCGGCAGTTGCGCCATGGCCTGCACGCGCGGTGCGTGGTCCGGATCGCCCAGGTACTTCGCCTCGACGATGTGACTCGTCGCCTTCGCGGCGAACACCGAGCACACCATCACGACGACCGCACCGAGGACCCAGAAATAGCGTTTGATCAGATCCTGCATCAGTCTTTGGTTCCCCCGGGCTTCGTGTCGGCGGCCACCGGCTCGTCGTCGTCTTCACCTTCACCACTGCCGCCTTCGCCAGTCTCGAGCCGGCGATAGATCGTGCGAGTCGCGATGCCGAGCAGCTTCGCGGTGAGACGCTTGTCGCCGCGCGTGTGGCGCAAAGTCTCGTGGATCACGCGCATCTCGATCTCCGCCAGCGGCATCCCGATCGGAAACATCAACGACGTTGCCGAGACGGTGCCCGGCGCGGCGTCTCGGATCTCGCGCGGCAGGGCGTCTTCATCGATCACGGTGTGATTCGCGCGCGTCAGCACGACGGCGCGTTCGATCGCATTCTCGAGCTCGCGGACGTTGCCGGGCCAGCCGTACTCGCTGAGCCGCTCGATCGCGGCCGGCGAGCAACCGCTGATCGCCTTGCCGTTCTTCTCCGCGTAGACCTGGACGAAGTGCTGCGCGAGCAACGAGATATCGTCGCGGCGATCGCGCAGCGGCGGCACCGAGAGCGGGATGACGTTGAGCCGATAGAACAGGTCTTCGCGAAACCTGCCGGCTTTGACTTCTTCAGCGAGGTTGACGTTCGTTGCGGCGACGATGCGGACGTCGATCCGGCGCGCCTTGCCGCCACCGCCGAGTCGCTCGATCTCGCCTTCTTGCAGCGTGCGGAGCAGCTTGACCTGGACGTGCCGGCTGACCTCGCCGATCTCGTCGAGAAACAGCGTGCCACCGTTGGCGGCCTCGAACCGGCCATCGCGCGCGGTCGCAGCGCCGGTGAAGGCGCCCTTCTCGTATCCGAACAGCTCGGCCTCGAGGATCGACTCCGGGATCGCGGCGCAATTGACGGCGACAAACGGCCCCTTGGCCCGCACCGAGTTGTCGTGCAGCGCGCGGGCGAGCAGCTCCTTGCCGGTACCGCTCTCGCCGAGCAGGAGCACCGTCGCCTCGCTCGGCGCCGCTTGCTGCACGATGTCCATGGTTCGTCGCCATGCGAGCGAAGTGCCGATGATCGCGCGCCGCCGCTTCTCCGCGAGCTGGGCCTTGAGGCTGCGGTTCTCGACCAGCAGCGATTGCTTCTCGAGTGCATTGCGCACGATCCGCACGACGTGCGCTCGCTTGAGCGGTTTCGTCACGAAGTCGTACGCGCCTTCCTTCATCGCGTCGACCGCGGTCTCGACCGTGCCGTAGGCCGTCATCAGCACGACCTCGGTCTCCGGCGCGATCGTCTTGGCCGCGCGCAGCAGATCCATGCCGCTCGTCTGCGGCATCATCAGATCTGTGAGCAGCACGCCGACGCGATGCTTGCGCAACAGATCGAGGCCCGCGGTGCCATCGGAGGCCGACAGCACGGTCATGCCTTCGCGGCGAAAGATCTTGTTGAGCGACTCGACGATCGCGGGTTCGTCATCGACGATGAGGACGATCCCGCCCTCGGCCGGCGCATCTCTAAGTTGCGATGGTTCTTCAAAGGCCACGCCGCTACCGCCCTCTACCTGGGCTTGGGCGAACCGTCGAAACGGGCTCTGCGCAGGCTGGTTCCACATGCTCCACACCCTCATTAACAAGGTGGGTGCCAGGTTTGATTCCGTCCAAGTGCTTGGATTTCCTGAGGCCTTGCGGCGATATAGGGCCTGGAACCTGCCAACCTGTCAGGCCGTCGGGAGCGCGCTGACAAACTGGCAAGCGCGCCACCGTATCACTATATGAGCCGTTGTCTGCCAGCTGCGAAGATCACGTGAGCTTCGCGTGAACGCGAACCGCCGCGCGATCCCGGCGCGAGAGGCTCGCTTCATGACCAAGTGGATCGTGCTCGCGCTGTTCGTGCCTGCGATCGCACGTGGACAAGCGACGCCCACGGCCGCCGAGATCCTCACCTCGGATGCACGCGTCGACGCACGAAATCATGCGTGCCAGGCGGTCGAAGTGCTGCGGCGGCGCGTTCAAGAGATCGATCCGGCGTACTACGCCGCCGTGTTCGCGGTCGATCCAGAGATCATCCAGTGCTCCGTGCCTTCGGCGATCGTGCCGGAGAGCGTGGAGCTGCCGACTCCGATCCAGGACGATTCGTACAGGAGCCCCGCGACGGCGGTCGCGCTGTCGCTTGGCGTGACACTCGGCGGCTACGGTATGGCGGCGCTCGGGTCCTCGCTCGACCGCCACTCTGGCTCCAGCTCGCCGAATGCACTGACGTCGGTGGGAGCGCTCGTTGGACTTGTCGGACCCAGCGTCGGCCATCTCTACGCGGGAGACGCGTGGAACCGAGGATTGGCGATCCGTGCCTCCGGCCTCGCAGCGGCGTTGGTGGGGGTCGCGGTGTGGTTCAGCGGCTGCCCGCTCTTTGGCAACCACTGTGATCACGGCGCCGAGGCAGTCGGGGTCACTCTGCTGTTCGTGGGCGAAGGCGTCTACATCGGCGGTTCGATCTACGAGATCGCAACCGCGGGGCGCGCAGCACGTGAATACAATGCAGAGCACCGCATCCACACGCAGATCTCGATCGCACCAATGCCCATCCACGATGGCGGCGGCATGGCGCTGATCGGCCGGTTCTAGCCGGTGTTTTCCGGTTCGCACAGCGAGCGCTTCGCGTGTCTTGTCTTCATGACCCTGACCTGCTGTGAGGATCGCGTGATCACCCGCCCCGGCAAACGATGGCTCGGCGATGGTTCTGCCGTGAAGACGCTGCTGACCCTCCTTCTCGTTGTCTCGCCCGCGATCGCGCGCGCCCAAGCGTTCGAGCCGACAATGGACCCCCAACCGCCATCACAGGTGCGCCCGGAGACTCCAGTGGCCGAAAAGAGCGAGAGCACCGCGCTCGCGTTGTCGCTGGGCACGACACTGGGCGGCGTCGCCTTGATCGGCATCGCGCAGAGCTCGCACGGATCGGAGCGCGATACATTGAGCTCGATCGGCGCCGTGGCCGCGACCATCGGTCCGACGCTCGGTCACGCCTACGCCGACGACGTGATTAACGGTGGTCTCGGCATGCGCCTCGCGGGAACCGGCGTCGTGATCGCGGGCGCGATGGTCGCGTTTTCGGCATGTCCGATCTTCGATCCGTGCGGACCGGGCCAGCAATCGACGAAGGACTTCGGCGGCGTGCTGATCGCCGGCGGAGCATTGCTGTACGGCGCCGGCCTCGTCTACGAGATCGCGACGGCGCCGATCGCGGCGCGCGAGTACAACCGCACGCACCACGCGAGCGCGGCGCTGACGATCGCGCCGATTCGAACGCGCGATGGAACCTCGCCCGGGTTCGCGTTCGTCGGTCGGTTCTAAGGCGTGCAAGCCGGCAGTTGCGCGCTCTGATCGCACTCGGCACGTGGACCACCGGCGAGCACCGACTCGGCCCACGCGACGCCACTCGGATGCTGATCCGAGATATTCGAGTGATCCGACCAGGTGAACACACAGTGATCGACGTCGACGCCCGCGCTCATTAGCTTCTGATCGACACAGGCTGCCTCACCTGCCGCGGGCATGATCTGATCGAGCAGGCCTTGCACGATCAGCACGGGACCCGAGGTCGTCGAAGGCTGCAGCACGTTGCTGACGAGGAATTGGTAGTACGCCGCGGCGTTGCCCGTGCATCCGGAGGTCCCGTCGATACAGGCGAGCAGCCCCTGGCGCAGCGTAGCGTCGATCAGATCGCCTGTGTGGAGCATCTGGGTCTGGATGTAGCCGCCGAGCGGCACGAGGCACTGGCTGGTGACGGCGCCATCGAGCGCTTCGCGAAACTGCGACGGCACGGCGTTCTTGCCGTGCTCGCCGGCGATGTGATCCTCGAAGAACGCGTACTGGCGAAGCACTGCGACCGAGCTGAACGATAGCCCGGTGAAGATCGTGAGCTGCGTCGGGTCGCGCAGGATGTCGACGTACTTGAACGAGTTGAGCCGGATCGGCCATTCCGGCGCGTACACCACGGTCGCGACGAGGTGCCCCGCATCGGGACCGTCGGCGCCGATCAGCGAGTGAGCGGATAGCGAGGCACCGCCGCCTTGCGAATAGCCGGTGATGATCAGCTCCGGCGCGGTGATTCCCGGCGGGAGCAGACGACGCAGCGCCCGAGCGCCGTCGAGGACCTGCCAGCCCTGCGCGCGATTATCGAGATAGTCCTGAATGCCGGCATTCCCGAGGCCGGCGAGATCCGGTGCGATCGTCGCAAAGCCGCGGCCGGCGTACGGCAGCGCGAGCGCCGTATCGCGGTCTATCGACGACGCACACGCATCGGCGAGACCGACCGAGCCGTGCACCGCGACGACCAGCGGCACGGGTCGCGCGCGAGGGGTCGACGGCAGATAGACGCGCGCCGTCGAGACCGCAGGTCCGCCCGCACCATCACGCGTCTGATACGCGATCCGAAATTCGGCGACCGCGCTCGTGGCGACGATCGCGGTCTTGCTCGACACCGTCGGTGCATCGAGCGTCTCGTCGGGCGCGCACGCGAGGATCGTCCCGAGCGCTGCACCCAGCTGCGGCGCCGCGGTGTAGACCGCAGCGATCGCATCGGTGCATGGGACCGCAGGATGGTCGGTCGGTGCCGTGAGGTCTGCGTCGGCGGCGGCGTCGATGGGTCTCGGCGAATCCACGGCCACCGGCGCGTCGACGGACTCACCGCCGGCGTGCGACGCACACGAGGCGAGCAGCATCAACAAGGCTCGCCGCAGGGAAGTCACCTATGTCGAGTACGACACCTGGCGATCAAGCTCAAACACCATTCACGCGCCGACCCAAGACGTAACTCGGACGAAACATCACGCGGTGCGCGGCGGCACGGTAGGCGCAGTTATCCCGTGCGCTGTTCGCGGGTCTTGACGTCGGTGGTGGGGCGCTTGCGCTGGTGCTGCTCGGTGATCGGCATCTGGCGGGGCAGCTTGACGGTAAACGTCGTCCCCTCGCCCATCTTGGTCTCGCATTCGATCGAGCCGCCGTGGCGCTCGACGAGCTCGTGGACGATCGACAAGCCGAGACCCGTGCCTTCGCCGACGTCCTTGGTCGTGAAGAACGGGTCCCAGATCTTCGGCAGGATGTCGGCGGGAATCCCCGAACCGTTGTCGCGGATCTTGACCTCGACCATATTGGCTTCGCCGCGCGTCTCGATCGTGATCGCCGCGGCTTCCCGATGCGCGAGCGCTTGTGCGGCATTGGTGAGTAGGTTCATGAACACCTGGTTGATCTGCCCGGCGTGCCCGCGGACGCGGCCGACATCGCCGTACTTCTTGACCACGGTGACGTTCTGCTTGAGCAAGTGACGAAGCAGCTCGAGCGAATCGTCGATCGATCGATCGATGTCGAAATCGACGACGCTCTCGTCGTCGGTCCGCGAGTAGTTGTGGAGCGCCGAGACGATCGCCTTGGTGCGCTGCGCTCCGCGCTGGACGACCTTGACCATCTCGCGGACATCTTTCGATGCCTGGGCGCGCGCGGCGGGATCGTTGTTGTCGATGTCGCTGATCGCTTCCTCGAGCGGACCGACCGTGTTGACGATCGCGTTGACGGGGTTATTGATCTCGTGCGCGATGCCGGCGACGAGCTGACCTATCGAGGCGAGCTTCTCGGAGCGCACGAGTTGCTCTTGCGCGCGCGTCAACTTGTCGAGGGTCTCGGCGAGCTCGCGGTTCTTGCGAGCGAGATCGGCGGTCCGCATCTGCACGGCGCGCTCGAGATCGAGATTGACCTCTTCCGTCGATCGCAACTTGTCGCGTAGCGCGCGGCGCATCTCCTCGAGAGCCAGCGTCAGCCGGCCGATCTCGTCGCCCTCACCGCCGGCGGCGACCGGATCGGCGAGCTCGCCGCGCGCCATCGCATCGGCACGTTGTTCGAGGCGTTTGATCGGCGCCATGAACTGCGCGACGGTGAACGCGACGATCCCGGCGCACGCGCCGAACAGCACGAGGAAGAACACGAGCAGCTCTTTGAGCGGACGCACCATCGACTCGCCACGGCCGCGATAGCTCGGATAGAACACCGCGACCGATCCGAGATCGTATCGGGTGCCGTGCCAGTTGAGCTGCAAGCGGCCCGATCGACCGGTCAGACTTGCCACGTGGAGGTTGATCAGGTTGCCGCGCGGATTGGTCATCAGGCCGCGCACGTACCAGGGCGGTTTCGGCGCGCCCATCGGTCCGCCGCCGACGGCCAGCAGCTTCTCGGTGTCCCCGCCGGTCTTGGTATCACCCTGGTAGTAGATGACCGCGGTCGCTTCCGGAGACGCCGCGATGATCCGCTTCAGCGAGGAGCGCACGGCCTCTTGCGTCGGTGGCGCGGGCGTCGATCCGAGCTCGGTCTGCACCTCCGATCGCAGCCACTGCAGACCGATCTCGGACTGACGCAGCGCCGCTTGAGTCGCGAGGTTCTTGTACTGCACGAAGCCCCACAGCAGCGCCATGCCGCAGGCGAGCAACACGACGCCGCCGAACGACAGCATCAGCTTGCTGCGCAGCGAGAGCGACGGCGCGATACTTCGCACCGGCACGCGGTACCGCTGCGTCAGGTGCGCGAGCAGCGGCCGCACGACCTCGCGATGCCAGAGCTGCTCGTAGATCGAGCCGGCGACCGCGAGGATCAGCGTCGCAGTCGACAGGATGATCGTGTCATCGAGATCGAACCCGAGGTGGAGACGGCAGACGAGCGCGCCGACCAGCGCGACGACGAACCACACGCAGATCGTGAGCAACGCGAGTCGATACGGCAGCGCCTGAGCACGGCGATAGATCACGGCCGCCGGCGGCGCTGCATTCGTCTCACCGCGAGACGACGCGAGGTAACGCCGCAGGTCCGCGGTTGTCATCCGCGCGAACCAGGTCCACACAACCAGCCCGACGAGCGTCGCGACCGGCACGTACGTCTCGAGCTGGAGATATTGCTCGTGCGTGATCGGCACGAAGTAATACGCGAACGTCGCCTGCGCCGCGACGACGCCTCCTGCGACGATCATCGCGACGAGCAAGAATCGCCGGAAGTGACTGTCGTCGAAGCGCTTGAGCGGCGAGCCAACCGCGAACAGGCGATCGCGTACGTCACTGAGGATGTGCGCCCACCACAGTGCACGGATGCAGGACACGACATACGCGTGCACGGTCGCGAGCGCGATCAACTCGGCCACCCGCTGGGTCGGCCAGTCATCGTAGATGTGCAGGAATAACCCGGTGAGGCCGGCCGCGGCGGACCACACACCTGTGCGCAACAGCAGCACGCGAACCGGTCCCTTGAGCGTGATCCGATAGGCGCGTGCGGCCGCTTCCTTGTTGACCTTGCTGCCCCGGCGCCTCGCGACGACGGCCGACCACAGCGGCAGAAGCCAGCCGGCGATCGCGGCCCACCAGACGACGACCGCGCCGACGCCGATCGGCAGCGCGGTGCGAACCAACGTATCGGCGCCGAGGTCACCGAGATCGAAGGCGGTCCACAGCGGCACGCCCACGAACAGGATCTCGCATAGCCCGAGCACGACCGCCGGAACCACGAACCGACGCTTGAAGGGGACCGTCGCCAGCGATTGCAAGGCGCTGTCGCCGGATGGACCCGACGCCTCGCGCGCCCGCTCCCCAGCGGGCTCGCTCCGTGTGGGGCCGTCGGGACCGGTAGCCATCGCGGCTAAGAATAGTGCACTTCCGTCTATGATGTAGAGGATGGTTCGGATCGGCAGAATTCTGCCGCTGGCGGCGTGCTTGGCGGCTTCGGCCGCGTCGGCGGACCCCCAGCTGTCTCCGATCACCGATCGCGACTACGCGATCGAGCTCTACGACAGCACCGCCCTCGGCAACACCGCGGTCGTCGGCATGGGCGGCGCGGCCCTCGCGCTGGCATCCGGAACCTCGGGAACGCTCAATAATCCAGCCGCCCCTGCGGTCCGCTCGACGACCGACACCGACTCGTGGAGCTGGGACTATCACATCGACTATCTGATCGGCTCGCTGTCGTCCGACTACGACAACAACGGCCTGACGACCCAGAACGGCGGGCTCAAGCGCGACGACGGAGGAACGTCGGTGGTCACCGGCGGGGTCGGCATCCGCTATCACGATTGGGCGATCGCGATGACCGCGACGGAGCAGTTCGCGCTCGTCGATGCGATGGTCGCGACGCAATCCAACGTCTCGCTGCGGGCGTCGGCGCTGCGGTTCCAGCTCGCGCTCGCGAAGTGGGTGCCGCAGCTCGACACCGCGATCGGCGTCTCGGTGACGAATGCGCAGTTCGAGCTCAAGCCCAACTGCACGACCGCTGGCTGCCAGTCGCTGTTCACGATCTCGGGCCCCGGCTTCGAAGCAGGCGCGACGTGGATCCCGCGCCGAGAGAGCTTGCGAGTCGCCGCCGCGGTGTCGTCGGCGATCGCCGGCGGCAGCGTCGTCGCGAGTAGCTGTCCCGATCTCGCCAATTGCGACGGCTTCATCCTGCCGAGCACCGTCGTCTCGCCGTGGCGGATCGCCGGCGGCGGTGCGTATCGCTGGGCCGAGACCGCGTGGAATCAGCAGGTCGGCGGTTGGTTTCGCGACGAGCCATCGCTGACGCTCGCCGCGGATCTCGTCGTCGCCGGCCCCTCGGAGAATGCCTTTGGCCTCGAGGCGTTCGGCACGAAGCAGCTCCAGCGCGCCGGACTGCACGCGACGTACTCGGTGCGCGCCGGCGCGGAGTACGAATGGGTGCCGGGGCGGTTTCGAGTCCGCGCCGGCAGCTACTGGGAGCCGAGTCGCTTCGAAGGCATCAGCGGTCGTATCCACGGCACGTTCGGCGTCGAGGTCCGCGTGCTGCAGTTCTGGCTGTGGGGCTCGCTGCGACGCGGCCGGATCTCGCTGACGGCGGACCTCGCGTCGCAGTACCGAAACATCGGGCTCTCGATCGGCTTCTGGCATTAGGCCGCACGTCTTACGCGAAAGCGAGATGCGCTGAAGAAAAGCCGAGACGCGCTGCAGAACGCGAACACGCTCGCACGCGCCACGAGTGGGCCTTTGCTCGCGTTCGCGCTGCGAGAGCGCCCTCAGAAACCAGCCTGGACGATCCATCGAATGCGAACCGAGCTCTCGCTCGCGTTACTCATCGGGAGCGGCGGCGGCGAAGCAGCAGTACAAACGCGATGGGCAACAGCGACCCGGCAGGTCCGTTGCCGGCATCGCAGCAGCCGCCCGCCGAGGCCGGCGTCGTGCCGGCGTCGCCGCCGATGCCACCGTCTCCGCCGTTGGTAGCGTGGATGAACGTCGAGCAGCCCTCGTTGCCCGCGCGGTCGGTCGCGCAGACGGCGTACCCGGTTTCGGGCGACATGTCTGCGATCGGCGGCAGATCGGCGGCCCACAGGAATTCGCCGTACCACTTCATCGCGATGTCTTGCGGTGCCGCATGAGCGATCGTGTAACGGAGCACGACCTGCCTCCAGTCGTGGAGATGCGAAGGCCCCTGGTGATCGTGCACTCGCGCGTGGACGCGCCCACCGGCGGCGAAGCCGATCGACTCGACCGCGATCACGGGCTTGGACGTATCGATCGCGACCGCGGAGCTCGCGAGCTGAACTTTATCGCCGAAGGCCTGCTCGCCTTGCGCTTGCACGACATCAGCCCGCCCGTCGCCATCGAGATCCGCGATCGCGATGCCGAGCGTGCTCGGGGTGTCGTTCGGCGTCGCCGCTGTCGGCGAGAGCGTGAAGTGACCCTGGCCATCATTCAGGAGTAAGCGCTCCGCCCCGAGCGAGGCGACGAGCATGTCGGCGTCGCCGTCGGAGTCGACATCGAGCCAGACGACGGCATTGTCATCGGCCGGTGGATTCGCCGCGCCGGTGAGCCGCGCCTGCGTCTCGTCGGTGAACATGCCGTGTCCGTCGTTGACGAAGATGTGATTGGTGCTGTTCGGTCCGTCGTTGACGGTCGCGAGATCGAGATCGCCATCGCCATCGATGTCCATCGGCTGGAGCTCGTAGTTGTTGCGAAAGTGCGGCAGCGCGTTCGGGTCCGCGGTGAAGTGGCCGGTGCCGTCGTTGCGAAACACGAAGCTCGTCGTATCGAGCTTGCTCGACACGAGGATGTCGAGATCCCAGTCGTTGTCGATATCGACCAGCTCGAGGTCCCACGACCACTTGACGAGCTGCGGCGGCATCGCTGCGGCGGTGTCATCGGTGAAGTGGCCGGCGCCGTCGTTGCGATAGAGCCGGGTGCGGCCGCCGATGTATCCGACCGCGCCGGGCGCTTGCGTGCCCCAATCCGCGATCACGATGTCGAGATCCCCGTCGCCATCGACGTCGCCAAACTCCGCGTCGCCGATGCTCGTCAGTTGCTGCGGCAGTTGCGCGGTCGCGTCGGTCCAGCCGGTTGCGCCGCGGAGGTAGAGGACCGCCTGCGTTTGATAAGCGCCGCCGGTGAAGATATCGAGATCGCCGTCGCCATCGATGTCGGCGGCCTTGATCATCCGCGACAGGCCGGAGAATCCGCCGATTGCCTGCGCGGAGATGTCGGTACATCGCGAACCAGCTTGATCCCACGCTCCGAGATTCCGAAAGATCCGTGCGCGCTCCGGCGTGCCTTTGCTCGAGTAGTTGCCGCCGTTCGCGATCAGGAGATCGACGTTGCCGTCGCCGTCGACGTCGGCAACTTCGATCTTGTTACTCCACTCGGCCGTCGTGCCAACGCACCTCGCCGTCGCGTCTTGCCAGACCTGCGCCGCGGCGGTGTGCGTAATCGCCAACACGACCAGAGACGCATGCACTCGCATGCACGGACAAAATCACGCTCGTAGCCGTGCCGCCAGGACCCCGCGCTGACACTGCACGTCATGCGCAAGGGAGTTGCGCAGGCGAGGCATCAAGTTCTCAGCACGGGTGAGAGGCGGCCTCAGGGATTCGTCTACACATGTCCCGGCGTTCGGTGCACCGTACGGCCATGCGACGCCGAACGTTCATGGGCATGGTCTCCGGCGCGACGGCCGCGACCGCGATCGTCGGGATGAGACGAGCTCGCGCAGCGTTCGGCGCGTTCCCTGCCGGATCGGAGGCCGTTCAGCTCCCCGACGGCATGCGCGCCAAGCGCGTGCTCGAGGTCTTCCTCTACGGTGGGCTCTCGCAGTGGGAGACGTTGTACTTCGTTCGCAACTACGGAAAGCCGACCGATGCAGCGTACGCGAACCAGCAGTACTACACGTTCGCGACGACGAACGCGCAGTACACGACGCAGTGTGGCGGCGCCGATCTGCCGCGCGTGCTCGGCCCGGATGCGCTCGGCGCGAGTGTCGAGCTCGGTCCATTCGCGTGGCGGCTGTGGGGACGCCAGGACATCGTCAATCGCATGCGTGTCGTCGTGCAGAAGCACAACCTCGAGCCGCACGAAGCAGCCGTTCCGCAGGCGCTGACCGGCCGGCCCGTCGGGCAGCCGACCGCTGCGGGGCTCGGTGCCCACGTGCAGCGCGCGCGGATCGACAGCGGCCAGTTTGCGATGCGCGCCTCGCCGCATTCGTACGTGCTCGCGACGGGTGGCATCTCGAGTGACAACGTCGCGGCGGCGGCATCGGCCGGTGCGCATCCCGGCTCGGCGCGTCCGCTGCTGATCAAGACCGACAATGCCGCGAAGTTCACGCAACTGCTGTCGCGCTCGACGGTCGGTGCGAAGCGCGCGGACAACGATGCGCTCGTCAAGGCGTACCTCGACCAGTATCAAGCGCGGCTGACGTGGCCGGGCCAAGGTCGCGTACGCAGCCCGCGCACCGATGACCTCGCGGTCGCGTTCAATACGACGACGCAGGTCGACGCGATCCACAACGTGATCGCGGACAACTTGTTCGCCAACCAAGCGGGCACTTCGTGCGGTCATGGCGAGACCACGAACATTCCACTGATGGGCCTCTCGGCCGCGCGCCACTTGCTCACCCATCCCACGGAGCCGGCCTCGTACGTGTGCGTCAGCGATGTCGGTCTCTACGAAGCCTCCGGCGGCGGCGGTTACGACACGCACACCGACAACGCGCGCGATACCGCGACGAACTTCGACAACCTGATGCAGGCGCTCATCGCGATGATCAACGGGCCCGGCGAGACGGATCCGACGAAGCTCTCGCTCGACGATACGCTGATCATCCTCAACACCGAGTTCGGTCGCACGCCGGTCGCGCAGGGCGCCAATGGCCGCAATCACCATCCGTACGGCTACGCGACCGCCTTCATCGGCGGTCCCACGGTGAAGGGTGTCGCCGGTGCGATCGGTCCCGACGGCAACGCGTCGATGTTCGGAACACCGTCGGAGAATCGGATCGCCGCGCTGCTCTCTCTCGGTATCTGGCCGTTCGCGCCCGAGGGCTTCGCGGTCTCCGACGTGCCGAATGCGCACGCGGAGGTCGAGGCGGCACAGAACGCGATGACCAGGTTCCTCGGGAGGACGGCATGAGACTCGCGATCCTCACGGTCTCGATGCTCGCGCTCGGCGGTTGCTCGGGCTGCGGCAACGATCAGCAGCTGCAAGCGGACGCAGGCGTCGATGCGCCGACGTTCGATCAGTGCACAGGCGATCCGGCGACCTTCGTGCGGCAAGCGTTCCTCGCGCTCGACGGTCGGCGGCCGAAGAGTCAGGCCGAGGTCGACGTCTACGTCGCGGTCTACAAGGAAGCCGAGGCCAAAGGCTTCGACGCAAAGGACACGGTGTCGCGCGCGATCATGGCGCGTCCCGAATTCGAAGGCCGCTGGGTCGACGTGTTCATGGACGCGATGCACGTGCAGCGAACGGACATCCAGAGCGAGTCCGGATGCTGGGATAAGGGGCTGCGTGCACAGCCTGCGACCCCGGCGCTCGCGATGACGATCCGCACGCAACGCGCGACCGGGACCGGCGACGGCCAGACCTGGAACATGGTCGATCTCGCGCGATCGGCGCTCGCGCTCGACGACATCACGCCGGTTTATCGCGCGCAGCTGTTCTCGCTGGTCGCGAATCCGATCCCCGCGGCGAACGTCAACGCGGTGGAATCCGAGCTCGCGCGACGCGCGGATTTCGGAGCGACGTTCGATGCCGGCTACCTCCATCGCAACGGCGTCTGCCTCGGCTGCCACAACAGCGAGATGTCGGTGACCGACAGTGATGACCCTGCAAAGGACCGGTTCTGGCCGGTGCCGGGGTCGCCGGAGAAATCCGTATACGGCATGTCGACAGGCGTTGCCGACGAGCGCGCACACGCGATGTTCCGTTACGACGGCTTCGCCGATAACCGGAACGCGACCAACCGGCCATGGGGCTGGAGCGGCAGCTGCGGCGTGTTCAATCCCAGGACGTCCGTGCCGACCGACCCGGCGAATGTCGACGCGAAGCTCGCGAGCATCACCGGCAAGACCTCGACGGTGCACGACCTCGAGGCAGCCCTCGGCCGCGGCTTCGATGCGCTGCGCGGCATGGCCCCGCCGATCCAGGCCGACGGATCGATCGCGGATCCGGATACCGCGCTCGCGTGGCTCGTGACGCTCAAGATGACCGAGGATGTCTGGAAGCAAGCGACCGGGACGTCACTCACGATCGCGAACTACTTCCCGCGCAACCAGGCCGCGTCGGACTTGCTGTACGCGCTCGCGACCAAGTTCACCCAGAGCGGCTACTCGGTGAAGGCGCTGCTCGCCGCGATCGTGGCGAGCGACTACTTCGATCGCAAGACGGCGGACGCCGGGTGCGGCGCCACGCCTTACACCTATCCAAACGTGTTCGATCCGTGGGTGATCTCCGATCCGGATCCTGCGAAGCATCTCAACGGTCCCGGCGACGCGGTCGCTGCCGTCGACGCGCGTACGCTCGTCAGCGCGATCAATGCGGCGCTCGAATGGACACCGCATGCCTCCGCTCGATTTCCGGACAGTGGCAGCTTCCAGTGCTTGCAGCTGTCGTGTTCGCAGCTCCAGAACGCGTGCAGCGGCAATCAGTGCTGCAACGAATTCCAGGGCGTGTGTACCGAGCTGCCGTTCGCGCGCGGCGTCGGCATCTTCCTGCGCAACAGCGAGCGTGGCTTTCGCGGCGTCGATTTCCAGGCGCGCCTCGCGTTCGAGAATCGCTACGGAGCATGCGCGCGCCCGAAGTGGGTGACCTTGGACTTCATCGACAAGCTCGTCGTCGCGGGTGCCGCCGATCCGAGCGCGACCGCCGCGGATGTCGTCTCGGCGCTCAAGGACCGTTTGATCGGCGAGCCCACCCTCACGGATCAGCCGGAACGCGATGCGCTCGCGGCGTTCGTCGGGTCGCTCGATGCTCCCGCGAGCGGGGTGCAGGCGACCGCCGTCCGCCAGGTCTGCGGTGCGCTGCTCGGAACGCCGCAGTTCTTGCTGCAGGGCATCGCCGGCAAAGGTGGAGATCTGCCGAAGCTGACGCCTCCCGATGCCGGCTTCGACGCGATCTGCGCCGATCTCGCGGCGCGCGGCGCGGCGGGGCACTCGATCACCTGCTCGACGGGCACGCTGACGTTGCAGTAGAGCTGTTGCGGTGGTCGTGGGTTTGCGCCATGTTCCAGGCGCATGAGCTCACTGCAACATCGACTCGGTGCGACGCTGTTCGCGCTCCTCGCGATCACGGCGTGCGAAAAGAAGACGAACAAGGCGGGTGACATGGGCGGTACGTCCGGCAGCACCGCCGCAGCCTCGGATCACAAGCCGGGCGAAGAGATGGCTCCCGAGCCGGTCGGCCGCGACCCGAAGCAGCCGAGCCCGAATCCGGCGCCGGCAGGCGAAGATGTTCGGCCGCCGGTTGCCGCGGATTTCGCCGAGTACACCAAGGATCTCAAAGGTAGCGGCAAGCTGCTCGCGACGATCGAGACCAGCATGGGCACCTTTCATTGCGAGCTGTTCGGCGACAAGGTCCCGATGACCGTCGCCAACTTCGTCGGCCTCGCAACCGGCAAGAAGCCGTGGATGAATCCCAAGACCGGGAACGTCGAGCGCGGCAAGCCCTACTACGACGGCCTGATCTTTCATCGCGTGATCCCGAAGTTCATGATCCAGGGCGGTGACCCGCTCGGTCAGGGTGTTGGCGGCCCGGGGTACGAGTTCGCCGACGAGATCGTTCCGGAGCTCAAGATGGCGCCCGGTGTCCTCGCGATGGCGAACACGGGCCAGCCGGTCACGAACGGCGGCCAGTTCTTCATCACCGAGATCTCGCCCGATTGGCTCAACGGCCACCACACGGTGTTTGGTCAGTGCCAAGAGGTCGACCTCGTCAAGAAGATCACCGGCGTACCGGCGACGAACGAGCGGCCGAACGAGCCCGTCACGATCAATAAGGTCACGATCAGCAAGGGCTAGGTCCGGGTTCAGGCCAACGTCCCTGTGAACGGGCCCCCGTTGTAACCGGGGCCGCGCAGGTCCGCACTGTGCGGGTATGCGAAGGATCTTGGCGTGCGCGAGTCTCGTGTCTGCATGCGCGGGCACCGCGCCACAACGGCCGATGCAGTTGCGGCGCGTGATCCTCTACCAGAACGGAATCGGTTACTTCGAGCGCTCGGGTCACGTCGGGGGGGACACGCTGAAGCTCGAGCTCGCGCGCGGAGAGCTCGATGATGTGCTGAAGACGCTGACCGTGATCGACAGGCTCGGTGCAGGTGTCGCAACGGTCGATGTTCCGACGCTCGGCGAACAAGATCGGACGATCGCGCTCGGCGTGCGGATGTCCGCGGGTCGCGTGCACGACGTGCAGGTCAGCTACGCGGTACCGACACCGACGTGGAAAGCGGCGTATCGAGTCGTCGTCGATGACTCGAAATCGGGCGGGCTGTTGCAGGCGTGGGCGATGGTCAACAACACGTCGCAGGAAGACTGGAACAATGTCTCTCTGACGCTCGCGACCGGTGCGCCGATGTCGTTCGCGATGGATCTGCACACGCCCGAGTACGTCAAGCGTCCCGATGCAACCGGGCGCCTGGTTGCACCGACCGTGATCGGTCTGGTCGATGACGAGAAGGTCGGAGCCTCCGACCGCGATCACGATGGCATCGCCGATGTCGACGATAAGTGCCCGAACGAGCCGGAGACGTTCAACGGCAGCGAGGATGAGGACGGCTGCCCCGATCGCGGCCGCGTGGCCGTCACGAGCACGAACATCGAGATCCTCGACAGGATCTACTTCACGAAGAACGGCGACGTGCTGATGCCGCAGTCGGCGCCGATCGTCGATGCGATCGCGGCGACGCTGCGGGGCAATCCCGACATCCTCGAGGTCGAGCTCGATGGCCACGCGAGCTCGGACGAGGCGGATGCATGGGGCCTTGCCTCGTGGCGCGCCGCTTCGGTGCGAGGTGCACTCGTCGCGCGCGGTGTTGCCGCGTCGCGTCTCGCGATCGCGCCGTTCGGTGCGACGCAACCCGTCGATCGCAGCGATACCGAAGAAGCGCGACACAAGAACCGGCGCGTCGAGTTTGTGATCCGCGAGCGCCGTGAACACCGCGCAGATCACGGGCACATGGGCATGCGGCTCGATGCAAAGGCGGTGCAGGCGAGCGCTCACACGAAGTCGTCATCGTCAGACGTGGCGGGCTCCGTCCGGTACGTGCTCGGCGAGCCCGTCTCGATCCACCGCGGTGCTTCCTCGATGGTCTCGATCCTCAACAAGCCGGTCTCGGCCGAGGACGCATTCTTGTTCCGTCCGGACGGCAACGCGCCCGGCAGCGATCGCCACCCGTTCCGCGCCGTCCGCGTCGCGAACACGAGCGGCTTCACGCTCGAGCCGGGCCCTATCGCGATCTTCGCGCGCGGTACGTTTGTCGGCGACAGCCTGATGCACCGCCTCGATCTCGGCGAGACCGCGTGGGTGCCGTATGCGCTCGACGGCGGGACCACCGTGACCGTGACTACTGACGATGCCGAGCGTGCAGTGCGGATCAAGTCGATCCAGCGAGGCGTGTTGACGGTCGAGAACGTCGGTGTCCGGACGACGCGCTACGCGATCGCTGCCGGTCGCGAGCCCGCGAGGCAGATCTATCTTCGGTACGCCAAGCTCGCGGGTTACGAGATCAAGGACCTGCCGCCCGGCACGCTCGATCAAGGCGACGCGTATCTGATTCCTTTGCCGCTGCAAGCCGGGCGATCGAGCGTGCTCGCGATCGAAGCGCGCGAGCCGCGCCAGCGCACGCTCCAGCTCCTCGACGAGGGCGCGACAGCGCTCGGCCTCTACGTCGAGGGCAGCAAGTTGCCCCCCGGAGTCGCCGAGAAGCTCGCCGCCGCGGTGACGATGCGCAAAGAGCTGGGCGTGCTCGAGGAGGAGACGGTCGAGCTCCGGCGTCGCGTCGGTGACCTCGCCGCGCACGCGCAAGACATCCGCGAGAACCTGCGCGCGATCGACAAAGTCGCGGGCACTGTCGATCTTCGCAAGAAGCTCGTCGCGAACCTGACGCAGGCAACCGCCGACACCGACGCCCTCGCCCGCTCGCTCGGCGCCAAGCTGGAGGCGCTCGCGACGACGCGGAGTCGCCTGCAAGACTCGTTACGCGAGATCACGCTCGAGTAGAACCTACGATCCGAAAGGCGAGACCTTGGACGCGGTGACAGACGTTGACGTGCACGTGACACGTGGACGAGCACGGACGATCTCTGGGGTTAGCGAAACAGCTTGCCGCGTAGATCCGGCGCCGGCTGCGAGATGACTTCGAGACCGACGATCCGATCCGCGGCGATCGCGTTCGCAGCCTGCGCGGCGGCCTCGATCGAGTCGAGCGTGCCGGTCAGCGTGAAGTACGCCTTGCCCGCGAGATCGACGGCGAACCGGACGTCACGCACGATCACGTGCGCGACCTTGCAGGCTGCATCGGCAGCGGCGATCGCGGCGCACACGGTCTTGGTCTCGATGATCGCGACCGCCTCGGCATCAGGATCCGCCGACCAATCCGGCGGCGCGACGGGCGCACCGAGCATCGGCCAGACCTGATCGTCGGCTTGCGCGAGCTCGACGCGGTCGAGCAGCAAGTCGCCTGCGACGAGCTTACCGGCGAGCATCGCCTCTTCGACCTCGGCGACACCGCCTTCGAACATCACGAGGTGTTTGCCACCCGAGACGGCGCGCGAGTGCATCAAGATCGCGGGCGAGCGCTTGAGACCGGCGTCCGCGGCGACAACGCCGCGCGCGATCGTCGAAATTTCGAGCACGCCGAGAGCGGGGCCTCGGATGCTCACACGAACCTGAACGCCTCTTTGAGCGTACAGCGGCGCTCTCGCGTGAAGTGCAGTGCGGTCGTCAGGCCCTCTCCCGTCGGGCTCGCGATCGTAAAGGAGGTATAGCCCTCCCCACCGAGGCCGAGGCCCGCGTACGACGCATCGTTCTTGACGAAGATCGAGCAATTGCAGACGCGCGCCATCGCGGCCATGTTGTCGATATTGGTCGAGTGCATCGTCGCCGTGTGATGGAAGCCGTGCTCGACGCGCAGCCCGGCGGCGATCGCCTCCGTCGCATCGCGGACCCGGAACAGCGGGATCACGGGCATCAGCAGCTCGTGTTGGACGAACGGATGCTTCTCGTCGACTTCCATCATCAACAGCTTCAGGTCGTGGCCGTGACCGGAGATTCCGATCTGCTTCGCGATCACGCCGGCATCTTTGCCGACCCAGTTCTTGTTGACGTGATCGCCTTCGAGGACGATCTTCTCGAGCTCTTTGGTCTGCCGCGCATCGAGCCACAACACGGGCTGGCGCTTGAGCTGCGCGATCAGCTCGGTCGCGATCGCGTCGACCGCGATGACTTCTTTCTCGGCGATACAGACGATGTTGTTGTCGAGCGAAGCGCCGCGGACGATGGCGTTGGCCGCCTTCTCGAGGTTCGCGGTCTCGTCGACGACCGCCGGAGGGTTACCGGGACCGGCGCAGATCGACTTCTTCCCCGAGTTCATCGCCGCCTTGACGACGACCGGGCCGCCCGTGACGACGACGATCCGCACGAGCGGATGCTTCATCAGGACGTTCGCACTCTCGACCGTGGGCCGCTCTACCGAGACGATCACATCGCGCGGCCCCCCGGCCGCTTGGATCGCTTCGTTGAGCAGGTGGACGCACCAGTTGCAGACCTGGGCGGCCGACGGATGCACGTTGAAGACGACCGCGTTCCCCGCCGCGACCATCCCGATCGCATTACACAAGATCGTCTCGGTCGGATTCGTCGTCGGCGTGATCGCGAGCATCACGCCGTAAGGCGCGCGCTCGACGAGCATCAGGCCGTCATCGCCGGTGTATGCGATCGGCCGCAGGACTTCGCAGCCGGGCGTCTTTTCGGCGACGAGCTTGTTCTTCGAGAGCTTGTCCTCGTAGCGGCCGAGGCCGGTCTCTTCGCATGCGTAGCGCGACAGGGCGTCGTTGTTCGCCAGCACGGCCTTGCGCATCGCCTCGACCATCTTGATCCGCGTGTTGACCGGCGTCTTCTCGTTGAGCTCGAATGCCCGGCGCGCCGCGGTCGCGGCCTGCTCGGCATCGGCGTAGACGCCGTTGGTGCCGCGCGGAATGTTCGTCTTGGTCTTGATCGGCTCGGGGCCGGCGCTTCGCGCAGCCGGCGGCGGTGCGGCCTGCCCGGTTCCACCGAGCCGCTCGAGCACGCGCGAGATGATCTCTTCGATCTTTCGCTCGTCGATCGCTCCCGATCCAGGCCCCGATCCTGACCCGCCGAACGCCATCGCTTAGTCCTTCACGTAGCGCTGCTCGCCGTCGACCGCGATCTGATCGACGATCGCCATGATCGTCGCATCGACGGGACGGTTCTGCGTCGCCTGGGTTTGCCGGGCTGACGAGCCCGCGGCATACAGCACGACCTCACCGAGTCCGGCACCGACCGCATCGACGGCGATCGCGATCGCGCCGTTGGGGTTGCCGTCGACGTCGCAAGCCCGAACCACGAGGAGCTTCAGCCCCTCGAGCGTCGGTTCCTTGCGGCTCGCGACGAGCGTGCCGATGACCTTGCCGAGGACCATGCCTACTTGTGTTGCGGGCCGTTACCAGCGCGACCGAGCGGCAGGACCGCATCGACGTTGGCGTGTGGGCGCGGGATGACGTGGACCGAGACAACCTCGCCAACGCGCTCGGCGGCGCGCTGACCGGCTTCGGTTGCCGCCTTGACGGCAGCGACATCGCCGCGAACGATCGCGGTGACATATCCGCCGCCGGTCTTCTCGAACCCGACGAGCTCGACCTTCGCGGCTTTCACCATCGCGTCGGCGGCTTCGACCATACCTACGAAGCCTTTGACTTCGATCATTCCGAGTGCGTCAGCCATCTGTTCCGTCTCCTATCGATCGCTGTAGCGATCAGGTCACCGATCAACAAATTTTTCGGGTTCTTTACCGGTGACAGCGTTGAGCGCTGCCGTCGCCGCCGCAGCCGCCGCGTCGATCTCCGCCTCGGGACCTGCCATGTAGAGTCGCCCGAACGCGCCGTAGGGCGTCAGGTTCACGAGGAAGACATTGGCGGCCTTTTCGGCCTCGTTCGCGGCGAGCACCGAATAGCCGGCCGGCTCGCACTCGAAGATGAACAGCGACTGGCCGGGCAACACCATCATGCCCGACGAGCTGCGGTTGATGATCTGGGTCTGATAGGCCTCGACCCCACGGATGATCTGGTTCGTGAGCACGCGCGGCTTGAGCCGTTGCTGCTCTTCGAGGCCGAGATACTTGAGGATCGCCGCACCGGCCGAGAGCACTTCGCCCTTGTCGTTGTGGTGAACCTCGAGCAGACCGTAGGCGCGTTCGACCACTTGAACCGCGGGCTGGACGCTCGTCGCCTTCAAGGCCGCATCGGTGACTTGGTTGATCGCGATCCCCGGCGCGATTTCGACCCACAACGAAGCTTGAAACGGGACCGGGAGAAAACCGCGAGCGGTCTTGCCGATAAACGTAGCTTGTTGCGGCTGAAGCGCGTCGAGAAAGCAGTACGTACGAAGTACCGTGGCCATCCCTAGGACGAGGACGCTAACACGGTGCGCGTGCGTAGAACAACGCGTGGACCGTTAAAGCGTCGCAGCCGTCGCATAGCGTCGCACGGTGCGCCGGGTTTTCGTGCATGCCATGATGCGCGCGCACGATGCGGCTCGTCAGGTTGGTAGCGGTACTGTCGCTCGTGATGCCCGGCGCCTCGCGCGCCGATGTCATCACGCGTGCCCTCGACGTCGCCGACGAGAGCGGCGGCGGCGGCGGTAGTGATCTCCTCGCATGGGCCGGCGCACCGCGTCCGATCACGCTGCCGGAGCTGCTCCAGTTCGCGGTGCAACACGCGCCGGCGCTGGCGAGCGCCAAGTACGATATCGCGATCGCCGAGGCGCAGATCTCCGAGACGTGGGTCCGCAACGACTGGGTCGTCAGGGCCCAGTTCAATGGCTCGCGATCCAGTGGTGCTGTCAGCGGCTTTGCGGTGGATTCGCGCACGTCGCTCAGCGCAAGCGTCGACGTCACGCGCCTCCTCCCCACCGGCGGAACGCTCGGTCTTCACGCCGATACGCAGTACTCGGACACGGTATCTGCGACGTTCGGGTCGAAGTACTGGCAAGACGACGCGTCCGTCGCGCTCACGCAGCCACTGCTGAGGGGCCGCGGCCGCTTCCTGTTCGAGGCCAACGAGCGCCGCGCGACGCTGTCTCGAGATGTCGCTGTTCTCGCGCGCCGCCTCGTCGCGATTCAAACCGTGCAAGCCGTGGTCTCCGCGTATTGGGATCTTGTCCTCGCGGAGCGCCAGATCGCGATCACGGAGGCGAGCCTCGCGCTCGCGCACGAACGGCTGCGCGTGACCGAGCTCGGCGCCCGCGGTGGCAAGATCGCCGACGCCGAAATCCCGGCGGTCCAGCAGATCATCGCGACTCGGCAAGAAGAGTTGCTCAACCAACAGTTCATCGTCCTCAACAACTCGATCGCGCTGCGCCGCGCGGTCGGGCTGCCGATCGGTGCGGGCGAGATCGGACTGCGCGTCGCGACGGATCTCGAGACCCGCGAGCAGCCATGGGAGCTCGGTGCGCTCGTCGAACGCGCATTCCAAGCGAGTCCCGAGCTCGCCGAGCTCGCGAAACGCGACGACAGCGCGACCCTCGACATCGAGGTCAACGACAATGGTCTCCTGCCGCAGCTCGACGCTGCGGTGTCGCTTGGCCCAACCGGCCTCGACGAAGCGTTCGTCGGGGCGGCGAAGAACGTCGCCACGTTCAAGCAGTACCAGGTCCTCGGCTCGGTGACATTCCAACGGTCGATCGAGCAGAGCGATGTGCGCGGCCGCGCCCGCGAGTTGCGCGCCGTGCGCGAGAGGCTGCGCGTCAACGGCTTCGATCTTCGCGCCCAGATCGCCCAGACGATGTCGCGCGCCGTCGCCCAGATCGAGCTCGCGAAGCGTCGTGTGGTGCTAAGCCAGCGCGCGATCGATCTCGCGAACGAGAACATCCGCATCGAGACCGATCGATTCAGCCTCGGCAAGTCCACGAACTTCGACGTGCTCAATCGCCAGGAAGAGCTGCGTCAGGCCGAGCTCCGCAAGGCGCAGGCATTGATCGATTGGCACAAGGCGGAAACCGTAGTCCAGGCGCTGACCACCGACCTGCTCCCGGCCTTCGGCATTGCGCTCGAGTGACCCACTCGTCGACGTTCGCTCGCTAGCGTCGTGACATGGCGATGAATCCCATGTGCACGCCGCCCTCTTTGCCATCGCGGCGATAGCTGAAGAACCGGTCGGGCTCGCACTTGGTGCACGGCGGGCTCGCATCGATCAAGTCGCCCCGCACGCCGGACCGCTCGAGCATCGCGCGCATCGCCACGCGCAGATCGATGTGATCCTTGTGCGGGCCGGCGACGATCATGCCCGGCACTTCGCCGAGCGCGTCGCGAAATTGTGCGACGACCTCCGGCCCGACCTCGAAGCAGCACGGACCGATCGAAGGGCCGAGCGCGACACGCACGCGATCGGCGCGCGCACCGAGCTCGATCATCCGCGCGACGACGTTCTTGCCAACGCCGTTGACCGTACCTCGCCAGCCGGCATGCGCCGCGCCGATCACGCGAGCCTCGGGTTCCGCGAACACGATCGGGATGCAATCGGCGGCGAACGCGCCGAGCACGGGTCCTACCTGGTCGCACACGAGGCCATCGAACTCGGCCGGATCGGGCTGCGGGTCGCCGACCTTCCACACCGCGGTGCCGTGCACGTGACGCGTGACCTGGAGGTCCTCGGGCTGGTAGCCGACGTGCTTCGCGAGAAGGCGCCGGTTCTGTTCGACGTGATCCTTGTCGTCGCCCCAACGAAATCCCAGATTGAGCGAGGCGCGCAGGCCCGTCGAGATGCCGCCGGTCCGCTCGGGAAACCCGTGCAGAAATCCCTGATCCGGAATCACGGAAGAGCGGTACAGCCGAATCGGCATCGCGGAAGCTTCTACCACGGTGACCATGTTATCGTCGGGGCATGATCCCGTACGAGGACCTCGTCATCGCGTTGCAAGCGTGGCGCGCCAAGCAGGGGCTCCCGATCGCCCAGATGAGTGGCCAGTTGGCGATGCCGCCGCCCGCCGCTGCCCCCCCCGCACCGGCCCCGCGCACCACGCCCCCGGCCGCGCCGCGTACGAATCCACCAGCCGCGCCTCCACGTAGCGCGAAGCCGCTGGTCGAAGAGCACCTCGACGTCGAGGATGCCGCGATGCTCGAAGAGTCTGCCTACGAGAACGAGGGCGGTGACTTCGCGATGTCGTTCGCCGACAAGGCCGCGGCCGATGCCGAAGAGGCCACCGCGATCGGCGGCGCGCCGACCGCGGGGACCAACCCGACCGGCGCCCGCTCCGGCGGCAAACGTAACGACGACTGGTGAACACCCCGGCCGAGGAGAACCTCGTCGGCATCGCGCTCGAAGCGATGCAGCCAGGCGGCGCGGGCGTCGGCGTGGTCGACGAAGTCGGCGAGCATTCTGCCGCCTTGCGCGGCTGCCGCGTGCTGATCGGCCCCACCGATCCGTGCGGACAGTGCGAAGTCTGCCGCCGCGGCGGCGCACCGGTGTGCCCGCATGCGCGTCGCCGCGAGCCCGGAGTTACACGGCTGCAAGCGGCCAGTCGATGGCTCGTCACGTTCGGTGACAGCTTCGATCTCCCGATGCCTGCCGCCGCCGCCGTACCCGGCGATGTCGCGCTCGCGTACACGATCTATGCGCGGACCGGCCTCGGACCTCGCGAGCCCGTCGTGATCACGGGCACGACCGCGGTGACGCGATTTCTCGTCGAGATCCTGATCGCCAAGAACATCGCGCCGGTGGTCGTCGCAGACGATGACGACCGAGCGTGGCGCGACTGGCTCGTGAGCAAGGGCGCGCATGTCGCGTCGACCGGAGGCGAGGTTCGAGCCGCGGTCACCACCGCCGTTGCGGCACAAGGCCTCGGCGCACGACCGTGGCGCCTTCTCGCCACCGACGAGGTCGCAGTCGCGGCATCCCTCGCGGGCCCACGCGCGACGCTCACCGTGCTCGCGAACCGCACGATCGGGGCCCTCCCCGCCGAGCTCCTCGCGCGCGAGGTCACCGTGATCGGCGTGGCGGGCGCGCATCCCGATCTCGTCGTCGAGGCGGCCGCGATGTGCGTGAAAGGCGAGATCGATCTCGCCGGCGGTGTCGTGATCGGACCGAATGGCGACCGCACACGCGCCGTCGTGATCCCGGTCGTTCGCAGCTAGCTCCAGCCGAACCCAGCCATCTCGCGTTGCCCGCGCACCTCCGCGCGTTCTAGCTTCGATGGATGAGCTCGCGGGTGCTGGTGATGGTTCTTGTCGTCGCGTGCAGTAGCAAACACGAGCCGCCGGCCGCGGGATCCGCCGCGCCCACCGGATCCGCCGCGCCCACCGGATCGTCTGCGCCCCTCCCGGTGCGCGTACCCCTGGATGCGGCCGGCCCATCGCTGCCGTCGCTCGGCGAGCCACCGGCGGGCATGGATCGCGCGCAAGCCACCGGTTGCGATCGCGGCGAGGCCGCTGCGTGTACCGCCGCCGCCCGCAGCTATGCCCCGAGAGGTGCGTATCGCGTCGATCTGCCTCCGGCCGAGGCCGATGCGCGCGAGCAAGGCACCGCACGATACGCGCAGCGTGCCTGCGATCTGGGCAACGGCGAAGGCTGCGCGCTCGTCGCGCAGTTCGGTCAGGCCGATCACATGCTCGAGCGCGCGTGCGAGCTCGGCTACGTCGCGTCTTGTGGATCGATCGGCCGGACGGGACTCGACACGGCGAAGACCAATGACGATCGCAAGAAGAGCGCGGCGCTGCTCGAGAAGGCCTGCCGCGCCGATGCCGTCGACTGGATGGCTTTGACCTCGCACCACGGCGGCTTCTGTCACCAGCTCTACGAGGCGTATCGCGACCAGCTCAAGGACAAAGCGAAGGCCGCCGAGATTCTGAAGCTCGCGTGCAGCCAGGGCGACAAGGATCACTGCCCGTGCAAGACCGACGCGGACTGCGGCTCGCTGCCGAGCGACGAAGGCGGGCTCGGCTATGCGTGCGCCGCAGGCGTCTGCGAGATCATGAGCAGCGATTAGGACGCGTGCGCTGCCAGCTGCAAGGCCGCGAAGCACCAACGGCTGGAGGCCGCTAACGCGTCGCGATGATGATCACGACGGCGATCGCGATCACGAGGATGATCGCGACCATCACTTTGGTGCGGCCGCCCTTCATCTCGCCGATCAACGCATCCTCGGAGACGCGCTTGGTCTTGCTGCGGCGACCGCTGTCTTCCGGCTGATCGGGAATCGCGGCCATCATCTGCGTGGCGCCGGTGCGCAGGCTGTACTTCTCTTTGTCGCTACGCGTGATCGAGCCGTCGTCCTCGTAGCGCTCGTCGATCGGTAGCGAGTCGGCCTTGTCGCCGCCGGCCTCTTTGCCGGTGCGAGCGCGCTCTGCGGCGGCGGCCTCGGCGGCCTGCACGTCGAGCTCGCCTTTCTTGAACCACATCGTCTCGCGGAACTTGCCCTTGGTCGCCGGCTCTTCCGGCGCCTTCTTCTTGCCGGCGGGCTGCGCTGCGACTTGCGGTGCGGCGAGTTGCGGCGCGGCGACCTGCGGTGCAGCGACCACGGGTGCAGCGACGACAGGCGCAGCGACGGCGGGTGCAGCGGCGCCGGCCGGTGGCGACCACGGCGAAGGTGCACCAGAACCGGCACCTAGTGCGGGCGCACCGGATCCCATGCCCGGCGGCGGCGTCAGCGGCGCGATCCCACTCACCGGCGAAACATGCGCCGGCAAGCTCTGCGGAAGATCGCCGCGCGGCACGCCGATCGCGGTCTGCGCCATCGGGTTCCCGCCGGTTGGCGGTCGCGCGGAGGATGCGGCTGGAGCGGCGGGCGCCGCGGCGAGCACCGACGGGCTTACGGCAGGTGTTCCGCTGCCGACCGTCGGCGCAGAAGCGAGCGGCGACATGCCGCCTTTGACGCCCATCAGCGTCTGCACGAGATCGCCCCTCGGACGACTACCCGCACGGCCGAGCGGCGCGGTTTGTTTGAGCTCGATGACCTCGCCGCGGCCGACGCGACCGACCTCGTCGACGAACTGCCGCACGGTCAAGAAGCGCTTGGTCGGGCTGCGATCGAGCGCTCGCATGATCACGGCTTCGACGGGCGCAGGCACCTGGGCGAGCTGCGAAGGCGGCTTCACCGATCCGCCGGTGTGCTGCTTGTGAACCTCGTCGGCGGAACCGCTGAACACCGGCTGGCCGGTGAGCACGTAGTAGTAGAGCGCGCCGAGGCTGTAGAGGTTGCTGCGCTGATCGACGGGCCGGCCGTCGACTTGCTCCGGCGCGACGAACTCGGGCACGCCTGGAACTTTGTCGCTCGTCGGGACCGGCAACGAGAAGTTGATGAGCTTGACGTCTTGGCCGGCGAACAGGACGTTCTTCGGTCCAAGATCACGGTGAACGACACCGACCTGGGCGGCTTCGATCAGCGCCTCGCCGACGACTTCGATGAGGTCAGTCGCTTGCTCCGTCGGAATCGGGCCGCGGGCGGTGATCGCTTCGGACAGCGTCTGCGCGCCTTCGACCCACTCCATCGCGAGCCACGTCTCGTCGCCGCGCTTGCCGGAGGCGAGGACCTTCGCGACGCCGGCACTCTGGACTCGTTCGAGCTGCTTGAGCTCGCGCTCGAGCCGCTGCGCGACACCCGGCAGGGCGACGACCGCGCCCGCCACCAGCTTGACGACGCAGGGCTTGCCTGTCGTCTTGTCGATCGCCTTGTGGACCACTCCGGTCCGCCCGCCACCCAGAGACTCTCCTAGGGTAAACCGTGCGGAAAGTGAGTCTTCGGCCACAGGTTTTGTCTCCAACGGCACCAGTCGAGCCGCGTCGACCGGGCAGAAGTTGGCGTCGTCACTGAAATGCTTCTGACATTTGGGGCAGAGCTTCATCGCCTCGCTCCCTCCAATACTGCGGATCTTTTGGCCATCCCCGAAGGCGCCAAACGTAGCACAGATTGACAATTCGGGGGCTTGGGCGCTAGAAACCTCCGCTCGCCCACGCAAAGGATCTCCCATGGCCTCGAACACCGCCGCCTCCAGCGTCAAACGCAAAAACAAGCATCAAAAGGCCGGTCGTCGCCGGAAGAACAAGCTCGCGAGGAAGTCGACCGCATCGAACGTCGAGTTGTTCGCTGCGCTCGGCGAGCCCGGCAAGCCTGCGCCTGCCGCCGCAAAGCGCTGACCCTCACGACTGGATGTCGGCCGAGACGCGGTCGACGGAGAACACGCCTTTGATCCGCGACAGCGAGCGGATCACCTGCTTCAGCTGATCGAGATCCTTGACGAGCGCGTGGAACGTATTCACCGCGCGACCGTCATCGGTCGCGCGGCAATGCGCCTGGCTGATGTTGACGCCTTGATCCGTGAACGATTGCGAGATGTGCGCGAGCAGGCCGGGCTTGTCGGCGCACAGCACCTGGATCGAGACCTCGTGCTGAGCCTTGGATAGGCCGTCCCATTCGACGTCGATCCGGCGCTCGGGATCGAGATCGAGGCCCTTGTCGCAATCGCGGCGGTGCACGGTGACGCCGCGGCCGCGCGTGATGAAGCCGACGATCGGATCGCCCGGTAGCGGGCTGCAGCACTTCGCGAACCGGACGAGGATGTCTTGCTCGCCCGCGACCTTGATGCCGCTCGACGACGTCCGCCGCGTGACCTTGCGGAGCAGCGTCTTCAGCATGCTCTCGGCTTTCGGCGCGGCTTCTTCGCCCTTCTTCGCGAGGCCCGGCACCGCGTGCTCGATCACCTGCTGCGTCGTGATCTTGCCGTAGCCGACCTGGACGATCAGCTCGTCGACGGTCTGGCACTTGAGCTCTTTGGCGGCGTTCGCGAGCTGCTTCTCCGCGCGCGCGAGCGTCGTGTCGTGCTTGCGCAGCGCCTTGTCGATGAGGTCGGTGCCGAGCGCGACGGCCTTGTCGCGTTGCTCGGTGCGCAGCAAGTAGCGAACCTTGGTCCGGGCGCGTGCGGTCTTGACGAGCTTGAGCCAGTCCTTGTTCGGCTTCTGGTTCGGATTCGTGATGATCTCGACGGTGTCGCCGTTGCGGAGCTGGTAGCGCAGCGGAACGATCATGCCGTTGACGCGTGCGCCCGAGCAGTGATCGCCGATCGAAGAGTGCACCGCGTAAGCGAAGTCGATCGGGCAAGAGCCCTTCGGCAACGCTTTGACGTCACCGCCCGGCGTGAACACGTAGACCTCGTCGCCGAACAGATCGATCTTCACCGACTCGAGGAACTCCGTCGGATCGTGGAGCTCCTTCTGGCTCTCCATCAGCTGGCGCAGCCACGCGAACTTCTTGTCGTCGTCGGGCGCGAGCGGCTTGCCCTCTTTATACTTCCAGTGCGCCGCGATGCCGTGCTCGGCGACGAGGTTCATCTCGTTCGTGCGCAGCTGGATCTCGATCCGCTCGCCCTTGGGCCCGATCACCGCCGTGTGCAGCGACTGATAGAGGTTCGGCTTCGGCAGCGCGATGTAGTCTTTGAACCGGCCGGGGATCGGGGTCCACGTCGAGTGTGCGACGCCGAGCCCTTGATAGCAGTGCATCTGGCTATCGGTGATCACGCGGAAGCCGATCGCGTCGTGGATCTCGTCGAACGGACGCTGCGTCCGCTTCATCTTTTGATAGATCGACCACAGGTGCTTCGCGCGGCCCATCACCTCGCAAGGCACGCCGTTCTCGGTCATCTCCTTGTGGATCAGCTTCTCGACGTGATGAATATATTCGAGCCGCTCGGCGCGCGTCTTCGCGATCTCGGCCGCGAGCTGCTCGTACTCTCCCGGGTACGTGTACTTGAACGCGAGATCTTCGAGCTCGACCTTGACCCACTGGATACCGAGGCGGTTCGCGAGCGGCGCGTAGATCTGCATCGTCTCGGCGGCGATCCGCTCCTGCTTCTCGGGCGGGAGGTGATGTAGCGACCGCATGTTGTCGAGCCGGTCGCACAGCTTGACGAGGATGACGCGGATATCGCGCGCCATCGCGAGCAACATCTTGCGGAAGTTCTCCGCCTGCTGCTCTTCGCGCGTCGAGTACGGAAGCTTGCCGAGCTTCGTCACGCCGTCGACGAGATACGCGACTTCCTTTCCGAACATCTCGGAGAGCTGTTCGATCGTCGCCGTCGTGTCCTCGACACAGTCGTGCAGCAGTCCCGCGCAGACCGATGCGACATCGAGCTTGAGCTCCGCGATGATCTGCGCGACCGCGAGCGGATGGCTGACGTACGGATCGCCCGACTTCCGCGTCTGCCCGTCGTGGGCGGCGGCGGCAAACTGATACGCCTTGCGGACCATGTTGATGTCCGCGGCGGGGTGGTAACCCGCAACTTCTGACAAGATCTGATCTAATTGATGCATCGCGCGAGGTAAGAGACCCCTTGGAAGGGTACCACGCGATACGTGAGGCGGAGTGCGCCTCGCAGCCCGATGACGTGCAGCGGTGAGCGCCCTACTCGCTCGCGACGTAGTCCTGGAATCGCCAGGTGAATTCGAACGCTTCGCCGGTCCGTTTGACGATCAGCTTCATCCAGCGCACGTCGGCCGTGAACAGGTCGCGCTGATAGAACACGAAGTCGGCGTTTCCGCGAAACACCGACAGCGACCCGAGCGTCTGCCGGCGGCGCCAACCGTCGTCCTGGAACCCGACCGTCGAGATGCAATCGCCTTTCGGGTCGCGGCCGGCCGAGCTGCAGATCGCAGTGCGCTGCTCGCGATCCCACATCGTCGTGATGAGGCGCGTGCGCGCGTGCTCGACTGATTCGGGCACCCACTTGCGACCCTTGTCATCGACAAGCTCGACATCCCACGTCTTGAGGTCCGCCCAGTCTTCCCACTTGTGATCGACCTGCACGTGGAAGCGCAACCGATCGCGCGAGACCATCGTGAAGCTCGCCTCGTTGATCAGCGGGTAGTGCGCGTTGTGATAGGTGGTCGCCGAACATCCCGACGACGCGTTGCACCCGTTCGACACCGGCTGGTCGAGGTCCATATCGCCCGTGACGATCCGGATCCGCTCCGAGCTGCGGAGCGTCTCGGTCGGGTGCAGCAGCGGATTTGGCTGGACTGCTTCCTTCGAGAACGTTCGGGTGCAACCGACCAGCGCCACCAACACCAGACCCCAATGCATTCGAACGGACGCCATGACACCAGCGTGGCGCTTGGCCTCGCGCGCGTCAACATCTGCGATCGAGAGTCGCAGGTACGCAGGTGGTACGCGGCGCGAGCGTTCCGTCAGCGCCCGACGAGCTTGCGTGCGTGTGCGTCCGAGTCTCGGTTCGCGTCAACTCGCTTCGCGAGATCGGCAAGCGGGTACGATACGTCGGGTCGATCGACCACACCGTAACGGCGCGTCAAGTAGATAGAGCGCATGAGGTCGTACGCGCGATCGATGTCGTCGTTGACGATCAAGTGCTGGTACTCGCCGAAGTGCTCGAGCTCTTCACGCGCCTTGCGCAGCCGCGTCTCGATCACCTCCGGAGCATCGGTCGCACGCTGTCGCAGGCGCTTCTCGAGGCTCGCGAGGTCCGGCGGCAGAATAAAGATCTTCAGCGAGTCGCGCGGCCAGCGCTCCGACAACGCTTCGCCGCCCTGCCAGTCGACGTCGAAGATGACGTCGCGGCCCGCCGAGAGCGCCGTCTCGATCGGTGCTTGCGCGGTCCCGTAGAGGTTCTTGTGGACGAGCGCGTGCTCTGCGAATTCGCGGCGTTCGACCATCTCGTGGAACACTTCGGGCGTGACGAACCAGTAGTCGCGGCCGTTGACCTCGCCGGTGCGCTGCGGTCGCGTGGTGTACGACACCGAGAACTCCAGCTGCGGGAATTCCCGAAGGAGTCGGCGCGTCAGCGTGGTCTTGCCGGCGCCGGACGGCGACGACACGATGACCAGAGCTCCGCGATCGGCGGCCACGGACTGCATCATTCCACGTTCTGGACCTGTTCGCGTACCTTCTCGAGCACGGCCTTGGCCTCCACGACGGACGAGCTGATCTCGGCGACCGCAGACTTGCTGCCGATGGTATTGAGCTCGCGCCCGATTTCCTGGACCAGGAAGTCGAGGCGGCGGCCGGTCGCCCCGGGCCCTGCGATCAGCGCCCGGACCTGATCGAGGTGGCTCGACAGGCGCACGAGCTCTTCGGAGACGTCCGCGCGGTCGGCCATCAGCGCGACTTCCTGCGCGAGCCTCACCGGATCGATCCAGCCGGCGGCGTCGTTGGTCTTGTCGGTCGCCTCGTCGCGCAGCAGGCGGCGTAGCCGGTCTTGCAGCCGGCGCTGGACGAGCTCGGGAACGTTGGCAGCGAGCTTTGCGATCGCCCCCTGGAGCTTGGCGAGCTCGTCGATCCGGGCGAGCAGCTCGCGGGCGAGCGCCTTGCCTTCCGCTTCACGCATCTCGCCGAGCTGAGCGAGCGCGGCATCGAGGGCCGCGAGCACGAGCGGGGCACCGACCTCCTCGCGTTCTTCACCGGTGGCGGAGGTCACGCCCGGCTGGGCGAGCACGAGTGCGAGATCCGGACCGGCGACCCCGATCGTCCTGGCGAGCTCGGCGAGCGCATCATAGGCGGCGCGGGCCGCGGCGTGATCGATGCGGAGCCCGGTCGCGACGTCGTCGCGCGAGATATGGACGGAAGCGGCGACCGCACCACGCTCGAGGGCAGCACGGATCCGGGTGCTGACGGCCTCTTCGGCCGCAGGTGCGAGCGGCGCTCCGCGCAACTTGAGATCGAGGAAGCGATGGTTGACCGCGCGCACGTCGACGGTCGCACGCACGCCGCCCTCGGCTGCGATCCCACGTCCAAAGCCGGTCATGCTGCGCACGGGCAGAGAGATAACACGAGCGAGTGACGCTGCTGATCGTCTAAAGTGGCGGCGTGCGGATCGCTGTCGCGTGCTTGGCTATCGCTGCTTGCAGCGGCGACAAGGCTGCACCGTCCCCGATTCGGTTTCTCCACACGTTCGGGCCCGAAGAGACAGAGCTGTTCAACCAGACGATGAGCGAGCGCGGGATCGCGGTCGAATCGTCACTCGTGCCATTCGCGCGCGGGCAGCAGGTGATCAGCGAGATCCTCCACGCCGGCACGAGCTGTCCGGACTTGATCCGGATCGACTCGACCTGGCTCGCGCTGCTCGAGGATCAGCTGCTGCCGGTGCCGCCGGAGCTGTCGGCGCTGGACTGGCTCCCGGAAGCGCCGGATCTGCGAGACAAGGACCGGGCGTTCCTGGCCGTGACGGCGGTGCCGCAAACCATCGATGGCCTCGTGATCGTGCGCGATGCCGCAGCGCCGGCGCCGGCGAGCACCTCGATCAACGACCTGGTCGCAGCCGCACGTGCCGCCCAACATGACGAGCGCAAGTTCCCGCTCGGCCTGCGCGTCGACGGCTATTGGTTCGTCGCGTGGCTACGCGCGAACGGCGCGGATCTCGCGCGGGTGCGCATCTCGCGCGGTGAGAACGATGACAGCCCGCGGCCCCGCGACATCGGTGTGCCCGGTGCGGTGACCGCGCTCGCACAGTTCGCGTCGCTGTTCGGGACCGTCGCCGCGCCGCCGCCTCCGTCGGGTAGCGAGGCGCCTGAAGAGCTCCGGCGATGGACCTCGCACGACGTCGCGTACTGGGTGACGGGCCCTTGGCAGCTCGGCGCGCTGCGCGAACGCGATCGAATCGAGGTCTCGGCACTCGAAGACGCGCCCCGAGGGGGCCAGCTCCTCGCGGTACCGCGCTGCGCGAAACATCCGAGCGATGGCTGGCACCTCGCGAGCGAGCTGACCTCGGTTTCTGTCGAGACGACGTTTGCAGAAGCGTTCGCGACCGTGCCGAGTCGGCGCGCGGCGCTCGAGGCGGCACCACCACTCGTCGGCGCGATCTATCAAGCGCTGCGGCGTGCGCGCCCCTTGCAGCGGAGCGAGATCACGCCGCTGTTGTTCGACGATCTCAATCCGGCGCTCGCCGCCGTGATCGCGGGGGACGCCACGGCGGAAGAGGCGATCGAAGGTGTGCGGCGCGGCTGGTCGCGGCTGTCTCATGGAGCGCGGCGGTGACGTCATCTCTGCGCTGGCGCGTGCTCCTCGTGCTCTCGCTCGCGGCCGTCGTGCCGACGGTCGTCGTCGGCGTGCTCGCGATCTCTCGCGCGCGGCACGATGTCGAGAATGAAGTCCGGCGCGGTGGGCTCGCGCATATTCGCGCGCTCGGCGCGGCGCTCGATGGCACGCTGCAAGATGCGAGGCGCACGGTCGAGCTAGCCGCCTCGCAATGGGCCGATGCACCGGCCGACGAGCGCGCGACCCAGCTGTTGTTGCGCCGGCTGCGCCGCGACGTGCCGATCGTGCACTCGCTCTCGATCCTCGATCCCGAAGGCAAGCTGATGTACGGCGATGCGGTCCCGACCGGCGTCGACATCGGCTCCCACAGCTTCGGTGGTTACATCGGCGATGCGGTGTTCGGCGCGGACTTACCGACGGTCCATCTCGTCGTGCAAGCGCGCGGCCGCACGGGCGAGCTGATGGGCGTCGTGGTCGCGAGCCTCGACCTCGGCTTCGTCCGCGACGTGATCGCGGCGGCGCGGCTCGGGCCGGGCGCTCGCGTGATCGTCGTCGACGGTGCGGGCGTGCCGGTCGCGACGAGCGACCCGACGATGCTGTCGCGTGCGTCGCTCGCCGGCAACGATCCCGCGGTCGATCGCGCGCTCTCGTCCTCGGTCGAGGGCACGTTGTCGGCGAACGGCTGGGTCAGCGCATATCGCAACCTGTCCGGCTATCAATCGCTGCGCGGCGTGCGCTGGGCGATCCTGCACGAGCAACCCGAAGCCGACGCGTACGCGCTCGCGCGCCGGACCACACGAGATACGCTGATCATCGGCGCGGCGGCGCTCGCGATCGCACTCGCGCTCGGCGTGTTCTTCGCGACGAAGCTGACCCGTCCCCTCGCCGGACTCGCTCGGCGTGCAGATGCGATCGCCGCGGGTCACGCCGCGGAAGGCGGTCCGATCACCGGGCCCGGCGAGATCGGCGTGCTCGCGCAGCGCCTCGAAGAGATGGCGAATCGCATCGCGGAACGGTCCGAGCTCCAGTCGCTGCTCGCGCGCGGCGATCGGCTCGCCTCGGTCGGCGTGATGTCCGCGCAGGTCGCGCACGAGATCAACAACCCGCTGACGACGGTGCTCGGCTACGCGAAGCTGCTGCTCGAGGACAAACCGGAAGCGCACGCCGATCGCAACGGGCTCGAGCTGATCGCGAGCGAGGCCGAGCGGATGAAGAAGATCATCGGCACGCTGCTCGAATACGCGCGCGCGCCGCGGACGTCCTCGCCCGAGATCGCCGGTGACGCGGTCGGGACCGCCGAGCCGGCCGCGGTGTTGCGTCACGTCTCGGCGCTGCTCGAGCCGCAGCTCCGCAAGGCGCGCGCGAAGCTCGTGATCGACGTCGCGTCGACGAGCTCGGTGACGATCGAAGCGCACTCGCTACAGCAGGTGCTCGTCAACCTCGTGCAGAACGCGGCGCAAGCGATGCCCGACGGCGGCACGATCACGATCTCGACGAAACCCGCGGCCGGCGGTATCGCGACGGTGATCACGGTCGCCGATACGGGCCCCGGTGTTGCGAAGGCAGACCGCGCGCGCGTGTTCGATCCATTCTACACGACGAAGGCGCCGGGGGCAGGAACCGGCCTTGGCCTCGCGGTGTGCAAGCATCTCGTCGCGACGGCCGGCGGATCGATCGAGGTCGGCGAAGCTCCGCAGGGCCGCGGCGCCGAATTCCGCGTGACCCTGCCGAATAGCGCCTGAGGTGAAGCAGTCGTGGCGCGCCGTCGGTGCCCGTGATAACCACGCAACGTGAGCACGATCCTGGTCGTCGACGACGAACGCGGCATTCGAGCACTGTGTTCGGATGTGCTCGGCCGCGCAGGTCACGAGGTGGAAGCTGTCGACTCCGCGGCCGGCGCGGTCGCGGCGGTCTCTCGGCGGCGCTTCGATCTCGTGCTGTGCGACATCAACCTGCCGGATCAAGACGGCGTCTCGATCTTGCCGAAGCTCCTCACCGGAGATCCACCACCAGCGGTGCTGCTGATCACGGCGTATCCCTCGATCGACACCGCCGTGCGCGGCATGAAGCTCGGCGCACGCGACTACATCGGCAAGCCGTTCTCACCGGACGAGCTGCGCCTGGTCGTCCAGCGCGCGCTCGCAGAAGACGAGCTGCGCCGCGCTCACGGCGAGCTGACCAAGCGCCTCGCGTACGGCTCGATGATCGGCGACTCGCCGGCGATGCAGCAGCTGCGCGCGACGATCGGCAAGGTCGCGCAGTCCGATGCGACCGTGCTGATCACCGGCGAGAGCGGCACCGGCAAGGAGCTCGTCGCTCGCGCGCTTCACTTCGCGGGGCGCCGCGCGAGTGGCACGTTCGTGCCGGTCAACTGCGGCGCGCTCGTCGGTACGCTGCTCGACAGCGAGCTGTTCGGTCACGTGCGCGGCGCGTTCACCGGCGCGGACACGTCCAAGCGCGGCTTGTTCGTCGCCGCCGAGAGCGGCACGCTGTTCCTCGACGAGATCGGCGAGCTACCGATCGATCTGCAGCCGAAGCTCCTGCGCGCGCTGCAAGAGGGCGAGGTCAAGCCCGTCGGCGGCACGAGCGCGATCCGCGTCGATGCCCGCGTGATCGCCGCGACCAACCGCAGCCTCGAAGCAGGCATCAAGACGGCGAGCTTCCGCGAGGATCTGTTCTATCGCCTCGCCGTGATCACGATCGAGGTGCCGCCGCTGCGCGCGCGCCCCGGTGACATCGCGCAGCTCGCGAGGCATTTTGCCGAACAGGCCGCGTTGCGGGCCGAACGCAGCCGCCTCGAGCTCACCGATGCAGCGCTCGCGCATCTCGCGGCGCAGCCGTGGCCCGGCAACGTGCGCGAGCTCGAGAACACGCTCGAGCGGGCCGTGATCTTGGCGTCCGGTGACGTGCTCGACGTCGCCGATGTCGCCGGCCCGCGCTCGGTGACGGCGAGCCCTACCCTGACCACGTTCACCGGGGACCAGGTTCCCACGCTCGACGAGCTCGAGCGCGCTCACATCCTGCGCGTGCTCCAGTTATGCGATAATCAGAAGACCAAAGCCGCGCAGATGCTCGGCATCAACCGTACGACGTTGTGGAAGAAGCTCCGGCAGTACGGCCTCGAACCCGAATGACTCCTTTGAAGATGTACGCATGATCGCGATCTGGTCTGTCCTCGGGCTCGTGATCCTGATCTTTGTCGTGCCGTTCTACGCGCTCAAGGAGCTCGGCATCGGAATCCTTCAGCGAGCGAGCACGACCACCAAGGCGATCGGCCTCACGTTCGACGACGGTCCGGACCCGACGTACACGCCGCGCGTGCTCGAGCTGCTCGCGCAATACGGCGTCAAAGCCACGTTCTTCGTGATCGGCGAGCGCGTCGAGGCACACCCCGATCTCGTCCGGCGCATCGCACTCGAAGGCCACGAGCTCGCGAGCCATAGCTACACCCATCGCAACGCCCTGTTCGAGCGCCGGCCGCTGCAAGGCTGGTTCGACACGCGCCTCGGCATCCATAAGCTCGAGAAGCTGCTCGGCAAGCGCACGCGGTGGTTTCGGGCGCCGTTCGGGATCTACTCGTGGTCGGTGCTCGCGGCGATCCACAGGTCGCGACTGGTCGCGGTCAACTGGTCGATCGAATCGCGCGACTGGCACCCCGCCTTCACACCGGCCGACGTGAAGGCGCGCGTCCTGTCCGCCGCCCATTCCGGCGGCATCATCGTCATGCACGATGGCGGGCGCGGTGGTGCGAAGACCATCCACGCGCTCGAAGGCGTACTGCAAGGGCTCGCCGAGCGCGGCTTCATGCCGGGTCCGCTGTCGGCGCTCGAGCTCCGCTCGTAGTCAGCGCAACGCGGCGAGCGCGGCCTGGAAGTCGGCCGGCAGCGGCGCTTCGAACGACATCTGCTTGCGCGTCACGGGATGCTCGAACGAGAGCGTCGCCGCATGAAGAGCCTGGCGGCCGAGCGCGCGCGCGACCTCGGCGAGGCGCTCGTCGCGTGGCTTGTGGCCGTAGACCGGATCGCCGACGAGCGGCCAGCCTTGATCGCTCGCGTGCACGCGGATCTGGTGCGTGCGTCCGGTCTCGAGCCGAAACTTCACGAGCGCGGCATCGTGCAGCGGCTCGACGACCTCCCAGTGCGTGACCGCAGGCTTTCCGGACGCGACCTTCGACGAGAACTTCTTGCGATGCACCGGGTGCCGGCCGTACAGCGTGCGAATGGTTCCGCTCCGGCCGGGCGGCGCCGGCGAGGTGATCGCGAGGTACTCGCGCGAGATGCCGCCGGACTCTCCGCGGCTCTTCGCGGCGAACGCAGCGGCGAGCACGCCGTGCGCGCGATCGGTCTTCGTCGCGACCATGACGCCGCTCGTGTCTTTGTCGAGCCGATGCACGATGCCGGGGCGCAGCACACCACCGATGCCGGCGAGATCGCGGCAATGAAACAGCAGCGCGTTGACGAGCGTCCCGGTCGCATGACCCGCGGCCGGATGCACGACGAGCCCGGCCGGCTTGTCGATCACGATCAGATCCGGGTCCTCGTGCAGGATCACCAGGGGAATGTCTTCGGGCAACAGCGCGAGCTCCGACGGCGCCGGAACCTCGACCGCGATCGTGTCGCCCTCGCGAACGCGCGCTGCCTTCGCGGCGACCGCGTCGTTGAGCGTCACGCGCCCCTCTTCGATCAGGCGCTGAGCCTGCGCGCGAGAGAGATCGGGGATCGCCGCGGCGATCACAGCGTCGATCCGCCCGCCTGCCTGCGCGGCGTCGACGGTTAACAGGTGGAGCTCGGCGATGTCCTGCTCGACGACGACATCTTCGTCGAGCTCGTCAGGTGTCTGCTGAACCAACCACGCCCCGCTACCAGATCTTGGATTTGACGTGACCCTTCGACTTGATCAGCACGTCGACGATCGCTCGCTCGTAGATGTGCTGGCCGAAGATGTCCTCGGTGACGCGGCTCTTGAACAGCTCGCGTCCCTCGTTGATCTCGTCGGACATCACGTCGAACAAGTTATCGTTGGCAATGCCTTCGAGAATCTTGGGCTCGTGATAGAGGGTCAGGTCCGACGCGATCGCACGAGCCAGCTGGCGCGCACGCTTGGGATTGTCGATCAGAGTCGCCATGGCGTGATCGTAGGAGGCTATCGGCTGCGGGGTCAAGGCTTGGCGGGACGAGACACGTCGCCTGGCGGCCGTGGCTCCTCTTCAGGCTCCGTCAGGCCGCGGGCCGCGCGATAGCGTTCGAGGTAGGTCTGCTTGACGCGCTCGCCATCGAGCCCGAGCGCACGCGCGTATTCTACGAGGAACCCGCGGACATAGACCGCGGCAGGCAGCTTCGCGAACGCTTCAGCCTCGAGCGCGGACAAATACTGCATGCCGATCTTCGAGCGCTCGGCGATCTCGCGGAGCTCGACCCCGACCGCCTCGCGAATCTGCCGCAGCAGCGGGCCCGAATACTCCGTGCGCGGGCCGATCTCGGGCATCGCCGGGCGTGCGGCCAAGGTCGCGGGGTCGTCGACTTTCGCAGGCGGGCGCGCGATCACCTCGCTCGTCTGCGTCGCGACGGGCATCGGCACACCGTCCGGGAACAACTCGAGGTCGTATTCCTTGCGCTTCGCGGCATCCATCAACGTCGTGTAGGCGAGATCGAGCCGGCGATGGACCGCTTCGAGGCTCGCGGGATCGTAGAGGCCGGAGACCGCGATCGACTCCGCACCGTAGACATCGCGAATCCGGCGGTTCGCGCGGCGAATGTCCTCGAAGCTCGCGGTCGGCGGCACCTCGAGCAACTCGTAGTGCGAATCCGAGGCGAGCACGTCGCCCTCGACGGGCTGCGGGCGAATCGCGAGCAGGCCGCGGGCGACCCGCTCGAAACACTTCGCGATGCGGGTCTCCGGGTGCTCGATCAGGAGCGGCCGGCGCCGGCGGGTCGAGGCCCACACCGCCTCGTCGTACTCGAGGTGGCCGAGGTAGCGAATCGGCGTGCCGAGCCGGCGGCGCGCGGCGGAGGCGACCGCTCGACCGAGCTCCATGTCGGACTTCGATCGCGCCGAGTTGATCACGAGGTGTGGCGCGAAGCCCAAGATCGCGTCGCGCAGCTCGTCGACATCGGGCGCGCCGTTGCCGACCGCAGACAGATAGATCTCGAGCGCGCTCGGCGTCCCGCCCTCGTGATCGCGCGGTTCTTTCGATGGCCCGCGTGCAAGGTGACCGAGGCCCCGGCGCTCGAGCCTGGCGAGAAACGCCGCCTTGACGAAGCGATGCATCAGCTCGATCGAGGTCGGATCGGGTACCGCGACGAGCAGGCTGATGTCGGCCTCGAGAAACAGCTCGAGCGTCGGTGCCGTGAGCCCCGGTCCGAGATCGATCACGACCCAATCCGCGGGCAGCGTGCGGATCTGGAGCGCGAGCTCGGCGACGGTCTCGCGCGTGACATTGGCGACCGATGCGGGATCGTAGACGCCACCGATCAGCCGCACGCCGGGCACGTGCGTCGCAACCGCGAGCTCGGCGAGCGGAACCGCGGCTCTCGCTCCGCCGGGCAGCGCTTCGTAGAGCGAGCGCGAGGGCCGGGGGACGCCGGTGAAGATGTGGAGATTCGCCGAGCCGAACGAGCCATCGACGAGCACGACGCGCTTCCCCAGGGTCGCGAGGAAGATGCCGACGTTGGCAGAGACCAGGCTCTTTCCAACGCCGCCCTTGCCGCCGCCGATCGCGACCACCCGAGGAGACTTCTCGACTGACACCGAGAGATCTATAACCTAAATGCGCGCGGCGCGAGCAACGTCGTCGACCTCGGTCTCGGCAATCGTCCGGAGGTCGAGCCACACCCGGCCGTCCTCGATCCTGCCGACGACCGGAACCGGCGCGGCCCGCAGCGCTCGATCGATCTGATCCGCGGGCTTCCCGCGCAGCGTCACCGCGTACGAAGCCAGCTGCGCCGTCGGCATCGCACCGCCGCCGACCGTCGAGAGGCAAGGCTCGACCTCGACGGACAATCCAGCATGCGCGCCGATCGCGGCCGCGAGCGCAAGGGCGGCGGCGCGCAGCTGTTCGGCGGTCTTGCCGAGCATGCCGACGGTCGGGACCTCGAGCTGCCTGCCCTCTCGATAGAGTGCGAGCGTCGCCGCGAGGCCCGCGAGCGTGAGCTTGTCCGGCCGCAGCGCCCGCATCAGCGGGTGCTTGCGCGCGGCTTCGACCGCGGCGGCCTTGCCGACCGCGATGCCGGCCTGCGGCCCGCCGAGGAGCTTGTCTCCCGAGAACGTCACGAGGTCTGCACCGCTCGCGACGGTCTCGGCCACCGTGGGCTCCTCCGGCAGCCCCCACCGGCGCTGGGTCGCGCGATCGACGAGCATGCCGGACCCGAGATCGATCATCGTCGCGATACCGCGCGCACGTCCGATCTCGACCACCTCCTCGGGGCTGACCTCGGCGGTGAACCCGACGATCGCGAAGTTCGAGCGATGGACCTTGAGCAAGAGGCCGGTCGCAGGGCCGATGGCGGTCTCGTAGTCTTTACGATGCGTCTTGTTCGTCGTGCCGATCTCGACCAGCGTGCCGCGCGACAGCGCGAGGATCTCGGGCAGTCGAAACGAGCCGCCGATCTCGATCAGCTCGCCGCGCGAGACCACGATCTCTCGATTCGAGGCGAGGGCCGCGAGACCGAGCACCGTCGCCGCGGCGTTGTTATTGACCACGAGTGCGTCCTCGGCGCCGGTGAGCTCGCACAGGAGCGCGCGCAAGTGATCGTGCCGCGACCCGCGCTCGCCCTTGACGAGGTCGTACTCGAGGTTCGAGTAACCGCGCGCGGCGTCATCGATCGCGGTCCGTGCCGCATCGGCGAGCGGAGCGCGCCCGAGGTTCGTGTGCAGCACGACACCGGTCGCGTTGATCACGCGCCGCAGCCGCGGGCGTGCGAGCTCCGCGGCGAGCACGGCGACCTCCGAGGCCGCGATCTCGCCCTCGCCTCGTCCCGCCAAGATCGCCTCGCGTTTCGCCGCGACGGTCCGCCGCGCCGCCTCGATCAGCGCCCAGCGAGGTGCCGTGCCGAGTGCGGCGGCCTCGTCGGCGAGCGCGTGCACCGCCGGCAGCTTGGACAACCGAGGATCTGACACGGCGCGAACCTACCATCGCAGGATCGAAAACCGAGGCAGGAACAGATCGGATCGAAGCGGACCTCAGCCGGACCAGATGGCGCCTCGGACGAACCGCCAAGGCGCCGAGGCGCCGAGACAGATCCAAGTGTCTTGATCGGACCCGTCATGGAGGTCCACCGGCGTCATCGATTCAATAGATGATCTCTACGCTGACCTTTGGCGCCTCGGCGCCTCGGCGGTTGATCTGGGTCTCATGTCGTGGTGCACCACGTTCGGTGGCTCTGAATTCCACCCGCTACGAGGATCGCCATGGCAGCACGCAATCGCGGTGTGCGCGCCGGGGCGCTCGGCGTAGACTGGCGCCGTGGACGTCCAAGCGGTCTCCTCGCTGCTCGCCGCGCTCTTGATGCTCGCGATCGGCGCGTCGGTGCTCCTGCGCTCGCGCTCGGATCGGATGTACACGTCATTCGCGGCGTTCACGTTCACGGTGTCCGCGTGGCACTTGTGCTCGTTCATCGATGCCGCGACGCCGCGGCCGTGGATGCGCTGGCTGTCGCTGTGGGCCGCCGCGACGATCCCGCCGTTGGCGATCCGGTTCTTCCGGATCTTCCTCGCGCAGCCGTCGATCGGCGGACCCAAGCGCGGCCCGCGCGTCACGCTCGCCTGGACGCTGCTCGCGTACGCGGCGCTGATGTTCTCGGCGATCGGCACGCCGATCCACGAATCGATCTACTTCCAGATCCCGTTCGGCCTCTACGTGTTCGGCGGTCTCTATCGCTGCGTGTGGGATCTGTGGATCCAGTATCGCGCGACGACCAAGCGCGCCGAGCGCACGCGCGTCGGATATCTCGCGCTCGGCGGCGTGCTGACCACGACGCTGACGCTCACCGACGTGTTGCCGCGGTTCGGCATTCCGTGGCCCGCCGTCGGCAACGTCCTCGGCATTCTCTACCTCTACTTCCTGTCGCAGACGCTGTTTCGCTATCGCCTGCTCGATCTCAACGAGCTGATCGGCAAGATGGCGGTGCTCGGCACGCTGGTCGTCTTGTTGTCGGCGGTCTACGGCTTGCTGCTGTACTGGATCGACAGCGGCCAGCAGGGCCTGTATCTCCTCAACGCGCTCGTCGCCGCGTTCGTGATCCTGATCCTGTTCGAGCCGGTGCGAAACTGGCTCGAGAACAGCATCAATCGCTGGCTGCTCCGGCAGCGAACCGAGCTTCGCGGCCGCCTCGACGCCGTGCGCCGCGAGCTGCCGAGCGTCGTCGATGTTCCGGACATGGTCGGCAGGATCGTCACCGCGCTCGAAGAATCACGCCGCGTCACCGATGCCGGCATGTACCTGCTCGATGCCGACGGCGCCGGTTACGATCGCGCGGGCTTCGTCGGCGGACCGCCCCCGGAACGCCTCGATGCAAACGCCGAACGCGCACTGCTCGATCGCGTGCGCGGCGGTCACCTCGATATCGATCAGTTGAAGCGCGAGCGCGAGGAGGTCGGCACGGCGCCCGACGCCGAGGCGAAGCGCACCGCGATCATCGCGCTCGAAGAACGTCTCCACGAGCTGCACGCCGCCCTCGTGTTCCCGCTGTTCGGCTCGGCCGAGACCGAGCAAGGTCCGTGGCTCCTCGGCCTGTTCTGCGTCCGCGACGATCGCACCGACAACGCGTTCGATCCGGACGACTTCGATACGTTCCGCCAGCTCGCGATCGGTGCCGCGCGCGTGATCGAATCGTCGCAGGCGTACGAGCGCGTCAAGGAGCGCGATCGTCTCGCGGCGCTCGGCGAGATGGCGGCCGGTCTCGCGCACGAGATTCGCAACCCGCTCGGCGCGATCAAAGGTGCGGCGCAGCTCCTGATGACCTCCGACGGCAAGCCCGCCGCGAACGCGAGCGAGACCGCCGAGTTCTTGCAGATCATCGTCGAGGAAGCGAACCGCCTCAACAACGTCGTGACGCGCTTCCTCGATTACGCGCGGTCCGAACGTCCCGGCCGCGAAGGCGCCGACAAGGTCGATCTCAACCACGTCGTGCGCAAGACCCAGCAACTCCTGCTCCAGGAGCAACACAAGAATGTCGAGCTTCGCGTCCGCACCGACGATCAGTTGCCGCAGGTCGCCGGCGATCCCGAGTCGCTGCTTCAGGTGTTTCTAAACCTCGGACAGAACGCGCTCCAGGCGATGCCCGACGGTGGCACGCTCGAGATCCTGACGACCCGCCGCCGGCGTTCGCGCCTCGGATACGGTCAGTTCTGCGAGGTTCGGTTTCGCGATACCGGCATCGGCATCCCGCGGGATCGCTTGAAGAAGCTGTTCATCCCGTTCTACACGACGAAGCAGAAGGGCACCGGCCTCGGCCTCGCGATCTCGCATCGCATCATCAACCAGCACGGCGGCACGATCGAAGTGCGGTCGACGATCGGTCAGGGCTCGACATTCTCGGTGTTTCTCCCGGCTGCCGAGCCGATCCCGCTGTCGAAGGTCGAGGACATCACCGAGACCGGACGGTTCGCGTCGCGCGGCGACGCCACGCCCACGCCCACATCGCCTGCGGCGAATTCCGAGTCGGCTACCACGAACGAAGCGGTTGTCGACACACCGGCGGAGCCCGCGGCGGTTGCACCGGCAACACCATCGACAACGGGATAGCGTGAGGGAGTAGAGTAGCGTCCGAATGCAACCGGCCAAGATCCTGGTCGCGGATGACGAGCAAAACTTACGTCGGGTGCTCGCGGCGATGCTGCGTCGCGATGGCCACGAGGTCGTCCAGGCCGCGAACGGACAAGAGGCGATCGATCGACTCGCGGACGTCGATGTCGTGATCACGGATCTACGGATGCCGGGCGCCGACGGCATGGAGGTGCTGCGCACCGCCTCGAAAAACCATCCGCACGTCCCGGTGATCATCATCACCGCCTACGGCTCGGTCGGTCAGGCGGTCGAAGCGATCAAGGCCGGCGCGTTCGACTACATCGAGAAGCCGTACGAGCAGGACTCGATCCGGGTGATCGTCGACAAAGCGATCGGGCAAGCGGTCGCCAACAAGCTCGCGCCGCGCCAGACGCTGTATCCGGTCGTCGACACGGAGGCGAAGGGCCGCTATGGCCTGATCGGCCAGTCGACCGAGATGCATTCGATCTTCGCGGTGATCGACAAGGTCGCCGACACACCCTCGACGGTCCTGATCACCGGCGAGAGCGGCACCGGCAAAGAGCTCGTCGCGAAGGCGTTGCACGAGAACTCGAGCCGCAAAGGTGGCCCGTTCATCAAGATCAACTGCGCCGCGATTCCCAAGACGCTGATGGAGTCGGAGCTGTTCGGCTACGAGAAGGGCGCGTTCACCGGCGCGACCTCGAGCAAACCGGGCCGCTTCGAGCTCGCAGATGAGGGCTCGCTGTTCCTCGACGAGATCGGTGAGATTCCGGTCGAGATGCAGGTCAAGCTGCTCCGCGCGATCCAGGAGAGCGAGTTCGAGCGCGTCGGCGGCATCAAGACAATCAAGGTCGACGTCCGGCTGATCACGGCGACCAACCGCGACCTCGAGCACGAGATCGCGCGCGGCAACTTCCGCGAAGATCTCTACTACCGGCTCAATGTCGTTCCGCTGCTGATTCCGCCGCTGCGCAAACGCACCGGTGACATCCCGCTGCTCGTCCAGCACATCATCAAGAAGTTCAACGAGCGCCTGAAGAAGACGATCACGGGTATCGCGGACGACGCGCTCGCCGCCCTCGAGACCCACAACTGGCCCGGCAACATTCGCGAGCTCGAGAACGTCCTCGAGCGAACGATCTTGTTCTGCAAGGGCGATCGCATCGAGCGCGTCGATCTGCAGCTCGGCTCTGCAGCGGCCGAAGTGCCGGTCCCGGTCGTCGAAGTGGAGCACGGCGAGGACGGGGTCGGGGAGATCTCCGGATCGCTCAAGGACGTCGTCCGCGCCGAGACCGCGCGCGTCGAACGCGAGCTGATCATGAAGGCGCTCGACGAGACGAGTAACAACGTGACGCAGGCCGCACGGCTCCTCAAGATCAGCCGCAAGAGCCTCCAGATGAAGATGAAGGAGTTCGGGCTCCGCGACCGCGAGGGCTAGGTCGCGCGCCGCATGAAGGCTCTTGTTGGCTGATCCCGCGCGAGCGCAGTGCTACTACTCGCGCATGAGGCTACCCCATTTCGCCACCGTACTCGTGCTCGCGGCGTGCAGCCACGGTA
>JAQBQF010000363.1 GCA_028287115.1 Myxococcales bacterium
CAAATCGGTGCGGGCGTCGGTAGGAAACTGCCCGACCCGGTGCTGCGTGGCATCATCGTCGTCGTGGGAGTCCTCGCAATCGCAAAGCTGCTCGCCTGATGGCGCTGCCGATCGACCTCCCCGGAAAGATCATCTGCGTCGGCCTCAACTACCGCGACCACATCGCGGAGCAGGGAGAGCAGGCGCCCGAGGAACCGTTGCTCTTCGCGAAGTGGACCAATGTGCTGATCGGCCCCGGCGAGCCGATCGTCCTGCCCGGCCCGATCGACGAACGCATCGACTACGAGGGTGAGCTCGGCGTCATCATCGGCCGGCGCATCAAGCACGTGTCGCGCGAGAACGCGCTCGAGGCGATTCGCGGTTACGTCTGCTTCAACGACGTCTCGGCGAGGACGTTGCAGGCCACGCAGAACCGGTGGTCGCGCGGAAAGTCGCCGGACACGTTCGGGCCGGTGAGCGCAATGACTCCCGCGTCCGAGATCGCCGATCCGCACAACCTGCCGATCCGCACGATCCTGAACGGCGAGACGATGCAGGACTCCAACACGTCCGCGATGATCTTTCGCATCGACGAGCTGATCGCGTACATCACGCAGACGATCACGCTCGAGCCCGGAGACCTGCTCGCGACCGGAACGCCACCCGGTGTCGGGATGTCGCGGAACCCGCCGGTCTTCCTGAAAGCCGGCGACGAGGTCACGGTCGAGATCGAAGGCGTCGGCCGCCTCACGAATCCGGTCAGCGCACCAGCACCCGCCGCTGGTACCGCCTGAGCGTCGCTTCGTCGAGCGTGTAGACGACCGGATCGGTGAGCAGGGTGTCGGGGGAAAGCTGTGACGTCAGCCGGCGCACGAGCAGATCCTCGGCCAGCCACTCCATCGTCGGCGTGACATCCGCGCGACCGCGCACGAGCCAGACGCCTTCGCTCAGCTCGCGCTCCTCGACCACGTGTGGCGCCCGCAGGAACCGCGCCTCGCCGACAGGTGCGCGGTGTCCCACAGACTCGAGCGCTGCGCGGGCGGCTTCGGGATCGCTCGTGAGCACTTCGATCGTGTAGCGCCGGTAGCCGCGCGGCGGCCGGATGGCGGCGATGATCTGCGAATTCGGGATGTACGCGAGGTCGCCGTTCAGGTGGCGGATAACGGTCGTGCGCAGGCCGAACTGCTCGACGATGCCGTTGGCCTTCGACGGCTCAACCATGAGGAAGTCGCCGACGCCGTACCACCGCTCGAACGCGATCAACGCGCCGGCGACGACGTCCATCAGGAAGCGCTGCGCGGTGAAGCCGATGATGATGCCGAGGAATGCGGAGCCGCCGAGTGTCGCCGCGGTCGACAGGAAGAGCGACGAGAGGACGATGAGGACGATGATCGCCGTCGTGTACGGGATCGTGTTCGCGACGAGCACGATCGCCGTCTCGCGGCGGCGCAGACGCGCGAGCTCGACCTCTTCGTCAGGCTGGAGGTCCGCCAGTCGTGCGGCGACGAACTTGAGCACGCGGCTGAGCGCAACGGCGATCGCGATCGCGAGCACGCCCCACAACAGGCGTTCGTAATGATCCGGAAGCGCCATGCGCCCCGAACGTATCAGTGTCCGCGGGCCGGTACCGGTCGCTTCGCCTTAGAGCCTTTGCTTGCCGAAATCCTGTCGCGCACGGCTGTGAACGGGCGTGCAACGTCCTCGAGTGACCGGCGCTCGGCCGGAACGGCGAGGAAGATCGCGACGATGCCTGCGCCGATCATCAGCGCCGCGCCGAGCTGGTAGCCGTAGTTCACGTTCGTCTTGCTCTTGGTCGCGATCAATGCCCCGAACAGTGTCGGCGACAGCGCCGCAATCCCGGTTCCGATCGAGTAGAAGAGAGCGATCGCCATCGCGCGCGCTTCCATCGGGAACAGTTCGCTGACGGTCAAGTACGCGGAGCTCGCGCCCGCCGACGCGAAGAAGAAGATGATGCACCACGCGATCGTCATCGTGGTCGCGGAGAAGACACCGTGCACGAACAGCTCTCCGGCAACGAGCAGCAACGCTCCTGAGGCGATGTACGTAAGAGAGATCATCGTGCGCCGCCCGACGCTGTCGAACAACGGGCCGAGCAGCAGCGGTCCGAGGATGTTGCCAACCGAGAACGGGATGAGATACAGCGGCGCGTTGTCTGCGGACACGCCGAAGAACTGCGTGAGGACGATCGTGTACGTGAAGAAGATCGAGTTGTAGAGGAATGCCTGGCCGACCATCAGCGACAGACCGAGGACGCCGCGGCCCGGATAGTTCTTGACGACGTACCCGGCGATGGTCTTGAAGCTGAGACGGTCGAACTGCTGCACTTCGAGTGGCTCGCCATCGGGCTCGGGAAGCTCCTTGCCATCCTTCGCCACCTCCGCCTCGATCTGCTTGACGACCTCTTCGGCTTCGTCAGCGCGCCCAGGCGTGAGCAGCCAGCGCGGGCTCTCGGGGATGTAGCGCCGGATGGTCAGGATCCCGAGCGCCAGAATCGCACCGAGCCCGAAACCGAGCCGCCAGCCGATCGACTCCCGGATGTTGTTCAGCAGCTCGTATGACATGAACGCGGCAAACGCGGTGCCGATCCACCAGCTGCCGTTGATCGTGAGGTCGACACGTCCACGCACACGCGCCGGGATCAGCTCGTCGATCGCGGAGTTGATCGCCGCGTACTCGCCGCCGATGCCGGACCCGGCGAGGA
>JAQBQF010000002.1 GCA_028287115.1 Myxococcales bacterium
TTCGCGACGATGTTCCCGACGATCTCCGAGGCGATCGATGGCGCGCGTGTGTCGGTGGGCGTCGAGTTCTTCAACCGCTGGATGACGCCGATCGGGATGACGCTGCTGTTCCTCGCCGGTGCGGCGCCCCTGCTGGCGTGGCGCAAGACGACGCGCGAACGGTTGTGGAACCAGTTCATGATCCCGCTCGGTTGCGCGGCGGTCACGATCGCGGTCCTCGCCGTGTTCGTTCCAGCGAGTCGCGCGCTGACGCCGATCTTCGCGGATAGCGCCGTGATCCACGTGTTCGGCTACACGATCGATCTCGCGCGGTTGCCGATCTCGCTCATCAACTTCGGGTTGTGTGCCTTCGTGTTCGGCTCGATCGGGCAGGAGTACATCCGTGGCGTGTTTGTGCGCCAGCGCCAGACCGGCTCGGATCCGTTCACGTCGCTGATCGGGCTCGTGCTCGCGAAGCGCCGCAAGTACGGCGGCTACATCGTGCACCTCGGTGTCGCCGTGTTGTTCATCGGCTTCGCGGGCAAGACGTACGGCCGGATGATCGATCGCACGATCGACAAGCCGCTGAGCGTCGAGACCAGCGAGCTCACGGACCTCCACAAGCAGCTCGCCAACGAGCGTGCGCATCCGACACACGATCAGGATGCGATGGTGCGAGACCTCGAACAGCGCGTCCGGAAGCTCGAAGGTGCCCATTCATTCGACTTCGGCGACTACACGTTTCGCTACGACACGCTGATCCACAGCTCCGACGATCACAAAGACGCCGTCACGGCGCAGGTCAGCGTCTATCGCGGCCGCGAGCTGATCGAGACCGTCTATCCGGCCAAGTGGGACTTCCACAAGGGCGATGGACAGATGACGACCGAGGTCGCCATCAAGGTCCTCGCGGCGGAGGACGTCTACGTCGTGCTCACGGGCTACGACCTCGATACAAACCTCGCCAACTTCCGCGTCTATCTCAATCCGCTGATCTTGTGGGTTTGGGTCGGGTTCTTGGTGATGGCGTTCGGCACGCTCGTGTGTCTGATCCCGCAGGCCGTCGTCGACAAGCTGCAGTGGAAACCGAGGACCCGGCTCGGACGCGCCGCCGATGTCGGCCTCATGATCGCGATCATCGCCGGACTGCTCGCCGGGCTCGCGAGCCAAGCGCGCGCCGACACGCCGGCCGAGCACGTGACCCCGGGCATGGGCATGGGTCAAGCCGGTGGCGGTTTCGCGGCGCAGAACCGTCCGAACAACGACACGGCAGCCAAGGCGATGAAGGAGCTGATCTGTACGTGCGGCTGCGCGCGCCAGGACATCTACGATTGCGACTGCAAGACCGCCGCGGATCTCCGCCTTCAGGTGATGAGCCTGATGGGGCAGACCGATGCGTCGGGCAAGCCGCTCTATGACCTGACGACCGAGGCCGGGCGGCAGCAAGCCTACGATGCGGTCCTCGCCGCGTTCTCGAAGGAGTACGGCGGGCAGGTGCTCGCGACGCCGAAGAGCAAGGTGTCGTGGCTGTTTCCTTCGCTCGCGGCGATCGGGGGGCTCGGGCTGCTCGTGGTCGTAGGTCGTCGTTGGCTGTCGCGCGGCGATGCGACGAACAAGGCGCAAGCTCACAGCGGTGCCAAGCCGGCGGAAGACGAGACCTACGCGGACAAGCTCGATGACGAGCTCTCGAAGACCGACTGACCGATGTTCGAGGCCTTCAACAAGCTCTTGGTGCAGGTCGGGATCCGCAAGACCTCCGATCCTGCGATTCCAGACGCGCCGATCGCCGGCGGGTCTGCCAATCCCAAATCCGCGCCGCTCGATCCATTGCGCTGGATCAAGCGCGGCGTGTTCTTGTTCATCCTGATCGGTGGCTGGATCTTCATCGATTGGCAGAACCACTTTCACCTGACGGCACCGACGATCTTCGTGTGCCTCGCGTATCTCGCCGTGATCGCGACCGTCTACAACTTGTGGCGCACCGGCGTGTCGGCGGTCGCACCGGAGAACGAGGGTGAAGAGGCGTGGGCGCGGCCCGCGGGCGCGCGCGGCGATCTCGAGAAAGAGAAGCGAACGCTCTTGAAGGCGATCAAAGAGGCAGAGTTCGACCACGAGATGGGCAAGCTCTCGAAGGTCGATGCGGACGGCCTCATCCACACGTACCGGACTCGCGCGATCGAGGTGATCAAGGAGCTCGATCGGCTCGACGCCGGAGGCTCCGAGGACGTTCGCACGCGGATCCAGCGCGAAGTCAAAGCGCGCCTCGCGTTGCAAGACAAGAAGGCACCGAACAAGAAGGGCAAGAAGCCCGCGGGCGAGGTCGCGAAGCCCGAGCCGGAGCCAATCCAAGGCGACGGCTCGAAGGCCGGAGAGGTCTCGACATGACCGCGTGCGCGAAGCGCCTCCTGTCGCTTGTTCCGGATCCGGCTCTGACCGGAGTAACCGCCAAGGCGCCGAGGCGCCAAGATCAAACCAACCAGGTCTTGGTGACGAGGCTGCAAGCAACGAGAGGCTCCCTCGATCGATGCTCCTTCAGACCTTGGCGCCTCGGCGCCTTGGCGGTTGGTCCAAGGGATCAAAATCATCAGCGCGCACAAATCGCAATGACCACGACCACAAAGACCGCGAGCGCGAAGCGCCCGATCCGACTCTGGTCTGCGACGATCCTGATCGCGCTGCTCGGGATGCTGGCGAGCGTGCCCACGGCATCGGCGCAGCCCGCGGCGGCGCTCGGCAAGCCGCTGCCTTCGGCCGATCTGCCCGTCGGTGAAGTCAGCATCCGGATCATCGCGGGCAGTCCGGCATCGCCGGTGAACGGCACCGAGGTCACGCTCGTCGTCAACGGAGCGCCGCACCTCGCGCGCACGGATACGGCCGGCCGCGCGGTGTTCAAGGATCTGCCGTCGGCGGCGACCGTGCAGGCCAAGGTCACCGACGAAGACAAGAAAGAGATCACGTCGGAGACGTTCGTCATTCCGTCGGACAGCGGCGTGCGCGTGATGCTGTCGACGCGGCCGATGACAGGCGGCGGCGGTGGCGGCGCGCCCTTTGCGAACGGCGGCGGAATGCCCGAGCCGCGCCAGTTGAGCGGGGAGCCGCGTCCCGAGCAGAGTGACGCCCCCGGCTCTTACACGGTGCGCGTCGTCTACGACGACTTCAAAGATCCCCTCGAGAACGTGCCGGTCACGCTCGTCGGGTATCACGCCGACCTGAAGGTCACGATCGAGACCAAGCAGACCGATAAAGAAGGTCGCGCGCAGTTCACCGGCCTCGACCGCAGTGGCTCGACGTCGTACTTCGCAATGACGCAGGTACCACGCAACGGCGCGATCGATCGCTTGATCGCGAAGCCGGTCGTGCTCGACCCGCAGCTCGGCGTCAGGCTTGTCCTGTCGAGCGAGAAGCGAAACTCCACCGCACCACCGCTCGACGAGCTCGTGCGTCTCGATCCGCAAGAGAGTGGTGCGCCGGCGGGCAAGGTCATGGTGACGCTGACCGGCGTGCCCGCACCCGGTTCGGAGATCGCGCTGGTCGATGCCGCGACCGGGGCCGTGATCGCGAAAGCAGCGCCCCACCAGGCCGCTGCCGATCCGACCGACGTCAACGCTCAATCGCAGTTCGAGCCGAAAGCCGACGTGCCCGCCGGAACCGTCGACGTGCAAGTCCACGGTGGCACGCTGGGAACCAACGTCGCGCTCAAGGACGTCGCGATCAAGATCGTGCCCTCTGACAGCACCGATCCGCTGGCGGCGGGCCTCGTCGAATCGAAGACTCCCGAGAGCGGCACCGTCCGGCTCGCGGTGCCCGCGTCGCGAGGACAGCTCGTCGCGGTGTTCACGATCAACGGCAAGCGGCTGTCGTCGCAGCCGTTCGATCTGTCGAAGTCCGGTGGCGTGCTCGATGTCGAGGCGCACTGGGACAGCCAAGGCAAGGCCGAGGTCGTCTACGACATCGCCCCGAAGCCGGGGCAGGTGCTCTATGTCGAGTCCGAGATGCGGCAGCAGCCCTATCGCACCGAGCCGTTCCAGATGGTCGACGGCCGCGGCGCGCACATCACGCTGTTCGTGTATCCGCGGATCTTGTTCTCGTTCAGCCTGACCTCGCACATCGACGATTCGTTCCTCGCGGTGAGCGGCCGGTTCGATGTCGAGAACAACTCGTGGATCCCGTACGTCGCGGGGCCCGATGGCATGGTGTTGCCGCTCCCCAAGCACTTCAAGGGTGCGATCGTCGCCGAGCGCGACCAGGCAGATGTCTCGGTCGCGCAGGGTGAAGGCTATCGGATCGTGCGGCCGATTCCGCCGGGCACGAAGCGGTTCCAGGGCGCGTTCTCGTTGCCGATCGAGAGCGGCCAGGTCGATTGGGCACTCGATCTGCCATACGGCGCGTTCCAGAGCGGCATGGAGATCCTCCAGGTTCCGGGCATGTCGGTCAACCTGCCGGCGAACGTCACCGGTCGCACCGTGACCGTGCCGCAGGGAACGTACTTCTTGCTCGAGCAGATCCAGATCCTGCCGCGGCAATCGATGACGATGACGATCACGAACTTGCCGGCGGCGGCGGCGTGGCACGTCTGGCTGCCACGGCTCGTCGGGATCGTCGTCATCGTGTTGATCTTGGGCGGCTTGGGGTTCGCGCTGTTTGGCAGGGCCACTTCGGTCGCGGACTTCGCACGCGCCGCCAAGCGGGCGGCGCTGCTCGACGAGCTCGTCAAGCTCGAGAAGATCGGCAAGACCGACAACCCCGAAGCGCTCGGTGCGCAGCGCGAAGCCGTGATCGCCGAGCTCGAGAAGCACTGGGACTGACGTGCCTCTCGACCGCGTCGAGATCCGCAAGATCGGCAAGCGATATGGCACCGAGCGCGCGCTCGTCGGTGTCTCCCTCGAGCTCCGAGCGGGCTCGATGTGTGCGCTGCTCGGCCACAACGGAGCGGGGAAGACCACGCTGCTCGGGATTGTCTCTACGTTGGTGCGCCAGAACGACGGCAAGGTCACGTACAGGGACGGTCAGGCCGAGGCGACCGGCGAGGCCGTGAGGCGCGAGATCGGCATGCTCGCGCACTCCTCGCTGTGTTACGGCGAGCTCAGCGCCGTCGAGAACCTCCAGCTGTTCGCGGGACTCTACGGCGTCGACGACAGCGAGACCGCGATCAACGCCGTGCTCGATCGCGTCGGGCTCGAGCCCAAAGCGCGGACCCGGGCGGCGCGCACGTACTCGCGAGGCATGGCGCAGCGGCTCGCGCTCGCTCGCGCGGTGCTGACCAAGCCTTCGCTGTTGCTCCTCGACGAGCCGTTTACCGGGCTCGATCGCGGAGGTGCATTGGCCCTCGGAGAGCAGCTCGGCGAGCTCAAGGCATCGGGCGCGATCGTCGTGGTCGTGACGCACGATCTCGAAGCGATCGCAGGACGTGCCGATCACGTCGCGGTACTGCGTCGCGGCGGTCTCGTCTTCGAAGAACGCGGCGAAACGTACTCGTACGAGCAACTCAAGGACATCTACCACCGCCACGCGAACTGACGCCGGTGTAAAAGCACGATAGCCGAGATCATGTCGCTCCTCCGCCAAGCAGCTCGCGTCGCGTGGAAGGATCTGCGCGTCGAGCTCCGCAGCAAGGAGATCCTCTACACGATGGCGTTCTTCGGCGCGCTGCTCGTCGTCGTGTACGCCTTTGCGTTCCCGAGCGATGACCGAGCGGTGCGCGGCGCCGTCCCCGGTATGTTGTGGGTCGCGATCGCGTTCGCCGGAACGGTCGGCCTCGGGCGCGCCTTCGATCGCGAGCGCGAGAACGACACGATGCGGGCGCTGCTGTTGTCACCGGTGCCGCGGCTGGCGGTGTTTCTCGGCAAAGCCTTCGCGATGACCGTGCTCGTGCTCGGCGTGGCGGTGATCGTGACTCCGCTGCTCGCGCTGTTCCTGAACGCCCCCCTGTTCGACTATCCGGGCCCGCTCGTGCTCGTCATCGTCCTCGGTGCCCTCGGGTTCTCGGTGGTTGGCTCGGTGTTCGCCGCGACCCTGCTCAAGGTGAGGTCGCGCGACGTGTTGCTCCCGGTGATCCTGTATCCGCTGCTGATCCCGCTGTTCGTGGCCGGCACGAAGACCACGGCCTCTCTCGTGGCGGAAATCCCGAACCTCGAGATGGCGTGGTACTGGATCCGGTTCCTTGGAATCTACGACGCGGCGTTCCTGGTACTGTCTCTGTGGGTGTTCGAATCCCTGGTCATCGAATGAAGAAGCTCTTGGTCCCCAGCTTGGTCTTGCTCGGAGCGATCGGCTTCTGCGTGTCGCTCTGGCAGGTATTCTTGGTCGCGCCGATGCAATACGGCTATCTCGAGGATGGCCGGCTCGCCGGATCGAGCCTGTTCTTCAATCAAAAGATCTCTTACTTCCACATCGCACACGCGTTCATGTTGTTCGTTGCGGTGTTCGTGTCGGGGCTGTCCTCGATCGCGTTTCTGCGGACGCGCAATCCCAAATGGGATGACATCGCGAGCGCCGCGACCGACGTCGCCGTCGCGTTTGGCGCGGTCGTTCTCGTCACCGGATCGATCTGGGCGAAGGCCGCGTGGGACGTGTGGTGGAACTGGGAGCCGCGGCTGACGATGTCGCTGTTATTGTGGCTCGTGCTCGTCGGCTACGTGCTCGTCCGCAAGTTCGCGGGACCGAGTGCCGATCGCATCGCGGCGGGCATGGCCGTGTTTGGCATGGTCGGGGTGCCGTTCATCTACACGATGGTCGGTCAGGACTCGCATCCCGCGTCCGGCAAGAACGGTGTCGTCGCGACGCTCGGCGCCGGCATGCGCCCTGCGTTCTGGTTGACCGTCGCGACGTTCCTGTGCTGGTTCCTCGCGCTCGTGATCACGCGAGTGCAGAGCACGCGGGCGGAGCGCGAAGTCCGCGAGCTGCGCGAACGTGCGCTGGATCTTGGAGTCCTCGAATGAAGGAAGTCTCGATGCGTATCGTGGTTTTGCTCGCGATGCTGACGGCGGTCGCCTCGGCGCAACCGTCGATGAGTCCGGCGCCCGGTAGTACGACGGCCGCGCCGCCGTCCGGTAGTACGACGGCCGCACCGCCGTCCTCAGGCAGCGACGTGCCGCCTGCGCCCGCGCCGCCCGCCGCGAAGACGCCGCGCGAGCTGTGTGCCGAGGCGATGAATCAAGATCCGACCTTCGCGCAGTCGATCCTCGCCACCCTCGGCAAGAACGTCGATCAGGAGATCGTCAAGGCACACGAAGACGCGAACTACCATGTCCAGAAGAACGAGCGGCACGTGATCCTCGCGTACGCCGCGATGTGGGTGATCGCGGCGGCCTTCGTGATGTTCCTGTGGCGCCGCCAGCAAGCACTCAAGGCCGAGATCGCCGTGCTGCGCAGAGATCTCGAAGCTGCCGCCAAGGAGGCCAAGTGACCTCCGGCCATATTCTGTTCATCCCCGGTGTCCTGATGGTCGGAATGTTTCTCGGCTTCATTCTCGGCACCCGCGCCGCGCGCAATCAGTTCGATCTCGATCAAAAGCGCACCGCGGAGCGCGAGGCGGCGAGGGCGGCCCGCGCGGCGAAGAAGTCGGCGGAGTAGCAGCTACCTCGCGACCCTGCGCAGCCGCTCTGCAAGCTCGGCGGCCGAAGCGATGCGCTGCGCCGGATCTTTGACGAGCGCGGCTTGCACGATCGCATCGAAGTCGCGCGTCGCCAGCGCAGGCACCGGAGCCTCGACCACCGCCGCCATCGAGAGCCACGGTGGGCCACGATGGAACAATCGCGTTCCGGACAGCAGCTCCCACAGCACGACCCCGAGCGCGAACACGTCGGTCGCACGCGTCCACGCCTCTCCCCGAACTTGCTCGGGCGCCATGTACGCGTGCGTGCCGCGCACCGAGCCGGCTTCTCCGATCGCGCGTGCGACGCCGAGATCGATCAGCACGACGTGATCGTCGCCGGCACGCGGCTCGACGACGAGGTTGCCGGGGTTGATATCCCCGTGGACCCAACCGTGATCGTGCAAGTGCGTCGCCGCATCGCACGCGGCGGTTACGATCCCGATCGCGCGGGTCGCCGGCAACAGCACCTTGGTCGGCGTCACGTCGTTGCCACTCGACGGCGGCGCGATGATGCGACGCAGGTCGGCACCTGCGACGAGCTCGAGCGCGACATAGGGCCGCCCCTCGACATCTCCCGCTTCGCTTCCGTGGATCACGTTTGGATGCCGAGGCAGCTCCGTCGCGAGGCGTTGCTCGAGCGCGAACTGACCGCGTCCCTCTTCATTGCGCGCGAGATGCGTGTGTAGGCGTTTGAGCGCGACGATCTGCGAATCACTCCCGCGTCGGGCTCTCCAGACTTCGCCAAGACCACCGACAGCGACGAGCGACTCGAGCTGCCAGATCCCGAAAGCCTCCGACATGTAGGCGAACCCTAACATGCGGTCGCTACCTCACCTGCTACTTGATCCGATCAAGCAGGCTCTCTTACGCTACCAACAATGGGGGACGAGCGTCTGGGGCGGTACGTGGTGCTAAGACACCTGGCATCCGGCGGAATGGCCGATGTCCTGCTCGCCCGGACCGATGGCATCGAAGGATTCGAGCGCCACATCATCCTCAAACGAATCCGCGCGGAGCACGCGAAGGATCAGCGCTTCATCACGATGTTCCTCGATGAAGCGCGGACGGCGGCGAACCTGCACCACCAGAACATCGTGCAGGTCTTCGATATCGGCGAGAACGCGGGCGAGTACTTCTTCGCGATGGAGTACATCCACGGCGAGGATCTCCGAAATATTCTGTCGGCGGTCGCGAGAAGTCGCACGCACATGCCTCTCGGGTACGTCGTCGCGATCGTGGCGTCGGCCGCCGCTGGGCTGCACTACGCGCACGAACGTCGCGGCTCGGACAAGAAGCCGATGGGCATCGTCCATCGCGACGTGTCGCCTTCGAACGTGCTCATCGGCTATGACGGCTCGATCAAGGTCGTCGACTTCGGCATCGCGAAGGCGGCGAGCACCGCGGAGACCCGATCGGGGAGCCTCAAAGGCAAGGTCGCCTATATGTCTCCCGAGCAGTGCAAAGGAGACCCGATCGATCGGCGCAGTGACGTGTACGCGCTCGGCGTCGTGTTGTACGAGCTCGCGACGACCACGCGGCTCTTCAAAGGCGACAACGACTACCTCGTGATGGATTCGATCGTGAACGGCAAGGTGCCGTTGCCGCGCGTCCGCCGGCCCGACCTCCCGAACGAGCTCGCGATCATCATCATGCGGGCGCTGTCACCCGATCTCTCGAAGCGCTACCAGACCGCCGACGAGCTGCGCACCGCCCTCGAGCAATTCGCATCCAAGGCAGGCTTGACCGCCTCGACCTCGGCGATCGCCGGCTACATGTTCAAGCTATTCGGCGACAAGCCCGAACCGTGGCTCGCGGGTAGCGGCACCGATGTCGATTCGCAGCCGGTCGATCACGAAGCGGCGACCGAGGCCGCGAAATACAGCTGGACCGAGGTGCCGCGCGAGGACAGCGCGACAAGAGACGCAGCGGCGCGAGCGAAGACCGCCACGCCGTCCGAGGACGCGAAGACGCGAACGGATAGCAAGCGGCGTCGCAGCGGTGCGTTAAGTCCGATCGCGATCGCAGATACGATCGCACCTCCCATGGCGCAGCCGGACCTCCTGCAGGAGCCGCGCACCAATACGAAGTTTGGTTGGGAGAAGCGCCCGACGCACGATGTCGAGACGCGCAAGCGAGCTGCAGCGAAGGCCGTGATGTTTGGGCTTCCGATGCTCGCGATCGCGGGCATCGCGACGTGGCACTTTGCGCTACGCGACAGCGGCAACGACGCGAAGGGCGCACCGACGCCGGCGCCGCTCGCGACGATCACGCCCGCCGTTGCACCGCCGGTCGTCCCAATCACGCCGCCACCGCCGGTGAGCGCGCCGACTCCGCCACCGCCGGTGAGCGCACCGACTCCGCGGCCGCCGACGCCGGCTCCTGTCGCCGTGGTTGCGACACCGGTGCCGAGCTCCGCCGCCGCGCCTCTCGCCCACAAGATCGTCCTGCCGCCGCCAAGAAAAACCGCGATCAAGAAAGATCCGGTGGCGCAAGTTGCCGTGCCGGCGCCCGTCGCACCGGCACCCGCGCCGGTCGTCGTACCGGTAGCGCCGCCGGTTACCCCAGCGCCGCCACCCGAGCCGGTGATCGCGCAACTCTCCGATGCGACGATCACCGCGGTCGCCTCCGATCACGCGCGCCAGCTCTCGAAGTGCGAAGGCACCGAAGAGGTTCACGGCGAAGTCTCCGTCAGCTTTCAGATCGATGCCGCGGGCCGGGTGGTCAAGAGCCAGCTCTCGTCGAGCATCAAGAACTCGAAAGTGTCCGGATGCATCCTTCGATCGGTACAGAGCTGGCAGTTCCCCAAGCCGCCTGCAGGGGCTGCGAAGGGGATTTACTCGCTGTCGTTCCAGTAGCGCCGCGTAGTCGGCCAGCCGGCACCGCGCTAGAGTGCCGGGGTCATGGACCTCAGCTTCACCGAAGAGCAGGACGCCCTCGTACAAACCGCCCGCGAGTTCACGCGCAAGGAAGTCATTCCACGTGCGGCTCACTTCGACGAGACCGGCGAGTTTCCGCGCGAGATCTTGAAGAAGGCCTGGGAGACCGGCCTGATGAACATCGAGATCCCCGATGTCTACGGCGGCCTCGGCGGCAGCTGTCTCGATAATTGCCTCGTTCAGGAAGAGGTCTCGTTCGGCTGCTCCGGCATCAATACCTCGATGGCGGCGAACTCACTCGGCGCGACCCCGTTGCTCGTCGCCGGCACCGAGGAGCAGAAGAAGAAATATCTCGGGCGCCTGACCTCGGAGTTCGGGTTTTGCGCATACTGCTGCTCGGAGCCAGACGCGGGCAGCGACGTCGCAGGTATGCGGACGCGGGTCACGCGCCATGGCGACGACTACGTCCTCAACGGCCAGAAACGCTGGATCACGAACGGTGGCGTCGCGAGCTTCTACACGGTGTTTGCGACGTTCGATCCGGCGATGAAGCACAAGGGGATCGCGTGCTTTGTCGTCGACGCGAACACGCCCGGCGTCAAGGCCGGACGCAAAGAGAACAAGATGGGCCAGCGCGCGTCGAACACCACCGACGTGATCTTCGAAGACGTCAAGCTGCCGAAAACCGCGCTCGTGGGCACCGAAGACGGCGGGTTCAAGGTCGCGATGAAGACGTTCGATCGGTCGCGGCCGTGGATCGCGGCGACGGCCGCGGGCGTGATCCGGCGCTCGCTCGAAGAGAGCCGCGCGTATTCGCTCGAGCGCAAGACGTTCGGCGTACCGATCGCGCAGCATCAGGCCGTGCAGTTCATGCTCGCGGAGATGGCGATCGCGTACGAATCGACGCGGCTGCTCACGCACAAGGCCGCGTGGCTCGTCGATCAGGGCGACCTGTCGAGCATCGTCTCGAGCTATGCCAAGGCGTACGGCGCGGACGCGGCGATGCGCTGCTCGACGGACGCCGTCCAGATCTTCGGCGGCTACGGCTACACGAAGGAATATCCGGTCGAGAAGCTGATGCGCGACGCGAAGCTCCTGCAGATCTACGAAGGCACGTCTCAGATCCAGCGCATCGTGATCGCGCGCAACGTGCTCGGCGGGAAGTAATCAGGGCAGCGCGACCGGCAACCGCAACGTGATCCGCGTTCCGGCGCCGTGGAAGCCAGGCGTCTGCACGTCGGCCACCACACGATCGAAGTCGGTGGTCGGCAGGAAGATCCTGCAGCTCCCGTGACTCGCGTGTGTCGCGGAGGTTTTCGAGTAATATCGCGAAATGCTCAAAACACTCGCATTCACGACGTGCACGCTGTTCCTGGTGCTGACCGGCTGCAAGAAGAAAGACGAAACCAAGCCGGCCGATCAGACGGCCGAGACGAAGCCCGGCGAAGCCAAGCCGAGCGAAGCCAAGCCGAGCGAAGCCAAGCCCGCCGAGCCAGCCCCTGCAGCGGCCGGCGTCACGATCGCGAACATCGCTGACTACGAAGCCAAGTCGGGCGAGCTGATGGACAAGCTCACCGCGATCTTCGTTGCGGACGGAACCAACTGCGACAAGCTCGCGGGCGACGTCAACAAGTTCGTCGACGACAACAAGCCCTCGATCGACGCGACGGCCGCGTACGAGAAGGCGCACCCCGACGACAAGAAGGCGGTCACCGAGAAGGAGAAGGTCAAGACCAAGGAGTTCGAGTCCAAGGCCGGCCCGTCCATCGACGCCTGCAAGGACAACAAGGCCTTCCAGACCGCGATCTCGAAGCTGCCCGAGTAGCCGTAGCGATCAGCCCGCGGTCGCGCGCGGGATGTCGGTCGGTGGATCGCCGCCGCGACGCTGGCGGAACCAGTTGCGCGCGGCGCCGGCCCAGTAGTAGCTGACCGGCAACACGATCAGCGTCAGGATCGCCGAAGAGATCGTCCCGCTGACGACGACGACGGCGATCGGGCGCTGCGTCTCGCTGCCGATCGCGTGCGACATCGCGGCGGGCAGGAGCCCGAGCGCGGCGAGCAGGGCGGTCATCAAGATCGCCCGCAGCCGCTCGCGGGCTCCTTGGATCGTCGCGGTCCACAGATCTTCGCCGCGATCGAGTCGCGCTCGGATCGCGCTCACGACGAGCACGCCGTTGAGGACCGCCTGGCCAAGGAGCGCGATGAACCCGACGGCGGCGGAGACCGACAGCGTCATCCCGACGAGCGCGAGCCCGACGAAGCCGCCGATCAGCGCGACCGGCAGGTTGAGGAGGATGATCGTCGCATCCCACACGGTGCCGAACGCCGAGAACAGCAGCAGGAACGTCAGCAGCAGTGACAGCGGCAACACGAGCGTCAGCCGTTTCATCGCGCGCTGCTGGTTCTCGAACTCGCCGCCCCACAAGATGTCGTAGCCGACCGGAAGCTTCACGTTCGCGGCGACGCGGTTCTGCGCCTCGGCGATGAACGAGCCTAGATCGCGATTGCGGACGTTCATCCGAATCCCGACATAGCGCTTGCCGTTCTCGCGGGTGATCACGGCGCGGCTCGAGCCCATCGTGACGGTCGCGAGCGCCTTGACCGGAACGATCGAGCCGTCCTTGAGCGGCACGCGCAAGTTGCGGATCGCCTCGATCGACCCACGTGCGCCGATCGGCAAGCGGACCGTGACATCGAACCGCTTCTCGGCCTCCCACAGATCCGTTGCGGTGTGACCGGAGAGCGCGGTCTCGAGGTAGTCTTGGAGGCTGCCGAGATCGAGATCCCAGCGGGTCAATGCCTCGCGCTTCGGCACGACCGAGATCGACGGCTGCTCCGACGCACGCACGATACCGAGATCCGCGACGCCGGCGACCTTCCCGATCTCGCCTTCGATCGACTCCGCGAGCGTCTGCAGCTGCCCGAGGTCGTCGCCGTAGATCTTGACCGCGACCTGGCCGAACTGGCCGCTGATGTTCTCGGCGACGTTGTCTCGGATCGGCTGACTGAAGTTGTATTCGAGGCCCGGAATCGACTTGAGGTTCTCGTCCATGATCTCGATGACGTCATCGAGCGTCTTGATCTGCGAGCGCCACTCCTTCATCGGCCGCATCTTGACGAAGATCTCGAGATTCGAAGGCAGCGTCGGATCGGTGCCGTCCTCGGGTCGCCCGAGCTGCGTCAACAGCTCGGTGACCTCGGGCATGTCTCCCCATTGCTTCGGGTTACCGTGCTCGTCGAGCTCGCCGGGTTTCGGCTTGCGATCCTTGCGCATGAGCGCCGTGATCTTCGGCGTTAGCTTGCGGCCCTCGGTCAGCGAGATCGGCGCGGGCAACGTGAACGTGACGTACAGCGCGCCCTCGTTCAGCTCGGGCAAGAACTCGGTTCCGAGCCGTGGTCCGAGCTCGACACCTGCGTAGAGCACGGCGAGCGCGCCGATGAGGATCGCGGCCGGGTTGCGCATCGCGCCCATCAGCAACGGGTCGTAGGCTTTGCGCGCGGCTTTGAGGACCGGCGATTCCCGGATCTTCTTGTGGCGGCGCAGCGCGAAGAACGACAGCACCGGCACGAGCGTGAAGCTGACGAGCATCGCGCCGACGAGCGCGCTGACGACGGTGTGTGCCATCGGTGCGAAGATCCGGCCTTCGACGCGCTGGAGCGCGAAGATCGGCAGATAGGCCGCGACGATGATCAACAGCGAGAACAGCGTCGGCTTCGCGACCTCGCGTGCCGCGTGATAGATCGTGTCGATGCGCTGCGCGGACGATTGTCGCTGATAGTCATCGCCGGCCGCGTGGCCGAACACGTGCTCGACAAGGATCACCGCGCCGTCGACGATGATCCCGAAATCGACCGCGCCCATCGAGAGGAGGTTCGCGCTCATCCCGCGGACGTGCAGGTAGATGAACGAGGCCGCGAGCGAGAGCGGGATCACGAGCGTGACGACCAGCGACGCCCGGACCGAGAGCAAGAACACGAACAGCACGACGCTGACGAGCAGCGCGCCTTCGCCGAGGTTATGAAACACGGTGTCGAGCGTCGTGTTGACGAGCTCGGTACGATCGTAGAACGGAACGATCCGGATCTTGAGCGCGCGGAACCGTGCGAGCTCTTCGGGGCCCTTCATCGCCGCGATCTCGTCGCCGCGCGCAACCGCGGTTAGCTCGATCGTGCCGCAGGTCGCGCGTGCGAGCGTCGCCGGGTCGGGCTTGCCCGCTGTGCACGGGCCCGCGAACACGCCGAGCGGGTGCTGGATCTGCTGGCCATTCTCGTCGGACGTCTGGAGTGCGACGTCGACCTGGTTGCCGCGGTCTTTGAAGTTCCAGGTCGGAATTCCGTCTGGGAGCGCGCGCGCGTGCAGCTCCTCGAGGCGCGTGCGCAATCCCGCGAGCACGACCGAGGGGTTCATGCCTCGCCGCATCAACACGATGCCTTGGACGGCGTCATTATTGTTGCCGCGCGTCACGACGCCTTGTCGCGGCAGGAAGCCGACGGTGACGGTCGCGACGTCGCTGACCTTGACGGGCACACCGGCATGAAAGCCGACGCGCACCATGCCGATGTCCTGCAGCGACTTGAACGTGCCGACGGAGCGGATCACGAACAGCTCGGAGCCGCGCTCGATCGAGCCGCCGGACGCGTTCTGCGAGGCCTTCGACAGCGCCTGAAACAGGTCGTCGAGCACGACGCCGAGCGCGGCCATCTTGGTCGGATCCGGCTCGACGTGGATCTCCTTGACGAGGCCGCCGTACGACACGACATCGGCGACCCCCTGGACACGCATGATCGCGGGCCGGACGACCCAGTCCTGCACGGTGCGAAGCGTCATCGGATCGGCGCCCGCACCTTCGAGCGTGTAACGGTACACTTCACCGATCGGCGTCGCGAGCGGCCCTAGATCGGGCGAGATGCCGGTCGGCAAGTTCGCATCGGGGATCCGCTCCATGATCTGTTGCCGCGCGACGAGCGGCTCGACGCCGTCATCGAACGTCAACGTGACGAGCGACAGCCCGAACAGCGAGATCGATCGCAGGCGATACAGGCCGGGCACGCCGTTGAGCGCGCGCTCGAGCGGGATCGAGACCCGGCGCTCGACCTCTTCGGACGGCTGGCCCGGATAGATCGTGATCACCTGGACCTGCGTGTCGGTCGGATCGGGGAACGCCTCGATCGTCAGGTTCGAGTACGCGTACCAACCGGCGCAGGCGACGAAGATCGCCATCAGGAACACGAACAAGCGCGTTCCAAGCGAGCTCTTGATGAGGCCTTCGATCATGGGAACTCAGTTGTCGAGCTGGATCTGGTTGTCGAGGAGGATCGCGCCACGGGTCACGATCAGCTCGCCGGGCTCGACGCCCTGGAGCACCGGAACCTTGCCCGCGCTCACCGAGCCGACGACCACCGTGCGCTTGACGAGCGCGCCCGTCTTGCCGTCCTTGGCGTAGACATAGCTCTGCTCGCCGTCGGACAGCACCGCTTGCGCGGGCAGGGCGACCTTCGCGGCCGTCGGATCGTAGAACTTGATCTGGGCGTAGGCGTTCGGCCGCAGTGCACCGTCGAGGTTCAGCAGCTTGACGCGCACGGGGACCGTATGACGATCCGGATCGACCACGGCCGAGACCTGGTTGACCGCACCTTCGAGCTCCGTGGTCCCGCCGACGATCACCTTCGCCTTGGCGCCGATCGCGAGCGCGCCGACGTCGTTCTCGAACAGATCGGCGACGACCCACACGTCGCTGAGATCGGCGATCGCCATCACCGAGCCCGCGGCGGTATCGACTTCTTGTCCGATCGTGATCGTCTTCTCGACGACGACGCCGTCGCGCGGCGCGGACACCGTGAACGACGCATCGCCCATGCCGGCGATCTTGAGCGACGACAGCTTCTGCTGCGCGAGGTTGACGGCGAGGTCCGCCTCGGCGACCTCTTGCTTGACCGTGATCAGCTCCTTGGCCGGGATCGAGCCTGCATCGACGAGCGCCTGGACGCGATCGAAGTTTGCGTGTGCCGTCGCGCGCTCGACCGTCGCCTTCGACAGCTCTGCGCGAAGCTCTGCGAGGTTCGGGCTCGCGACCGTGAACAGCGGAGCGCCGCTCTTGACGTGCTGTCCGCGCTCGACCATCACCGCGGTGACGCGGCCCGCGAGCGGCGAGCCCAAACGCGACGTGCGGCCTTCATCGAACACGATGCGCGCGGGAACCGGATCGGTCCAGTGTGGCTCGGCGGGCGCGGCGGGCTCGACCTTGATGACGCTCCACATCGGCGCGTCGTTCGTCAGCGTGACCGATGCGGATCCGACGGTCATCCCCGGCGCCGGGGCCTCCTTCGGCGGATCGGGCCGCTTGTAATGACGCGCGAGCACGATCGCGGTACCGCCGAAAACGATCGCTGCGACGATGATCGGGATTCGCAGCGCGCGGCCCGGGGCCGGGCCCACAGAGACATCTTCGGTCATGGCTGTTTTCCTTCGATCTCGCGTGCGAGCTGATCGTCGAGGCCAAGGGCCTGCCGGAGCTGCGCGCGAGCTGTGAACAGATCGAAGCGCGTATCGAGCACCTCGAGCAGGAGATCGCGATGCGCACGCTCGACGAGCAGCAGATCGGCGAGCCGCGCCTGGCCGAGGTCGAAGGCCTTGCGGGTCTGCGCGATGATCTGGGTCGACTTGGGCACCGCCTCGGTCTCGAGTCGCGACAGCGTTGTCTGCAAGGTCTGGCGCTGGGCGAGGAGCGCCTCGACGAGACCGCGCGTTTCGCGAACCAGACCGCGATCCTCGGCTTCGATCGCTCGAGCATTGGCGCGTGCAGCGGCCGCATCGTGATTGCCGCGGTCGAAGATCGGCAACGGAATGCCGACCGAGAAGAGCAGCTGTTGATGCTGATTGCCGGCGACGACGAGGTTATCGAGCAAGTAGCTGATGCCCAGCGTCGGATCTGGAATTCGCCGGTTGCGCGCGAGCGTCGCGTCCCAGCCGAGCGCCTTGGCTTCGAGGTGGCTCGCTTGGCGACCCGGCCGTTGCTCGATCGCGCGCTCGGGGTCCGGCAAGGCCGGCGGGAGTTGCGCACCCGCATCGAGCGTCGCGGAGGTCAGTCCCATCGGTGAGCACGGCGCATACAGCGTCGCGCTGCAGGCGGCGACTGCGCCGGCGACCTCGGCCTCGGCCCGACCGAGCTGGAGCTCGAGCTCCTCGGTATCGAGCTCGATCCGCGCGAACTCGAGCGCCGACAAATCTTTGTTATCGAGGCGATTCTTCTCGAGATCGCGCAGCTTGCGTGCCGCATCGAGGTTCGCCGCGGTGACATCGCGCCGCGATACGAGGAACGCGAGCTTGCCGAGGTTGGCGGTCGCTTCGCCGAGGCGGGCGCCGAGCGTTCCGACGGCGTTCTCGCTCGCTGCTCGCGCGCGCAGATCCGCGGCGTTCTGCCGAGGCTTGCGCTTACCGATCTCGAACAGCTCGCCCAGGCCGAGCTGGATGTTCGTGGTCTGCGCGAGCGTCAGGCGCGGATTCGAGTCGCCGGGAGCGCCGTTCCCGCGATTGGTGGCGCCGAGCACGAACCCGCCGGCGCCGACATTGAGCTGAGGATTTGGAAACACGCGGGTTTGCAGCCCGACCTCGTTGGCCGCAACGACCTTGTTCCTTGCGGAGTCGATCACCGGATCGCGGTCGCGGAGCCACGTCGCGAGCCGTGCCGGATCGGACAACAGCGCCGCAATCGGCGGCGAGTCGTCGGCCCGCACCAGCGAGGCATCACCCGTGACGAAACTGAACGCTAGAACAACTGCCCACTTCATAGTCGTGCATGCACTCGCGAGGGACCGGACTGTGAGCCCTGCGTGTTCCCGAGGGCCATGAAGAAACGGTGAAACGCGCCGGCAGGACCCATGAAGAACACGTGAACGCCGGCTCGACGGAGATCCCCCGGCTCACCCGGGGGCTCACATGAACTGAAGTAGTTCACGATGCTTAGCGTAGAAGCCCTTCATGCAAATTTCGTGAAGAAACGATGAAGAGCTGTGCATAAGATCGGGCATGCCCACATGCCGCGAATGCAACGACGAGGTCGCGAAGCTGGTGACAGTCAAGGTGTCAGGCAAGGCGCAAAAGCTCTGCCCGGACTGCGCGGATCGAGCGCGTGAAGCCGGCGAGATCGCAGAAGCGAGCGAGGGCGAGATGCAGCGCATGATGGGCTTCAAAGGCCGCCGTTAGCGGTGTCATAGGTAGCTGGCAGGCTCTGGCCGTGCAGACCCCCGTCCAGACATTCGTGCAGCCGACGCCGCATTCCGAGATCGCCCGCACGCCCGCGCAGCCACCGACGATCGCCGCGGGCTCTGGTCCGACCCGCGCGAAGCAGGCGCCGGATGTCTTCGGGAACATCTTCATCGGCATCGCCGGGATGATCGGTGCCGGCAAGTCGACGCTCGCCGCCGCACTCGGCCAGCACCTCGGGATCGACTGCTACTACGAGCCGGTCGCCGACAACGAGTACCTCCAGGACTTCTATCGGGACACCGCGCGCTATTCGTTCGCGATGCAGGTCTATCTGTTGAACCGGCGGTTCCAGCAGCATCAAGAGATCATCTGGCGCGGTAGGTCCGCGGTTCAAGACCGCACGATCTACGAGGACTCGATCTTCGCGAAGATGCTCGCGGACACCGGGCTCATGGAGGAGCGCGACTACCGCACGTATGTCGAGCTGTTCCGCAACATGAGCAACTTCATGTGCAAGCCGAGCGTCATCATCTATCTCGACGTCTCACCGGAAGCGAGCGCCGAGCGGATCCGCACGCGCAGCCGCGACGTCGAGTCGAGCATCAAGCTCGACTACCTGCGCGCCCTGCACGACGGCTATGAAGAGTTCGTCGCGAGCATCTCGAAGGTGATCCCGGTGATCCGCGTCGATTACGAACGGTTCGCAACGGCCGAGGAGATGGCCGAGGTGATCAAGCGCGAATATCTCGACATCTCGTTCCTCCGCCAGGTCACCCGCTTCGATCCGGCGCGGTAACATCCACGGGTCGGCCGCCGGCCGGAGCCGCGTGAGCTGCGAGCAGGGCTCATCGCGATCGGCTTGGGCCTCGTCGGCCGCGGTCCGTTGATGCCGGCCGAGCTGACTTATCGCCGGAACACGGTGACGCCCGCGAACCGCGCTTCGTCGCCGAGCTGATCTGCGATCCGCAGCAGCTGGTTGTACTTCGCGACGCGATCACTGCGCGAGGCCGAGCCCGTCTTGATCTGTCCCGAGTTCGTCGCGACCGCGAGATCCGCGATGAACGAGTCTTCGCTCTCGCCCGAGCGGTGCGAGATGATCGCGGTGTATCCGTGGTGCTGCGCCGTGCGAACGGCATCGAGCGTCTCGGTCAGGCTGCCGACCTGATTGACCTTGACGAGGATCGAGTTCGCGATGCCGTTGTCGATCCCGCGGCGGAGCCGAGCCGTCTGGGTGACGAACAGATCGTCGCCGACGAGCTGGACCTTGCCGTCGAGTCGATCGGTGAGCTGTTTCCAGCCGTCCCAGTCGTCTTCCGCCAGGCCGTCCTCGATCGAAACGAGCGGGTACTTTTCGGCCCAGCTCGCGTAGAGATCGATCATCTCGCCGGCCTTGCGGTTCTTGCCCTCGTAGTCGTAGACGCCGGTCTTCTTGTCGTAGAACTCGCTCGCGGCGACATCGAGCGCCAGGAAGATCTGCTTGCCGGGCTCGTAGCCCGCCTTGCCGATCGCTTCGAGCACGATGCCCATCGCTTCATCGGCGGAGTCGAGGCTCGGCGCGAACCCGCCTTCGTCACCGACGTTCGTCGCCTTGCCGCGCGCGTGGAGCAGCTTCTTCAGGTGATGGAACACCTCGACGCCGGCACGCAGCGCGTCTTCGAATCGTTCGAAGCCCGCAGGCGCGATCATGAACTCTTGAATGTCGAGGTTGTTATCGGCGTGCGCGCCGCCGTTGATGATGTTCATCAGCGGCACCGGCAAGGTCACCGCGCCGACGCCGCCGAGGTAACGATACAGCGGGAGATCGTGCGCGAGAGCCGCGGCGCGCGCGACGGCCATCGAGACCGACAGGATCGCATTGGCGCCGAGCTGCGTCTTGAGGGGCGTGCCGTCGAGCTGGATCAGCGCCGCGTCGACCGATGCCTGGTCGCTCGCGTCCATGCCGAGCAGCGTCGGCGCGATCACGTCACGTACGTGATCGACGGCCTTGAGCACGCCCTTGCCGAGATACCGCTTCGGGTCGTTGTCGCGGAGCTCGAGCGCCTCGTGCTCGCCGGTCGATGCGCCGGAGGGCACGATCGCGCGGCCGAGCGCACCACTGTCGAGGCCGACCTCGGCTTCGAGCGTCGGATTTCCGCGAGAATCCAGAACCTCACGAGCGTGGAGCCAAACGATCTCGGTCATGGCGGCGACCCTACAACAGGGTCGGCCGTGGATCACCTAGCTCACGCGGTCATCACCGCGGCAATGATCAGCATGCAGCTGATCAGCGCGATTGCGACGAGGCCGAGCAGCGTTAGCCTCGCCTGCTGCGTGTCGTTCTGGAAGTGATTGATGTTGGGTAGGTACATAAGCGTTGCTGATTGCATGTCGCGGGCCTGGGTAGTGCGCGCGAGCGCTCACCCCGTGTTAGATCTGCCCGCATGCGAACCGCGATCGTCCTCGTCGCGCTGGTGCTCGCCGCGACGGGCTGCCCGCACGAAAAACACGAGGAGACGGTCCTCGCGAAGCCGGCGACGCCGAAAGAAGTCGTCGCCGCCGCACGCGCGACGATCGAGCAGTGGCGCCAGGCGTATGAAGTCCGGAGCTTCGACGCGCTCGCGAAGCTCTACACGCACGACCTCGACACGGTCGTCGTTCAAGACGGTCAGACGATGATCGGCTGGAGCTCGGTCGAGGCCATGCTAAGAGACCGGCTCTCGCGCGCGAAGACGATCCACGTGCGGCTCAAGGACATCCAGGTCACGTCGCTCGCTCCCGATGCCGCGTTCGCGGTCGCGACGATGACGCGCGAGGTCTCGGATGGCACGACCTCGGTCGGCGAGAACGGCGCCTTGACGCTCGTGCTTCGCAAGGACGGCGAGGTCTGGCACATCGTCGGGGAGCACTACTCGTACAAGAGGCAGAGCTAGCCGATGGTGGCGAACCGTCCGATCGGAGTGGCGCTGCTCGGGCTCGGCAATGTCGGCGGTGGCGTCGTCAAGCTCCTGCACGACAACGCGGCCGCGATCGAAGCGCGGCTGGGCGCGCGGATCGAGGTTCGCACGATCGTCGTTCGGGATCCGGACAAAGGTCAGCGGGTCGTCGACGTCGATCGATCGCTGCTGTCGACCGACTTCGATCGCGCGATCTGCCGTGACGACATCGACATCGTGTGCGAGCTGATGGGCGGCACGACCGACGCCAAGCGCGCGGTGCTCGCCGCGATCGGCGCGGGCAAGCACGTGGTCACCGCGAACAAAGCGCTGCTCGCCGAGCACGGCGCGGAGGTGTTCGGCGCTGCCGACGCGGCGGGTGTCGATGTCTATTACGAAGCGGCGGTGTGCGGCGGCGTCCCGATCATCCGCGTCCTGCGCGAAGGGCTCGCGAGCGATCGCGTCGAAGCGTTGTGGGGCATCGTCAACGGCACGTCGAACTACATCTTATCGACGATGACCGAGTCGGGACGGCCGTTCGCCGAGATCTTGAAGGAAGCGCAGGCGCTCGGTTATGCCGAAGCGGATCCGACGCTCGACATCGGCGGTGGCGACGCGGCGCACAAGCTCGCGATCCTCGTGAACTTGTGTTTTTCGATGTCGGTCGACGTCACCGCGATCGCGAAGGACGGGATCGATGGCATCGATCCGATCGATCTCGAGTACGCCGAGAAGTTCGGGTACGTCGTGAAGCCGCTCGTGATCGCGCGGGACCACGGCCATGCGATCGAGGCGCGCGTGCATCCGGCGTTGGTTCCGGCGAACTGGCTGCTCGCGGACGTCTCGGGCGCGAAGAACGCCGTCTACGTCCAGAGCTATGCGCTCGGCCCTTCGATGTACTACGGCGCGGGCGCCGGCATGCTGCCGACCGCGATGTCGGTCGTCTCGGACATCATCGAGATCGGCCGCAACGTCTTCGCGCACGCGGCGGGTGCTGCGAGGCCGCGACCCCGGCCGGAGACGCCGCGGCGTCTGTTGCCGCTCGCCGAGGTCCGGACGAAGTACTACTTGCGGTTTGGCGTGCTCGACAAGCCCGGTGTGCTCGGCCAGCTGATGACGGTGCTCGGCAGGCATGACGTCTCGATCGCGCAGGTCGTGCAGGCTGCTCGCTCGGACGGTCCGGTGTGGGTCGTCGTGCTCACCCACGATGCCAAAGAAGGCGACGTCCGCGCGGCGCTCGCCGAAATCGACACGCTGCCGATCGTCGCCGATCGAACGCGTGTCATCCGGATCGCGTCCGGTGATCCGAGCAAGGGAGCGAAGAGCTGATGCGTCACGAGGTACGCGTGATCTTCGGCGACACCGATCAGATGGGCGTCGTCTATTACGCGAACTACCTGCGCTACTTCGAGAGCTCGCGTGCCGCGTACTGGCGCGCCCTCGGCAAGAGCTACAAGGACCTCGAAGCATGGGGCGTCGCGCTGCCGGTCGTCGAGGCGCACTGCAAGTACAAGCGCCCAGCGCACTACGAGGACCTGCTCGAGATCGATGTCGAGGTCGGCGAGCTGCGAGGCGCGTCGATCCGGTTCCTCTACACGGTGTATCGCGGCCACGAGATACTCGCCGACGGTTTCACGCGGCATGCGGTGATCGGGTCCGATGGGCGTCCCAAGGCGCTGCCCGACGTGCTCCGCGACGTGATCGAGTCGCGCTAAATCGGCCCTCGCTCGCCCAGCGTTAGACTCCCGCGAGGGCTCGCCGTCTCGCCGCTCGCGCCCGTTGCTTGCGACGCGCCGTGGCGATACACCTCGATGATGCAAGATCGCAATCTCGCGCTCGAAGTCGTCCGCATCACCGAGGCCGCCGCGATGGCATCCGCGCGCCTCATGGGCCGCGGCGATCGCAAGCTCGCGGATCATGTTGCGGTCGAGGCGATGCGCCGAGCGTTCGATGTCATGGACATCCGCGGCACGGTCGTGATCGGTGAAGGCGAGCGCGACGAAGCGCCGATGCTGTGGATCGGCGAGACGGTCGGCGCCGGCTGGCACGCGAATGCAGTCGATTCGCCCAAGGTCGATATTGCCGTCGATCCCCTCGAAGGCACGAACCTGTGCGCGACCGGCGCGCCTGACGCGATCAGCGTGATCGCGATCGCCGACGACGGCCAGTTCCTCAACGCACCCGACACCTATATGCAGAAGCTGGCGGTCGGCCCCGAAGCACGCGGCGTGATCGATCTGCGCGAATCGCCGACGTGGAACCTGCAGCGGATCGCCAAGGCCAAAGGCAAGAAGGTCCAGGACTGCACCGCCGTGATCCTCGACCGCGAGCGCCATGCCGAGCTGATCGGCGAGGTTCGTCAGGCCGGCGCGCGAATCCGCCTGATCGGCGACGGCGACGTCTCCGGCGCGGTGATGACGGCGAATCCCGACTCCGGGATCGACGTGCTGTTCGGCACCGGCGGCGCGCCGGAAGGCGTGATCTCCGCGGCGGCACTCAAGTGCGTCGGCGGCGAGATCCAGGCGCGGCTCAAGTTCCGCAACGACGACGAGCGAGCGCGCGCGAAGAAGATGGGCGTCAAAGAAGAAGACTTCATCTACGGCACCGAGGATCTCGCGAAGGGCCACGTGATGTTCGCGGCGACCGGCGTCACCAAGGGCTACTTGCTCGATGGCGTCCGGTTCTTCGGCGACAGCGCGAAGACCGAGTCGATCGTGATGCGCTCGAAGTCGGGCACGGTGCGCGTGATCAACGCGACCCACCACTTCAATACAAAGCCGAAGTACTCGTGGGCGACCGGCCTCGAGCCCTGAGCCTTACGGAAGATCGAAGCTCAGCTTCGCGGATCGGCCGGCGACGATCTTCACGCTCTTCGTGACCGGCGCGTGCGCCGGGTTCTTGAACGTCAGGACGTGCGTCCCTACCGGCAGCTCGAGATCGGCGAACGGCGTCTCGCCGAGCTTGTGCCCGTTCTCGAAGACTTCGCTGTACGGGGTCGTTCGTGCGGTGAGCCTTCCTGTCGGCGCACCGTGATCCTTCGGCAGCTTGTGCGTGAACACGAGCTCGATCACGAGCTGGACGCCACGATCGAGATCGACCTCGCGCGTCTCGGGCCGGTATCCGGCGAGCTCGGCGGTCACCGTGTAGTGGCCGGCAGGGAGGGCGAGCTTCGTCGGCGACTGCCGCTCTTGATCGCCGACTCGAAGCGTCGCGCCGGGCGGCGTCGTTCCGATCACGAGTAGCGCCGTCGGCTTCGGTGACGCGTCGAGCTCCGCGGCATCGACAGGTTCCGCCGCATCCGCCGGCACGATGGCGAGCTTCGGAGGATCGGGCGCGCGTGCGTCGAGCGGCTCCCGCGGCCTCGCGTGGCCACCGCCATTGGCGGCGAGCGCGATCAAGAACGAGGCGACCGCGATGCCCGACAGGCTCGCGGCGATGATCAGCCGTTTCTTACGGCGCCCGCTCGCGAGCTCCGGAGGCGTCGGCGTTGCACGCCTGGGCGGCCCGGTCTCCGTCCCACTGCGGCGGTCTGGAGCCGCGCGAGGACCGGACGCTGGAATCGGGCGAGGCCCCGACGCTGGAATCGGGCGAGGACCGGACGCTGGAATCGGGCGGGGCCCCGACGCCGGAAGCGCATTCGCCACGCCGGGAGCCTTCATGATACCCGCGCTGACCGGCTTCGCAGCGACGCTCCCGCCCGCCGGTGTCCGCCCGGGCCGCGAGATCGTCGCCACGATCTCGGTCGGTTCCTCGACGATGACGTTGGGACGCCGAGGTACCGTGATCTCTTCGGCGGCGCGTCGCGAAGGATCCTCGACGACCGTCATCGCTGCGCTCGGAGGAGGCTTCTTGTTCTTGAGCGCGAGCGTCTCGGTCATGTCGTCGTGGTCGCCGCGAGCCGCCGTCGGGATGCGCGATGCCCCGATCAGGTTCGGCGGGGTCACCGGGTTCTGCGTCTTCGATGCTCCCGGTGCAGCGGCCGTGCTTGGCGAAGCGACCGTGCTGGGTGACACCGCGGTACCGGGCGATCCGCCGGGCGTTGGTGCCATGCCCGTCGGTTGCGTTAGCGGAATCTGGCCGACGGATTCGCGCGCGAACCGAGCGCGGACCCAGGCGCCGAGCTGGATCGGTGTCGCGAGCTCCGGCGACGACTTGATGAAGGCCTCGAGGGCCTGGGTCAGCTCCATCGCGGTCGCGCGCTTCTCGCGCTTGGACTCCAGCCCCCACGTGATCGCCTTCGCGAGCTGAGGTGGCAACGAGGGTGCGGCGCGCTCGATCGGCTCGAGCTTGCCGTCGCGGATCGCGCGCATCGCGTCGACGGCGTCGCCGCGCGGCACGATATATTTTCCGGTGAGCAGCTCCCACAGCACGATCGACAGCGAGAACACGTCGCTGCGCCCGTCGAGCGGATGCGCGATCGTCTGCTCCGGTGACATGTACGCGTACTTGCCTTTGACCTGACCCGGATTGGTCAGCTGGTCACCGAGCGCGGCGGCCTTGGCGATCCCGAAGTCGCACAGCTTGACGACGCCGTCGTACGAGATCATGAGGTTCGCGGGCGAGACGTCGCGATGGACGAGGCCGTACGCCTTGCCGGAAGGTGCGCGCAGCTCGTGCGCGTAGTGCAACGCGGCCGCGGCATCGGCGCCGATCCGCGCGACGAGCGTCGCGGGCATCGGCTCCTGGTCGGCGTGCTTGAACAACTGACCGGCGTGCACACCGTCGACGAACTCCATGGCGATGAAGTAGTCGCCTTCGACTTTTCCAAAGTCGTAGATGTGGACGATGTTCGGGTGCGTGAGCTGCGCGGCGAGCTTGGCTTCGCCGAGGAACATCTTCAAGAAGTCGGGCGAATCGGCGAGGTGCGGCAGGATGCGCTTGACGGCGACGCGGCGGTCGAAGCCTTCGAGCCCGCGTTGCTCGGCGAGGAACACTTCAGCCATACCGCCGCGCGCGATGCGCCGCAGCAGCACATACTGGCCGAACCGAATGCCACTGTCGGCTGGCACGTCGCCAGGATCATACCCCGGACTGGACCTCGGGTTCTGGTTCCGGCGGTCTGCCGTGTGTCATGCTGCCGCCCGGTGCCACGGTACGTCGTCGTCGCCGTCGTCAGCGCGTTCGGGTGCAACGACGCCATCACGCTCCAGATCTCGAGCGACCGACCGATCCCGCAGGCGCTCGATGCGATGTGCGTCGGGATCGCGGACAGCTCGCTCCACGGTGGCCAATTCGGACAGACGTATCGCCTCGAAGGCGCGCTCGCGAAGCTCCCGCAGACACGGCGCGGGCGCCGCGGTCGATTTCACCAGCAACGTGACGCTCGCCTTGCCGACCTGCGTGAAGGGCCCCGCGGCCGCACCGCATCCGGTCGGCAGCCCGATCGGGCCGGCGGACGCCAAGCTCGCGGCCTCGCAAGGTCCCGGCGGAACCGTCGTCGTCGCGATCACGATGGGATCGCTGAACGTGATCGATGCTCGCGATGGCCTGACGATCACGCAAGGGCCCGCGCCGCCGGCAGGTGCACCCGTTGCGGTGGTCGCCGCCGATCTCGATGGTGACTGCGACGACGACCTCGTGATCGCGACCGATGGCGCACCGCCGATGGTGTTTCTGCGCGAAGGCGCGACATTTGTCGTGGGCAAGTCGATCGGTACCGCCGCTGTCACGGCGATCGCGGCGGCCGATGTCGATCACGATGGTCGTATCGATCTCGTGCTCGGTGCGGGCGCCTCACTCGAGCTGTGGCGCAACGACGGCTCCTCCGCGTTCACGAACGATCCGAATGCGCTGTCGGGCGCAGGGCACGTCGTCGACGTTCGCGCGCTGGCGCTCGGCGATCTCGACGCGGACGGCAATCCCGACCTCGTCGTCGGCCAGGCAGGCCAGACGCTCGAAGCGTGGCTCGGAAACTCCGGAGGCACGGGCAGCTTCGACTTCGCGAGCGCGGTCGTGCCGCCGGTGCAGCTCGACGTGGAACGCCTGACGCTCGCCGATGCCGACGGTGACTACGATCCTGACCTCGCGGTCGCGGTCCGAGGCGCCGCGATGCGCCTCTATATCGATCGCGAAGGCCGACTCGAGGATCAGTCGTTCGTGCGGCTGCCGCAGCCGGCGCCCGTCGCGCGCACGATCGCGATCGGCGGCTGGGACGACGGTTGCGAGCCCGACGCGGTGATCGCGAGCGATACCGGAGCGCCGTCACTTCACGGTCAGCCGACGGGCATGTTCGCCGCGGACGCCGCCGTACCCGCCGCGAGCGACCTCGTCATGGTCGATCTCGATGACGACGGCGACCTCGATGCCGTGCTCGCAACGACACGAGGAGTCATATGGCTCGCGCGCTGATCGTCTTGCTCGCGTTGCTCGTCGCGGTCCCCGCACGCGGCGACGTCGGGCCGCAGGCGATCGAGACGTACCTCGAGCGCGGTCAGAAGCTGTTCGCCGATCAAGAGTATGCCGGCGCGATCCAGGCGCTCGCACCGGTGACACGCGATGCGCGCGCGACACGTGCTCAACGGCTGCGAGCACTCGAGCTCATCGCGCTCGCGGAGTTCATTCGCGGTGATCAGGGTGCGGCGCGGGCGACGTTCGAGCGGATCCTCGACATCGATCCCGGATATCAGCTGCGCGACACGAGTGGCTCGCCGAAGATCCGCGGCTTCTTCGACGAGCTCAAGAAGGCGATCATCCCGAACTACGACGCGCACGCGGGTGCGGACCTCGAGCACGCGGCGCCTACCGCGGGCACCGCCGGCAAGCCGCTCGAGATCGAAGTTCGCGCGACGCGCGGCAACGTGTTCGAGCTCGTGATGGGATCGCGACGTCGCGGCGAGCTGTCGTATCGGATGTCGGTGCTGTCGCCGCGTGGAGGGGGCAGGTGGCACGGTCGGCTCTTGCCGGAGCCGTCGTCCAAGCCGTACGAGCTCGAGTACTATGTCGAAGCGCGCGACGCCGGCGGCGCCGCGATCGCTCGCATCGCAGGGCCCGATCAGCCGCTCGAGATCGCACTCGCCGCGGGAGGGCCTGAAGCGAAACGTCCTTGGTACGCCAAGTGGTACGTGGTCGCCGGAACGGCCGTCATTGCGGCAGGGGTCACGGGCCTCGCGATTGCGTCGACGCGCGGTCCTGATCCCGGCACGTTGCCTCCGGGATCTGTGATCGTTACGCCTTGATCGCCCGAGAACCGCGCGTAGTTCGAGGGCTTTCTGCGAACGAGGCTGTGAGACCCGGCGCCTCAGTGACACAAGGTCATGTTAGGGGCCGCATCCCTTCCGCGTGACTTCGATCATCGTCGAGAAACGTCGGTCGGACGACAGTGGCGAACCTAGATGCAGGTATCGAAATGCACTTGACCCCTGATGGCAACGTCGATAGGGTCCGCCAGCGTTTTGAGAACCGGCGTGCCGTGACGGAAATTCCGGGCGGCATGCAGAGTGCGATGAGAGTCCTGAAGGAATCGTCAATCATGAAGAAGCTAGCGTTGGGATTACTGGTGGTCGCGGCGGTTGCGTGCGCCGGATGCAGCAAGACGGCGAACCCGATCATCATCGTCGATAGCTCGACGGGCGGCGGTTCCGACAGCAGCGTCGACGCTTGTAACGTGCTCGCGCAGACCGGCTGCGCGACGAACGAAAAGTGCTCGTGGATTCACGACGCGACGACGCCGCTGCCGCTCGGTCACGTCGGCTGCGCGCCTAATGGCACCGTCGCGGTCGGCGCGGCGTGCATGTACGGTCCGGACGGCGCGAATGGCTTCGACAACTGCGCCGGCGGCCTCGTGTGTCAGGGCGGCACGTGCAAGACGATCTGCGATCCAGCGGGGGTGTCTCCGAACTGCCCGGCCACATTTAACTGCGGCACCTACGAAGGTCTGTTCGGACCCGCGGGTCAGACCGTCAGCGCCGGCGTGTGCGATCCATCTTGCGATGCGATCGCGGACAACGACTTCGACGGCAGCGCCGGCTCCAACGTCCCCTCGGGCTCCGCGTGTCCCGACACGGGCAGCCAGACGATCGGTTGCTACGGCTACCCGTCGAGCACGCATCCCTCGCGCTGGAGCTGCACGCGGCAGGTCCCCGCGAACGGCAACATCGTGCACCGCGATCTCTGCACGACCGCCAACGGCTGCGCGAACAGCGCGGGCAACGCGTACCTCAACGGCTGCGCACAGGGCTACATCCCGCTCCTCAAGGATATGACCGGTGGCACCGGGGTCGTCTGCATCGCGATCTGCCGGCCGGGCAATACGTATATGGGGAACACCGCCGCGCAGGCACCTGATGGAATCGCACCCAATCGCTGCCGACTGGGCGATAGGCGCGGCACGTTCAACACCGCAACGACCACGCTCAACGGCGATCACTGCATGTTCTCGTGGCTGTTCGAGATCGACGCGATGGGGAACTTCGTGCGCTCGCCGACATCCGACACGGTCGGGTTCTGCCTCGATCACTCGAAGTATCAGTACGACACTAACAACGACATGGTTCCGGATACCAACTGGCCGCTATGTTCGTCACTGCGCGACGGTATGGGTTCGGGCGGATCGAACGTCGCGGCCGCCGACTTCGGCTGCGTCAACACCATGCACGCCGGCCTGCCGTTCAGCGGCAAGACCCAGATTCATCGGCCCGTGATGGAGATGCCGCGCATGCTCTACCACCCGATGCTTCAGCAATAGTTTCATCCATCGATCTCTCTTTTCGTTTCAATTTCTCGTCCGTCGAAACCACACAGGAGTCTGAGCAACATGAAGAACTTAGTATTTGGCGTCCTACTTGCCGGGCTCTTTGCTGCGTGTAGTAGCAAAACGCCGGCGCACATCGTCGATGCCGGCAGCGGAAGCAGCGTCGACGGCGGAGCGCTCTGCAACGTGCTTGCGCAGACTGGCTGCGACAGCGGTCAAAAGTGCACCTGGCTTCACGATGCAACGATGCCGACGCCGCTCGGTCACATCGGCTGCGCGCCGAATGGCACCGCGGCCGTGGGCGCGAGCTGTACGTACGGCGCCGACGGCGCGACCGGCTTCGACACCTGTGTCGGTGGCCTGGTCTGCCAGGGCGGCAAGTGCAAGACGATCTGCGACCAACAGGGTGGCGCTCCGATGTGCGGCGCCAACTTCTCCTGCTCGACCTACGAAGGCCTGTTCGGCCCGGCGGGTCAGACCGTTGCAGCGGGCGTGTGCGATCCGTCGTGCAACCCGCTCGCGGATAACGACATTGATGGTAGCGGCTCGGCCGTGAAAACCGGCTCGGCCTGCCCGAACATCGGCAGCGCCTCGATCGGCTGCTACGGGTATCCCGACAGCACGAGGCCTTCGCGCTGGAGCTGCACGGGGGAAGTGAACAAGACGGTCGTTCACAAGAGCCTGTGCACGACGGCCAACGGCTGCGCGAACGCCGGTGGCAATCCGTACCTCAACGGCTGCGCACAGGGTTACCTGCCGCTGCTCAAGGACATGACCGGCGGCACGGGTGTCGTCTGCGTCGCCGTGTGCTCGCCGGGTAACACCTATGTCGGCGCTAACCCGCAGGCTCCGGCAGGTGTCGCACCGCACCGCTGCAACAGCACGGAGGCACGCGGTAACTTCACGACCGCGACGACGACGACGAACGGTGACCACTGCCTGTTCTCGTGGTGGTTCGAAGTCGATGCGATGAATAACTTCGTCCGTTCGCCGACGTCGGACACCGTCGGCTTCTGCGTCGATCACACGAAGTACCAGTACGCGTCGGTCCCTGGCGGAACGCCGGACACGAACTGGCCGATCTGCGCCCAGCTGCCGGACGGAAACGGCTCCGGCTCTGCGATCGGTGCCGCCGACTTCGGCTGTGTCAACACGATGCACGCCATGCTGCCGTTCAACGGCAAGGCCCAGATCCATCGCCCGGTGATGGATGCGCCGCGGATGATGTATCACCACGACTTCGCGCCGACCGAGTAAACGGTAGCGTCAGCTAAGCGATCGGAGAGGCCGGGCACCACCCGGCTTCTCCTATTTTCGGGTCAACAGTCTCCTCCCGTGTCCGGCCGCGCGCTTGGGTTTCGGACAATCCGGACGCGCCCCGACGCGGGTCCGCATGGTTACGCCGGCACATTGTACGCAACCGGCGGCGGCGGCGCTCGATAACGCGCGTTGGAGGAGAACCATGATGAGCTTCCGTGAGAGCAAGACTGAATCGATGGCGCCGGATACGCGGCGCTCGGGTGTGGTCGTTGGCCTTCGCAAGACGACGACGAGCGAGGTCTACGACCTGACTTCGAACAAGCGCAGGTGGGTCGTCGGCTCCGGGCCGAGCTGCGACGTCAGCATCGAAGATCCGTTCGTGTCCGCGATCCACTGCTTGATCGAGCGGAAGCCGGGTGGCTCGCTGGTCGTCCGCGATCGCGAGTCGCGCAACGGGACGTTCGTCGATGGCAACGCGATCGAAGCCGCCGAGCTCCGCGTCGGATCGTACATCTCGGTCGGACGGACGACCTTGGTCGCGGTCGGCGCGACGGGCGGAGAGCGGCCCCGCGCGCTCGAGCTGATGCGCGGGCACGATCCGGCGATGCGGATGACGATCGAGCAAGCGCTCCGCGCCGCGCAGGGCGACTGCAACGTGCTGATCGTCGGCGAGACCGGAACCGGCAAGGATCTGCTCGCGCGCGTTGTCCACGAGGCCTCGCGGAGAGCCTCGGCGCCGTTCGTGCCGGTCAATTGCGGTGCGATTCCGCGCGAGCTGATCGCGTCGGAGCTGTTCGGCCACGAGAAGGGAGCGTTCACCGGCGCGCACGAGACGCGCGATGGCTACTTCGTCGAAGCCGGCAACGGCACGCTGTTCCTCGACGAGATCGGCGAGCTGCCGATCGAGCTCCAGCCCAACCTGCTGCGCGCGCTCGAGAGCAAGCGCGTGCGGCGCGTCGGCGGCAGCGCCGATCGTCCGGTCGACGCGCGGATCATCGCGGCGACCAATCGCGTCGACGGGCTAGGCACCGAGTCGTCGCGGCTGCGCCTCGATCTCTATCATCGCCTCGCGACCGTCGTGCTGTCTCTGCCGCCGCTGCGCGAGCGGATGACCGACGTCACCGAGCTCGTGCAGTCGATGCTCGACGAGCTCGAGGTCGAGCACGGCCGGAGAACGGTTACCGACGAAGCCTGGCGCGCGCTGACGACGTATAGCTGGCCCGGAAACGTGCGCGAGCTCAGGCACGCCGTTGCTCGTGCCGTCGCGCTCGGCGGCGACGAGCTGGCGACGCTCGACTTCTTTCCGGATCACGGGTTCGGAAGGCAGCGCACCCACGGCACGCCGGCCCCGGAGCTCGCGAGTCTCGCGCCTTACGAGGCGATGATCCGCAGCGCGATGGAGACCGCCCTCCAGGCGCACGGCTCGATCCGCTCGGCGGCCGCATCGATCGGGATGCCGAAGTCGACATTCTCGGATCGCGCGCGAGCGTGGGGCCTCGCACCGAAGCGCAAGCCGCGGCTCCGGCTCTTCAAGCGCTAGGGGCGCGTCGCGGCGGCACGCTGGCGCAACACGTACTGCAAGATACCGCCATGCGCGACGTACTCGACTTCTTGCGGCGTGTCGACGCGCGCGATCGCCGTGAACGTCTTCGTGCCGGCGCGGACCGTCAGCTTCTTCTTGGGAATCACGCCGGCCGCGATACCTTCGATCGTGAACACCTCTTCGCCGGTGAGCCCGAGCGTCGCGGCGTCCTCGCCGGGCAGGAACTGGAGCGGCAGCACGCCCATGCCGATCAGATTCGAGCGGTGAATGCGCTCGAAGCTCTTCGCGATCACCGCGCGGACGCCGAGGAGCAGCGTGCCCTTGGCGGCCCAGTCGCGCGAGCTGCCGGTGCCGTACTGGTCGCCGGCGATCACGATCAACTGGACGCGCTCTTCTGCGTACTTCATCGCCGCGTCGTAGATCGCCATCTGCGAGCCGACGGGGAAGTGCTTCGTCAGACCGCCCTCGATTCCGCCGAGCATCAAGTTCTTGAGCCGGATGTTCGCGAATGTGCCGCGCACCATCACTTCGTGGTTACCGCGCCGGGCGCCGTACTGGTTGTAGTCGGCGGGCTTGACGCCGTGGGAGTCGAGATAGCGCGCCGCAGGCGAGCCCTTCGCGATATTTCCGGCGGGTGAGATGTGATCGGTCGTCACCGAGTCGCCGAGCATCACGAGCACGCGTGCGCCATGGATATCCGTGAGCGGCTTCGGCGTCGGGCCGAGATCGTCGAAGAAGCTCGGCTTGCGGATGTACGTCGAGCTGTCATCCCACGCGAACGTGTCGCCTGCCGGGATCGAGAGCGCGCGCCAGTCTTCGTCGCCGTCGAGCACGTGCTCGTAGCGCTCTTGAAATTGCTCTCGCTTGATCGAGGTTCGCATCGCGTCGGCGACGTCGGCCGGCGACGGCCAGATGTCGCGCAAGAACACCGGCTTGCCGGCCTTGTCCGTTCCGAGCGGGTCGTTATCGAGATCGGTGTTCATCGTGCCCGCGAGCGCATAGGCGACGACCAGCGGCGGCGACGCGAGGTAGTTCGCGCGGACGACCGGGTTGACGCGGCCTTCGAAGTTGCGATTGCCCGAGAGCACCGAGCACACGACGAGGTTGCCGTCCTTGACCGCCGCCGCGATCGCATCGTCGACGGGTCCCGAGTTGCCGATGCACGTCGTGCAGCCGTAGCCCGCGAGATAGAAGCCGAGCTTCTCGAGCGGATCCATCACGCCGGCGAGCTTCAAGTAGTCGGTGACGACTTGCGAGCCCGGCGCGAGCGAGGTCTTGACCCACGGTTTACTCTGGAGCCCACGCGCGACCGCGTTCTTCGCGAGCAGACCCGCGGCGAGCAGCACCGACGGATTCGAAGTATTCGTGCAGCTCGTGATCGCGGCGATCACGACCGCACCGTGACCCATCGGGAACGTGCCGTGCTCGGTCGAAACGGATTGCGTCTGCCCGAGCGTGCCCGGAGCGGTCGCGTGGCCGCCTTCGTTCGACCAGCCATCGATCGCGGTCGCATCGGCGCCGCACTTGTCACCGAGGATGCCGCCGACGGCACGTCGCCACGCCCGGCGCGACGACTTGAGCGGCACGCGATCTTGCGGGCGCGCGGGCCCGGCGAGCGATGGCTCGACCGTTGACAGATCGAGCGACAGCGTGTCCGCGAACCGCAGCTTCGCGCGCGGGTCGTGCCACAAGAGGTTCTCCTTGCAGTAGCGCTCGACGAGCTGCACGTGATCTTCTTGCCGGCCGGTAAATCGCAGATACGCGAGCGTCTCGTCGTCGACGGGGAAGAATCCCATCGTCGCGCCGTACTCCGGCGCCATGTTGGCGATCGTCGCGCGATCGGGCAACGAAAGCGCGCCGAGCCCTTCCCCGTAGAACTCGACGAACTTGTCGACGACGCCCTTCTTCCGCAGCATCTGCGTGACGGTGAGGACGAGATCGGTCGCGGTCGCGCCGGCGGGTAGCCGGCCGGTCAGCTCGAAGCCGAAGACTTCGGGGATCAGCATCGCCATCGGCTGGCCGAGCATCACGGCTTCCGCCTCGATGCCACCGACGCCCCAGCCGAACACGCCCAGGCCGTTGACCATCGTCGTGTGCGAGTCGGTGCCGACGAGCGAGTCCGGGAACGCGACGCCGCCTTCGGTCCACACGACACGTGCGAGGTACTCGAGGTTCACTTGATGGCAGATGCCGGTGCCGGGCGGCACGACCTTCATGTTGGCGAACGCTTGCTGGCCCCACCGGAGGAACAGGTAGCGCTCGTGATTGCGCTGATATTCGAGATCGACGTTGCGGCGGAACGAGCCGCGCGTCCCGTACTCGTCGATCTGCACGGAGTGGTCGATCACGAGATCGACGGCGCGCAGCGGGTTGATCGAGTTGCCGGGCAGTCCGAGCTTGACGAACGCGTCGCGCATCGCGGCGAGGTCGCACACGGCCGGGACGCCGGTGAAGTCTTGCATCAGCACGCGCGCCGGTCGGAGCTGAACTTCATGCTCGACGCGAACCTTGGGATTCCAGCTCGCGACCGCTTGAATATCGGCGGGCTGGACCGTTCTGGCGTCCTCGTATCGGAGCAGGTTCTCGAGCAGGATCCGCAGCGAGTAGGGCAGGGTCTCGACGTCGCCGACCTTCTGTTTGACCAAGGCATCTAGGCGATAGAGCTCGACCTTGTTGGAGCCGACGGAGATCTGCGCTTTGCTCGAGAAACTGTTCGTGGTCATGGGTACTCGCTTGGTCCTCGGTTCGGGGCGAATCTATCAGGTCGACGGCGGAACATGTGCCATCCGGAGATATGGTGACGCGGTGTCCGCGCTGGTCATAGAGCCTTCCGACGTTGCTGCGACCGCGGCTGCGATCGCAAGCGCGCCGCTCGTCGTCTTCGATGTCGAGTTCAATTCGGCGGATCGGCTCGTGCCTCAACTCTGTCTCCTGCAGGTCGCCTGGGTCGATCACTGGGATGCGGCGAAACCGGCGTTCGTTCCACAGGTTCCGGAGGTTCGGCTGGTCGATCCGATCGCCGGGAACGCCGAACCGGTCGTCCGGGCGCTCGCGGCCCATCCCCTCGTGATCGCACACGCGCCGCGTCAGGACCTCGGCCTGCTCGCGACCAAGTTCGGTATCACGATCCCAGGAATCCTCGACACCCAGCTGATGGCCGCGTTCAGCGGGATCGGCGATCAGGTCGGCCTCGCGGCGCTGACCTCAGATCTACTGGGGATCCAGCTCGCAAAAGAAATGCAGTGGACCGACTGGGCGAAGCGGCCGCTCTCGGATGCGCAGCTCGTCTATGCAGACGCCGATGTGCGCCACCTTCCCGCGCTCTATGCGAAGCTCGCGGCCAAACTCGGAGATCGGATGGCCTGGGTGCGCGAGGAGAGCGCGCAGATCGGCGCGGAGGCTGTCGCCGCTTCGCAAGTGACGCCGGAGAGCGCGTGGGAGCACATCGGTTCGCTACGTGGCCTCGATCCGCACGCGATGTCAACCGGGATCGAGCTCGCTACGTGGCGGCAGCGCATCGCGATCGAGCTCGATCGTCCGCTCGGTCAGGTGATGACCGAGAAGGTGCTTGTCGAGCTCGCGAAGACGCGCCCGCAGGCGCCCGGCGGCGTCCGCTCGATCAAAGGACTTTCGGAGCATGCGCGCAAGCGCGCCGAGGACATCATCGCGGCGATGCAGGAAGCAAAGCCGAGCAAGGCACCCCCGCGCACGCTGCACAGAGCGGCGAGTGTGCGCGCGCAACGCTGGGCGGAGATGTTGATCTCGATCGTGCAGGTGATCGCCGACGAAACCCGGATCGCGCCGCGCCTGCTCGGCACTCGGTCGGACGCCGAGGAGTTTGCGCGAACGTTCGACGAACGCGGCGAGAGCGCGGTTGCGAAGCTGCCGGCGGTTGCGACCTGGCGCCGAGACCTACTCGGCGCGGCGTGGCTCGGCTGGCTCACGGGCAAGGTCGCGCTGGTCGGCGATTCCGCAGCGCCGCATGGCGTGCGGCTCACCGTCATCGACCCGGGCAATCGCTAGGGTTTGTACTCGAAGGCGCCGACATCCCTGTGGGCACCTTGCGGCCTCGACGTCCCATCAAAGTCGATCGTCTCGGACGCAGCTGGATCGGCCGTATCGATTGCAGGACTTCCAGCCAACAGATGAAAGTCCCCGGTCAGAGCGTCCTTGAATCGCGGGTCCATCCCAAGCGTGTTGTTGCTGCCGGCAGGAGTCGCAGTTTGAGGTTTCACAAGGTCGTAGGTATGAACGCATTGCGTTCCATAGACCGTGTTTGCAGGTGCACCGGCGATCTCGTTCAAGAACAAGTTGTCCTTGGAGCTGAACACGGGCGTGCCGTTCGGACATCCCCAGAACGTGTTGTGGAATGTCGAGAACTGGACGCTGCTGGTGGCCACGTTGATGCCCACGAAAATGGCACCATGCATTCCTTGATTTCGGAACACGCTGTTGGTCGCCTGCAGGGAGCTGTAATGCTGCAGATCCATGCCAGCGTACCCTCCGTTGAACTCCGTTTGATCCACCGTAAGGATCGATCCTCGATTGATGGTGGCTCCAAGCATTCCCGCGACTTCCCCATCCACGGCAAGTAGATCGAACGCGGCATTGTAGACCGCGTGCAGTCTTGACCGCTGCACCTTCATCACGCAAGGTGCGCCCCCGAGCGGGAAGTCATTCGTTTCGACCCTTGCAAAGTCGACATAGGACATCGGTCCGCCGATCGCAACTGGTCTACAGAGGAGCCTCATATCTCTGTTCATCGGATCGGAGTCGGTGAGCGTGATGTCGCGAGCGCGCAAGGTGGCTCCATCAGACACACTAAGAGACGCTTCGAGACTAGCGGGACCGAATAACGTCGCTGTTTTTGAACCCGATAGAATGAGCGGCGAAAATACCGTCGGGTCGGTACCCAAGTAAGTATGCGTTCCGGGTCCGAGCTTGATTGCATTGCGCGTCGAATCGATTACGGCGAATGCGCGCTGGATCTGGCAAGGGTCGGACTTCGTGCAGCCACTCGTCGTGCTACCGCCGGTCGTCACATACGCGATCGTTGTTTCAGCGACGCAAGCCCCGGTGTCGAGATCGCAGAGGTCACTCGCGCAATCCGCATGTGACGTGCAGCCGCGGCACGTGCCCATGTCGCAGACGGAAGCGCTCGCGGGGCAGTCAGACGTGGCGCGACACGCGACGCATGCGCCCGCGACACAAAACTGATCGGTCGCGGGCTGGCCGAAGCCGGGGCACTGCGCGTCGTCCGTGCACATCTCCGCGCACGATTGATTGATGCAGTACTTCGCGGCGGCATCGCAGTCCGTCGAGGCCGCGCACGTCTCGGCGATACATTGATTGCCACGACATACGAGACCGCCGCCACACCCGGTGATGTCGGGCAGGCCCTGCGCCGCGCAGTCGGCTGTACTGGTGCAACAGACGTTCGGGTTCTGCTTGGTGCATGCCGCGAGCGACAGGAAGGTGACGATGATGAAGGCGATGCGCATCGGGAAGGTTCTCGACCATCATCGTAAACGGTTGCGTGCGGTCGCGGTCCAAATTGCAACCGCGTGTTGCGATTGTGGTTTCTCCCACGCCGCGGCGGTCGGACCTCCGACATGGCCGGTGATGATGCGCAGCAGAGCCGGATAGGCCGCTTCAGCTGATCGTGCGTTTGGATCGCCATGCCGATCCGTTCGAGCCTGTGGTTCTCGCGCTTCACGACCAGCTTGTTTGCCCTCGGAGCCACATGCTCCGGAACGCCGCCGCCGCAGTCGACGACGCCCGCCGAAGTCGTCGCGGTTCCGCTGACGGCGGCGACCGTCTCGATCGCGTCCTCGGGAACGGTGCGCGACGAGATCGTGCCGCCGTGGTCGTTGACCGCGTCCGATGGCAGTGGGCTCCTGCTCACCAAGGTCGAGGCGAAGGCCGTGTTCGAAGGCCCACTCGCCTTCACCGAGCTGCATCTCTACTTCCACAATCCCGAGGATCGGCGGCGCGAGGGCACGTTCCAGATCACCCTGCCGCAAAACGCTGCAGTTTCGCGGTTCGCGATGGAGAACGACGGCAAGTTCATGGAGGCCGAGGTCGTCGAGAAGATGATCGCGCGCCGCGCCTATGACGACTTTCTGCATCGCCGGCAAGATCCTGCGCTGCTCGAGAAGGCCGCGGGCAATCAGTTCACGGCGAAGGTGTTCCCGATCCCGGCGAAGGCGGACAAGCACATCGTGATCAGCTACAGCCAGGAGCTGCCGGGCGCGCAATACATGTTGCCGCTGCGCGGGCTGCCGAAGATCGAGCACGTCCAGGTCAGCCTCGGCGTGACGGGCGCCGACGGCAAGCACACCGAGCAGCGCCTCGACGAACGCAACTGGCAGCCCGACCGCGACTTCACCTCGAGCGTGACCACGAGCGCAGCCGCATTGGCCGCGGGCAACGTCGTCGCGGCGCAGGTCACCGTGTTCGATGGCGCCGTCATCGCCGAGGCCCCGAAGGGCGTGACGCTGCTCGTCGATACCAGCGCGTCGCGTGCGCTCGGTTACGCGAGCTACGTCGCATCGGTGCGGACGCTCGTGACGGATCTGCGCACGCGCTATGGCGACGCGCTCCCGGTGCAGGTCGTCGCGTTCGATCAGGATACGGAGCTGCTGTTCACGGGCCGAGTCGCGGACTTTGGTGACGCCGCGGTCAAGAAGCTCCTCGAGCGCGGCGCCGCGGGTGCTTCGGATCTCGGACAAGCGTTCGCGTCGATTTCGCATCAGTCGCCCGAGGCGCGCGTCGTGGTCGTCACCGATGGCGTGATCACGGCGGGCTCGGAAGGCGCGGCGCTTGCGGCGAAGATCGCCGAGCTCAAGGCTGTGAGCGTCGATCGTCTCGATGTCGTGCTCGCAGGCGGCTTGCGCGACGAGAAAGCTGCGACCGCGCTCGTTCGCGCAGGTTTGCCGCATACCGGCGCCGTGCTCGATCTCGACACGGGTGTCGACCAAGTCGCGCAGGCGATTGGCGAGCCGGTCTCGGTCGATCTCGCCGTCGAGGTTCCCGGCGCGTCGTGGGTGTATCCGCGCACGATCACGAGTGCGCGCCCGGGCACGCATGCGATGATCTACGCGAAGCTCGCCCAACCGAAGCAGACGCTCGAAATCTCGATCGCGGGACACCAGCACACGATCGCGACGCTGTCGGGCACGCAGCCGCTCGTGGAGCGAGCCGTGGCCGCCGCGGAGATCGAGGATCTCGAAGCGAAGCTCGCGAATGCCAAGCCGGACGAACGCGCAGCATTGCGTACGCAGATCGCGCATAAGTCAGTCGCATCGCGCGTCGTGTCGAGCGAGACCTCGATGCTCGTCCTCGAGTCCGATGCAGACTACGCGCGCTACGGCATCAACCGTACGTCGCTAGCCGATGTGCTCGTCGTCGGCGCGAACGGCATCGAGCGTCTGCATCGCAAGATGGAGCTCGCCCAACCGATGCCGGTGACGATCGCTTCACCGCAAACGCGCGAGAAAGCGAAGAAGACGGGGTTCAAAGACGATGCCGTTGCGTTGTCGACGGGTCACGGTGGCAAGGGCCGAATCGACGACGGCGACATCGAAAAACAAGCGGATGAAGGTGGCGAACCCGACAAGGCGATGGAAGCCAAGCCGGAAGCCAAGGCCGACGTCTCGACCGAATCGTTCGACAGGCGATCCGCTCGCGACATGGGGCCAGGTGCCGCGGCGGGCAGCAGCGCTACCGCGATGCGACCACCGACCTCGCAGACCCAGCCACCACCGCCGCCGCCGCGTCCGGAACCTGCGCCTGCACGGCCGATGTCTCCTCGAGCAGTCGCGCCGGCCGATCAGTCACGGAGCCGCGTCGCTGGAGACAACTCGGGCGAAGCACTCGAGCAGCGTGATCACAACCAGAGCACCGAAGCATGGCCGCCGAAGGACGCGCCCGTGGCGCTCACCGGCGATCTCGCCGCGATCGAACAAGCGATCGCTCATCACGACATCGACGGCGCGCTCGGCAAGGCGCGTGATTGGCATGCGCGCGCACCCGGCGATGTGCTCGCGCTGATCGGGCTCGGCGACGCGCTCGAGGCCAAGGGCAGTACCGCTACGGCCGCGCGCGTCTACGGCTCGATCATCGATCTGTTCCCGGGGCGCGCCGACATGCGCCGGTTCGCCGGCGAGCGCCTCGAACGCGTCGGCACGCATCAGGCTCGACTCGGTGGTGGAACGCGCTCGCTCGTGATCGATACCTATCGCCGCGCCGTCGAGGATCGCCCCGACCACGTCACCGGACATCGCTTGCTCGCCTATGCGCTGCTACGTCAGGGCGATTACGCCGAAGCGTTCGCGGCGATCATCGCGGGTCTCGATCAGCCGTATCCGTCCGACCGGTTTGCCGGTGCAGATCGCGTCCTCGGCGAGGATGCCGGCATGATCGGCGCCGCGTATGCCGCGCACGTTCCCGGCAAGCGCGGCGAGATCGAGATCGCACTCGCGCGTCACGGCGGCATCAAGCTGCCGACCACGCCGTCGACACGCTTCATCCTGTACTGGGAGACCGATGCGAACGACGTCGACTTCCACATCCAGGATGCGCACGGCGGTCACGCGTACTACGCGAGCAAGGCGCTGCCGTCGGGCGGCGAGCTGTACGCGGACATCACGACCGGATACGGACCGGAGTGCTTCACGATCCAAGGCCAGCCGCACGCGGGCCCGTATCGGTTGTCGATCAACTACTACTCGCAGGGCCCGATGGGTTTCGGCATGGGTCTCCTGCAGGTGCAACGCTTCGACGGCAAAGGCAACATCTCGATCGAAGATCGCCCCTACGAGATCATGAACGACCACGCGTTCGTCGAGCTCGGAACGATCCAGTAAGCGTTACGACCAGCCGACCCAGAAGTAGACCAGCGCGTGATAACCGCGATCGCGGCTGGCCGACTCGAGCGCCGCGGAGACCTTCGCGCGGTCCTTGGCGCCGCCTTGGACGCCCGGCCACGGATCGATCATCACGAGGTCGTCGGTGCTGTTCGGATCGAGCTTGTCCATCGTGAGGCCGATCGCGTGCGCGACCGCGTCATCGGGAATGTCGCCACCGGCCGCGTTGGGCTCGGGATGCAGCTTCCTGAAGTTGGTCGGGATCATCGCGCCGCGATAGCCGCGGCCTTGCTTGACCCAGTCGAGGATCGCGGCGGTCGGTGTCGAGACGCGGCGGCACTGTAGCCGGTAGCCGAGCTCGTGCAGCGAGCTGACGCGGCCGTTGAACCAGCGCTGGACCTTCTCGATCGTGCCGCCTTCGCGCGACGTGTTGAGCTCGTGAAAGATCAGCTCCTGGATGCCCGGCGCGTAGGCGCCCGCACGATAGGCGATCCGTCGCAGCAAGTAGGCGGTCGCGGCTCCGCAGCACGCCGTGGGCGTATGGAACACGGGGACCACGAAGTGGAGGTCCTCCGGCCGCTGCATCACTACATCATCGCGAGACACGACTAGCTCCACGGTCGTCGGCTCGCAGCGTACACGACCGGCACACACACGTGGGCGCGTGGCCGCTTTTCTCGGACAACCTTCACCTTACTCATACGCGGCAGCAGCCGCACGGCTTCCCCATCGTACGTTGACAGTGTGTCAGCTTTCGAGTATTGACACCTTGTCAGGTTATGCCACGTCGTCCCGATCTCGCCCGCCGCGCGGAGCTCGCGCGCGCCGCCTTCGAGGTCCTGCGCGCCCGCGGCATGCAGACGACCATGCGCGAGCTCGCCGAGGCGCTCGGCGTCAAGCGGCCGACGCTCTACTTCTACTTCCCCGATTTCGGCGCGGTGTTCGAGACCGTGCTCGATCAGACGTATCAGACCCTGGCCGAGCTGGTCGTCACGCGTGTCGCCAAGCTCGAGCATCCGCTCGATCGGCTCCGCGAGGTGGTCGATGCGACGATCGCGTTCCATCGCGAACGCCCCGAGCTGATCGGCGGCCTGTTTCAGTTGTGGGCAGTCGGCGGTCGCGACTTCGCCTCCGTGCTCGATCGCGAGCGACGGATCGTGGTCGCGGCGCGCGATGCGCTGGTCGCGGATCTGCGCGGTGGGATCGCGCGGAAGCAAGTGCTGCCATGCGATCCGGAGCGCGTCGTCGATCTCGTGCTGGCGGTCGTCGATGGCGTGCTCGTGCATCACGTCCTCGGCATCGCGCGGCCGGATGGCGTGCTCGAAGAGCTGGCGGCGCGTGTGATCGAACCGCTGCGGCCCAAACGCAAACGATCGAGGAAACGACCATGACGCAACCGAAACCTCTGTGGATGGCACGTCTCGTCGGGACGCAGGCCGAAATGGGCGCCCAGCATGGCCGCCTCGCCGCGCGAGAAGCGGCGGCGCTACTCGCGTTCTACAAGACGATGCCCGAGCGCACGCTCGCCGGCGACATGCGTGGCATCGCCGGTCTCGCAGGACGCACGGCGGTGCGCGGCCTCGCGACGGCCTGGCAAGCGCGGCTCCTTCGCGATCGTCCCGCGGACTTCGCCGAGCGCTCGCGTGCCTTCGTCGATGCGGTCGCCGCGGCCGGCGAGCTCGGCTCGAAGCGCGATGGACTGCTTGCACTCGCGACGATGGACTCGATGCAGAACTGCGTCTCGCTCGTCGCCCGCGCGCGCCTCGGTCCGTTCACGCACGCGATCGCCGGGCGCGCGGCAGCGGCCGCCGTGCCCGCGTGTTCGACCGTGATCGCCTGGGGCGACGCCACCGAAAGCGGCGAGCTGCTCTTCGCGCGCAACTTCGATTTTCCGGGCGTCGGCGTCTGGGATGCCGCGCCGGCATTCGTCGTGTGCAAACCGGATCACGGTCAGAGCTACGGGTTCTTCGCGACGCGCGGTGCCGACACGCCGGTCGTGACGGTCGTCAACGAAGCCGGGCTCGTCCTCGCGCCGCACACCCGATGGCATCGCGACGTCACGTTCGGCGGCACGATGATCGTCGATCTCGTGCATTCGATCGCGCGGCGGGCGGAGACGCTCGACGATGCCGTCCGGATCGCGCGCGAGCTCAAGGCCTCGTCGAGCTGGGGCATCGCCATCGGTTCGGCGCGCGAGAAGTCCGCGCTCGTGCTCGAGCTTGCCGGTCCTCACGTCGATGTCGTGCGCGCGCACGGCTCGTATCTCGTGTGTGCGAATCGCTATCGCTCGCCGTCGCTGCAGGCGGGAGAGTTCGCGGCCTCCGCGGCATGGTCGATCCATTCGGACCGGCGCGAGCAGCGTCTGCGCGGCCTCGTCGAGGCGCGGACCGCACCACTCACCGCCCGCACGCTCGCGGGATTTCTCGGCGATCGCCGGGACGTCGCCGCACCGCAGCTGTCGCGTCATCTCGGTGCGATCGTCGCGCAATCGGCGAACGTGCATTGCGCCGTGATCGCACCAGCTTCGCGGTCCGCATGGGTCGGCGTCGATCGCGCGCCGTGTTGCGAGGGTACGTGGGCCGAGCTGCGCTGGAGCTGGGCAGGGCCGGCCGGCGCATGGCACCTCGGTGAATCCGCGGGCTCCGGCTTCGACGCGACCACACGCGATGACTTCGCCGCGCCTCATGATGCCGCGACGCTGCACGTTCACGATGCAGCGCGCGCGTACGAAGGTGCACACGATGTCGCCGCCGCGCGCATCGCGATCGAACGTGCTGTCGCGATCGCGCCGGAGGATCCGTCGCTGCGGATCACCGCGGCGTGGCTCGCACTCGAGGAAGGCGCCGCGGATCGCGCGATCGCGCATGTCCACGCGGGGCTCGCAGCGGAGACCGAGGCGTATCGCCGCGGCCAGCTGTTGCTGTGGGGATCTCGTGCAGCGCAGCGTCTCGATCCGGCTCTAGCGCGCCGCTGGTCCGACGAGCTCTCGCGCCTCTCGGGCGACGGCGTCGACGAGCTGAAGGCCGCGCGCGGGCCTTGGCGACGACGTCCACACGTCAATTTGATGATGTCCGACGCGTACTGAGGCCTTCCCTCGTCGACGCGGTTGATTCCGGTCAGGCACCCCCGTACGATCGAAGCACGCGTTTACGCGCGTGAGGGAACCATGGATCTCATCACTCCGCTCTTACTCATTGTCGGCGGTATCTTGGCCATCTCGAGCCTGATCATCTCGAAGAAGCCCGATGCCAAGGCGATGATCGACAAGCTGACCCCGTATCAAGCGTTCATCGGGGTCGCGATGCTCGCGTGCGGCATCTGGTGGATCCTCAAATGGATTTCTCTGCTGGCGGACTTCAATCGGCTGAAGCCGCTGTTCCTGGTCTCGCTGTGGGGTGTCATCGCGTGCTCGATCCTGCTTGGTTTCTTGTTCGGAATGCCGCAAATCGCGAAGTGGATCCCTGGGGATTCCACTGCCGAAACAAAGGCGAACGAGTTCGCCAAGAAGGTGGCGCCGTATCAGGTCATCCTGGGCTTGATCGGCCTCGCCTGCGCGCTCGTCTATCTGTTGTATCGATTCACGATTCTGCGCTAACGCGTCACCGCGCACCGTAGTTGTGCGCGGAGCTCTCTTCGTTGCGGTCGGTGGCGGGTGGTGGGGCGGGTGACAGCGCGCTGATCTTCGCGCGCGTCGCTTCATCGAGCTCGACGGAGATCGCCGCGAGGGTCGGCGCGAGCTGCTCGAGATTTCGGCCGCCGACGAGCACGGACGTCACCGACGGATGCGAAGCCACCCACGCGACCGCGAGCGTCGCCGGTGCGATGGCGAGCTCCGCCGCGAGTGCGGTGAACTGCTGGGCGATCTCGTAGTTCGTAGGGTCGCCGTAGCGCACCGTGTACATCTTCGTATCGAGGAGCCGACCGCGCGGCGGCTGCACGCCGACGCCGTACTTGCCGGTCAGCAGGCCGCCGCCCGTCGGGCTGTATGCGACGACGCCGATCCCGAGCGAGTGCGCCATCGGCAGGATCTCGATCTCCGCCGTGCGCTTGACGAGGTTGTACATCGGCTGGATCGCGACCACGGGTGCCAAGTGCTCCGCACGCGCGACGCCGAGCGCCTGCGCGACCTGCCACGCGGCGAAGTTCGAGCATGCGGGGTAGAGGATCTTGCCGGCACGGACCAGATCCTCGAGGGCGCGCAGCGTTTCGTCGAGCGCGGTCGCGTCATCGAACCGATGCAAGTAGTAGAGGTCGATCCGATCGGTCTGAAGTCGACGCAGGCTGGCCTCGACCGCGCGCACGAGGTGATAGCGCGACGCGCCTCGTGCGTTGGGCCCCTTTCCCATCGGGAAGTAGCCCTTCGTCGCGAGCACGAGCTCGTCGCGCTCGCTGCCGATCAGGCGTCCGACGATCTCCTCGGAGCGTCCCTCGTTGTAGACGTCCGCGGTGTCGACGAAGTTGACGCCGGCATCGCGCGCCGCTCGCCAGATCTGCGCGGCCGCGGCCTCGTCCGCCTCGCCCCCGAAAGCCATCGCACCGAGTGCGACGCGGGAGACCTTGACCCCGGTGCGACCGAGGACCTTCATCAGTGCTTGAAGGCAGCTTCGATACGCTGCAGGACTTTTTCTTCGGACGCGGAGACTTTTCCGAATCCGAGGATGCCGCCTGCTGCGGCCGCGACCATCTTCGCGAAGCCGACGATCTGATTCTTCAGGAGCCGCTTCTGCTCGTCGTTGAGCTGTGACGCGAGGGCCTTGATGTACGCCTCCCACGCCTGGAACAGCTCGTCGGCGGGCTGGCGCTTGAGCCACGACTGCAGGAGCTCGTACCCATCGGTGCCCTGTTCGAGCCCTTTGCCGTGAGCGCCCTGCAAGATCGCCGTGCGCTCGTTGTCCTGGATCGTTCCATCCGCCCAGGCGACCTGGATCAGCGGCACCAGCGAGAGCGCCGCGATCGTGTTCGCGCGCAGACCGAGCCCGACGAGCTTGTCGAGCACGGCCTCGTCGGACATGCCCGAGACCTTGCGCAGCTCGTCCTTGCTGCGTTGCGAATCGAGCTTGGACTTCATCGCCGAGAGCTTGTCCTTGTTCTCTTTGTCGTAGAACTGATTCTCGAGCGCTCGACCACGCTCTTCGAGGGTGACTTCACTCACGGCGGGCTCCTTGTTAGAGGTCGCGACCTTACCAAAGTTAAGCCTTCCCTTCGGCTCTTCGGGTGCTCAGTTTCCGCTTGCTGGCGCCCCGGCTGGTGGGTTACGCCCCTGGCCATGCGGCTTGTCGTCCTGTCCTGCGTCCTCCCGCTCGCAGCATGCGCAAGCGCTGGGATGGACCGCGCCAACGATGGCAGCGGCAACTCCGGAGACGCCAACCAGACCGATGGGCGGGTGATCCATGACGGGCAGGCCCTGGGCAGCGATGCACCGATCCAGCAAGCGACGACCCCGCTGTTGCTGTCCGAGGTCGTGCTGGTTGGCTCGGGCAAGGAGTACATCGAGATCGTAAATCCGACGACGGCGCCGGTCGATCTGTCGCAGTACTACGTCTCGGACAACGGAAACTATTTCAAGCTGCCGCTCGGGGTCGCGACCGCAATGGCCAACAATTTCTCGGGAGACTTCATCGCGAAGTTTCCCGCCGGCAGCACGATCGATGCACACGGGGTCGTCACGGTCGCGATCGGGACGGCGGCGCTCTTCACGACCACGTACGGGGTCGCGCCGACCTACTCGATCGCCGATGCCACCCTGACCGTGCTCGCGAGTAGCACGCCATCCTTGACCGACACGGGCGAGATCGTCGTGTTGTTCCAGTGGGACGGATACGCGCCGCTGGTCAAAGACGTCGACATGGTGCTCGCGGGCGTGCCCACACCGGCCAACGCGGTCGTCAGCAAGAGCGGCGTCTCTCAGAGCGGCGCGATGTATGCCACCGACGCGAACACGTTACCGGCGCAGGCGACCGCCCCCGCCGCGGGAAAATCGACCAAGCGCCTGATGCTCGAGACCGGACACGAAACCCAATTGAACAGCGGTAACGGCATCGACGGCGACGACGAGACGAGCGAGCAGACCACCACGACGTGGGACACCACCGCGATGTTCGGTGCACCGACGCCAGGCGCAGTGCCCACCGCGCTCCTCCAGTAGGTTATCGTTCGTCTGTGACTCCTCCGGGTAGGCCCAAGCGCGGACCTCATCGCAGCGGCCTGCGGTTGTGGCTCGTCCCGATGGCGATCCTCGGCGGCATCGCACTGCTGATTTTCTGCTCGCTCTACTTCCTCGACCACCACGTGACCGGCGGGATCTCCGACCCCAAGCCGGCAAGCGCACCGGGGCGGTATCTCCGGTTCGAGCCGACGCTGATCTCCGACGCGCTGTCGGGGCTCGCCGGCATGACGGCCGCCGTGCTCGGTATCGTGATCACCGTCGTCTCGCTCCTCGTGCAACTGACGGCCGAGCGCTACACGGGCGTCGCGCAGATGTTCCTTCGCGATCGCCGGAACGTCGGCGTGATGGCGTACTACGTCGTGACGTGCGTCGTCGGAGTGGCGCTGTCGCTCTCGCTGCACAACGAGTTCGTGCCGCGCGCCGCGGTGTTCTCGATGATGTGCGCGTGCGCGTTCGGCCTGATCATGATGCTGCCGTACTTCGCGTACGTGTTCCGCTTCCTCGAGCCGGTCAATCTGATCGGGCGCATCGAGCACGACGCGGCCTCCGATGTCGCTACCGCGGCGGCATCGCGCGATCCGCAGTTCATCGCAGACGCGCAAGGCCCGGCGATCTCGGCGCTCGAGGAATTGACCGACATCACGTCGAACTCGATCTCCGGCAAGGACAAGATCATCGCGAGCCGCGCCGTCGACGCGATCAAAGACTTCGTCGTCGCGTATCTCGACGTCAAAGGCCGCGCTCAGCAGCATTGGTTCCAGATCAACGAGGGCATCCGCGATAACCCGGACTTCGTCGCGATGGACCCCGAGTCGCTGCGCGAGCTCGAGGCGGACCAGCGCTGGCTCGAGTGGAAGGCGCTGCGCCAGTACATGCGGATCTACGCCGAGGCGCAGGCCGACATGCCCGACATTAACTATCTGATCGCGATCGATACGCGCTACGTCGGCGAGGCGGCGCTCGCGAAGAAAGATCGCAAGGTCGTCGAGCTCGCGTTCAAGTTCATGAACAGCTACCTGCGCGCGACTCTCAACGCGCGCGCCGTACGCACCGCGTACAACGTGCTCAATCAGTACCGGCTGCTCGTCGAGAGCATGATCCGAGGCAACGCGCACGATCTCGCACTCGAAGGCGTTCACCACATGATCTACTACGGGCGGACGAGCTTCGAGATGCAGCTCGGCTTTGTCACGGAGACCGTCGCCTACGATGTCTCTGCGCTCTGCGAGTACGCGCACGCGCAGAGCAAAGACCTCGACGGCAGGATGCTCGATATGTTCCTCGAGCTCGATCAGCCACTCCGGCAGGACAAGATCGATCACGGGCTCGCCGGGATCCGCAAGGCGCAGATCAAGCTCGCTTGCTACTACCTCGCGGCCGGCGCCGGCGATCGCGCCGTCAAGATCGCCAATGACATGGCCGGCGAGGATCGCGAGCGCCTGAAGGGCATCCGCGAGCAGCTCGAGCGCGTCGAGTCCAAAGAGTTCTGGGAGATCATCGACCGCGGCCGCAACTTCGAGTACATGCCGCCGAAGCAGAAGGCCCAGATGGACAAGTTCTTCGCGCTGCTACCGTGACCCGCGGCCTGGACGGCGCGCCCGATCGGCGCATCAGTGCATCAACATCGCCGAAGGGAGATAACCGCCAAGTCGCCGAGGCGCCAAGGTCAGACGAGGATTCTCGATCGGATGATCTGCGCATCGATGAATATCGCTGCGCGGTCGCGAAAGCAGTTCGAACGACGATGCGCTTCTCGGCCGATCGATGGCCGCTCCGCTGAGCTTGGCGCCTTTGCGCCTTGGCGGTTGATCTGCTCTGGCACGTTCCTGGCCGGCTCGGCGTTCAGAACAGCGCCTGGTGCGCGTCGCGCAGCTTGCCGAGATCCGCGAGGCCGCGCTTGCGCGCATCGGCGATCGATTCCTGATCGCCGACCGGAACGCGCACTTCGTAGTAGCTCTTGAGCTTGGGCTCGGTGCCCGAGGGCCGCATGATCACCCGGCGCCCGCCGGCGAGCTTGAACACGAGCACGTCGGAAGGTGGTAGCCCGCCTTCGCCCTTGCTGAGGTCGTTGACCTGCTCGATGGCGTGGCCGCCGACGTCCTTCGGCGGCTGTGAACGGAATCGCTTCATCGCGGCGCGAATCTCAGCGAGACCTTCGGAGCCGGGCTTGGTCAGCGAGACCTGCTCGGTGACGAACAGCCCGACGCGCCGATAGATGTCGTCGAGATGATCGAGCACGGTCTTGCCGCGTGCGTGATTCCAGGCGGTGAGCTCGGCAAAGATGATCGCCGCCGACACGCCGTCTTTGTCACGGACGAGCGGGCCGACCGAGTAGCCGAGCGCCTCTTCGTAGCCCATGACGAAGCGACCTCCGGTCTGCTTCTCGTAGTCCATCGCCGCGTTCCCGATCCACTTGAAGCCGGTCAACGTCTCGCGATAGTCGGCGCCCGCCTGCTCGGCGAGATACGACAAGAGCTGTGAAGACACGATCGTCGTCGCGACCATGCGTTTGTCCTTCGGTCCGACTTCGAGCAGATAGTCCGCGAGGAGCGCGCCGACTTGATCGCCGGTGAGCAGGCGATAGCTCGCGCCTTCCGGAACCGCGCAGCACAGTCGATCCGCGTCGGGATCGTTTGCGAGCACGAGATCGGCCTTGATCCTGTTGGCGAGGGCGAGGACGAGATCCATCGCGCCTTTCTCCTCGGGATTGGGGAACGCGACGGTCGGAAAATCGGGATCCGGATCGCGCTGCGCGGGCTCGGTGTGAACGGCGGCAAAGCCGGCGCGCTGCATGCCCGGTTCGACCGAAAGCGCGCCGACACCATGGAGTGGCGTAAATGCGACCACGAGCTTACTTACGTCGAGCGACGGACTCGCACGCAACGCGACGACATCGGCGAGGTAGCGATCGTGCAGCGCTTCGTCGAGATCGACGACGAGGCCCTGACGCCGAGCTTCCGCGAGCTCCGGCATCGCGAGCTGATCGCTGCGGCCGATCTTGCCGATCGCTTCGGCGATCCCGACGTCATGCGGCGGAACGATCTGCGCGCCGTTGCTCCAGTAGACCTTGTACCCATTGTAGGCGGGCGGGTTGTGGCTCGCCGTGACCATCACGCCGGCGGCCGCGCCCAGCGTCGTCACCGCCCATGCCGTCGTCGGCGTCGGCCACGGACGATGCGCGAGGTAGACCTTGATGCCTTCGCCCGCGAGGATCCGCGCGGTGTCCTCGGAGAACACGCGCGAGTTGTGACGCGCATCGTGGCCGATCACGACGCCGAGTGTGCCGGCCTCGGGCACGAGCCGTCGCAAATACGCTGCCAGCCCCGCGGTGACCTTGCGGACGAGCACGCGGTTCATCCGCTGCGGTCCGCAGCCGAGGATGCCGCGCAGGCCGGCGGTGCCGAACTCGAGCTGGCCTTCGAAGAGCTCGCGGAGCTCGCGCCGCGCCGCGTCCTCGCCGGCGTCGTAGCGCTTGATCAGCGCGCGTAGCTCTCCGGCGGTCTTCGAATCCGGATCTTCGGACAGCCAAACTTCGGCGGCTTCGCGGAATGGTGGATGCAGCGACATCGCGCCGATCTATGCACCAACCGCGACCCAGGGCTAGTCGCAGCCGTGGCCTTTACCGTGAGGTCCGAGGTGGACGCTCAGGTACCGGTCGCGCCTTGCTTCTTCTTCATCTTCGCGATCAGGCCGCCGAAGCCGTCGCGGTCGATGATCTTGTTGAATTGCGTCCGGTAGTTCTCGACGAGACCGACGCCGTCGGTCTTGACGTCCCACGCCTTGAGCTTGTCGCCGTCTCTCTTGAGGACGTAATCGACCTCGATCTTGTACGGCCGGTTGTGCCGCTTGGTGTTGATCCAGGTCGTGACGATCGTGCTGCCGTCTTTATCTGCGGTCTCGCCCGCGTAATCGATCGAATATTCGAGATTCGAGCGCAGGCCGTGGACATAATTGTCTTCGATCAACGAGCGCAGCGTGGTCAAGAACTCGGTCTGCTGCGCGGGCGTCAGCTTGGCCCACTTGTCGACCAGCGCACGCTTGCCGAGCTCGTCGATATCGAGGAAGTCGCGCACCGAGGTCGTGACCTTGGTGGCGAGCACTTTCTCTTCTTTCGATCCGGCGGCGGCCTTCTGCTTGAGCAGCGAGGCGATCTTCTCGTTCGCCGACTTGACGCTCTGCGTGCCCGGGCCGGGCTTGGCGAGTTTCTGTTCGGCGGGTTTGGCAGCCGTGTCGGGACCGGCAAACGCTGGCAGGGCCGAAGCGGCGAGAATCATGCTGAGGATCAAGGCGCGTTTCATGGGTGAGTTCCTACCTTGGACGATGGCCCCCGGCACGGAATTCACCGGTGGCCCGACCGAGGCGTACCACAGCGACGTTCCACTGGAACACCGAGGTTGCCCACCGAGCCCTCATCTGGAACCACGCGAGGTAGGCATCTGCAAGGTCCCTGGCTTCTGCGGTGCCGACTGCTTCATTTTGCAGCACGGATGCGAGCCAGGTCCGCGCCGCTTTTTCGCCCGCATCGGAGGCTACAACTTTGTCGTGTGCTGACTGCGCTTCGGACCGCGCGGTCTCGGCATCGTACCGAGCCCCGATCGCGGCGAGATCCGACTGTGCGTGCAGCCTACGGGCATCCGCGCTGGCGCGATCTGCCCGGGCCTTCGTGTTCCACGGTTCGATCGTCCATTGCGCCCCGAGCACGAGCCCCGCGCCGGTCCGGCGGTATGGATCGTACGCAAACGCACTCGGTGGATCATCGACGCCTTGCGCGTGCGAGACCACGGCACTGCCGATCAGTGCGATGTCCGGATAATATTGGGCGTGCTCGAGCGCGGCGAGCTCGTCTCCCGCGGCCGCACCGGATTTTGCGGCGATGGCCTGCGGTCGCCGCTGGGCACCGGCGGCAACGAACCTGGCATCGGGAACCGGTTGGTCGACCGCGGCGAGCGGAGCATCGTCGATGTCGGCATCCGGCGTGGCCGTGACCGCGCGCAAGCCGGCGAGGGCCTGGGCTTCGCCCTGCGCTGCCTCTGCTCGTTGCGCCTTCGCCTCGGCGAGCAAGACC
>JAQBQF010000065.1 GCA_028287115.1 Myxococcales bacterium
GGCCTCGAGAGCGTCGTTCACGACCTCAACGTCGCCGCCGCCCAGTGTGCGAGGCGCGCCGCCGATCGCGCGGAGCGTGAAGATGGCAGGCCGCGGTGGGTCGCCGGATCGATCGGCCCGACCACGAAGTCTGCCTCGCTGTCGCCCGACGTCAACGACCCGGGCGCACGCGCGATCACGTTTCACGAGCTCGCGACCTCGTTCGGCGAGCAAGCGCGTGCGCTGATCGAGGGCGGCGTCGATTTGCTGCTGACCGAGACCCATATCGATACGCTGAACTGCAAGGCCGCGCTCTACGCGTTCTCCGAGCTGTTCGCGCAGGGCGTCCGGCGAGTGCCGGTGATCGCGTCGGTGACGATTCCCGATCGCTCGGGTCGCACGCTGTCCGGTCAGACGATCGAGGCGTTCTTCAACTCGATCAGCCACGCCGATCTGTTCGCGGTCAGCATCAACTGCGCGCTCGGGGCCGATGACATGCGGCCGCACGTCGCGGAGCTCGCGCGGATCGCCGGCTTGCGCGTCGCGTGTTACCCGAACGCGGGCCTGCCGAACGAGTTCGGCCAGTACGACGACACGCCCGAGCACATGGCGCAGGTGCTCGGCAGCTTCGCGCGCGAAGGCATGCTGAACCTCGTCGGCGGCTGCTGCGGGACGCGTCCCGAGCACATCGCCGCGATCCGCAAAGCCGTCGACGGTGTGCAGACCCGGCGCGTGCCGGCGCCGCCGAAGTTCACGCGGCTGTCGGGGCTCGAGGCGCTGACGATCACGCCGGAGACTAACTTCGTGATCGTCGGCGAGCGGACGAACGTCACGGGCTCGGCCGTGTTTCGCCGCCTGATCAAAGACGACAAGTACGACGAGGCGGTCGCGGTCGCGCGGCAGCAAGTCGAAGGCGGCGCGAACATCCTCGACGTCTGCATGGACGAGGGCATGCTCGACGGCGTCGCCGCGATGCGCAGGTTCGTGAACCTGATCGCGAGCGAGCCGGACATCGCGCGGATCCCGGTGATGGTCGACTCGTCGAAGTTCTCGGTGATCGAAGCCGGGCTCGAGTGCCTGCAGGGCAAGGGCGTCGTCAACTCGATCTCGCTCAAGGAGGGCGAGGCCGAGTTCATCCGGCAGGCGACGATCGTCCGCAAGTTCGGCGCGGCGGTCGTCGTGATGGCCTTCGACGAGACCGGGCAGGCAACGAGCGTCGATCATCGCGTGTCGATCGCGAAGCGCGCCTACAAGATCCTGACCGAGCAGGTCGGGTTCGTCGCCGAGGACATCATCTTCGATCCGAACATCCTCACGATCGGCACCGGCATCGAAGAGCACGATCCATACGCGGTGAACTTCATCGATGCCGTGCGCCGGATCAAAGCGGAGCTGCCGGGCGTCAAGATCTCCGGCGGTGTGTCGAACCTATCGTTCTCGTTCCGGACGTCGCCGCGCGTGCGCGAAGCGATGCACTCGGTGTTCCTCTATCACGCGATCAAAGCCGGCATGGACATGGCGATCGTCAACGCCGGCCAGCTCGCGGTCTACGAGCAGCTCGAGCCCGTCCTGCGCGAGGCGATCGAAGATCTCGTGCTGAATCGACGCGCGGATGCCACGGAGCGGTTGCTCGCGCTGTCGCAGACGATGGACGGCACGGCGATCAAGAAAGAGGACGAGCTGCTGTGGCGCAAGCTGTCGCTCAAGGACCGGCTCGCGCACTCGCTCGTCAACGGCATCACCGACTTCATCGACGAAGACATCGCCGAAGCGCTGGCGATCTATCCGCGGCCGCTGCTGATCATCGAAGGCCCGCTGATGGACGGGATGAACATCGTCGGCGAGCTGTTCGGGTCCGGCAAGATGTTCTTGCCGCAGGTCGTCAAGAGCGCGCGCGTGATGAAGAAAGCGGTCGCGATCCTCGAGCCGTTGATGGATGCGGAGAAGCTGCGCACCGGCGTCTCTACCGCCAAGGGCAAGATGGTGATCGCCACCGTCAAAGGTGACGTTCACGACATCGGCAAGAACATCGTCGGCGTCGTGCTGCGCTGCAACGGCTACGAGGTCACCGATCTCGGCGTGATGTGCCCCGCGCACAAGATCCTCGACACGGCGATCGAGATGAAGGCGGATCTGATCGGGCTCTCGGGTCTGATCACGCCTTCGCTCGACGAGATGATCGGCGTCGCGGCGGAGATGACGCGACGCGGGATGACGACGCCGCTGTTGATCGGCGGCGCGACCACGAGCGGCAAGCACACCGCCGTCAAGATCGCACCGGCCTACGCGGGATCTACGGTCCACGTGCCGGACGCGTCGCTCGCGGTCGGCGTGGTCGGCAAGCTGATGTCGGAGGAGCGCAAGAGCTACCTCGCCGAGGTCGCGACCAAGCAGGCGTCGCAACGCGAGGCGCACGCGTCGGCGCAGAAGCGGCCGCTGCTGTCGCTCGTCGATGCGCGAGCGCGCAAGCTGAAGCTCGACTTCAACGAAGGCACGATCACGAAGCCGGCGTTCTTCGGTGCGCACAACTTCGAGATCGATCCGGGCGAGCTGTTGCGCTGGATCGACTGGTCGCCGTTCTTTCACACGTGGGAGCTGTCGGGCCGCTATCCCGCGATCCTCGACGATCCGAAGAAGGGCGATGCGGCGCGCAAAGTGTTCGCGGATGCGCAGGCGCTGATGAAGCGGATCGTCGGGGAGAAGCTCCTGCAAGTCAGAGGCACGTACGGCTTCTATCCCGCGGGCACGACGCCCGATGACACGATCATCGTGTTCGCGCCGGACGGCACGCGAGAGATCGCCCGGTTCCCGATGTTGCGGCAGCAAGAGCAGAAGGACATCTGCCTGTCGCTCGCGGACTTCATCGCGCCGCTAACACCCGCCGGCAAGCCGCGCGACTACCTCGGCGCCTTCATCCTCACGTCGGGCCACGGCGTCGACGCGCTCGCCGGCGAGTTCGAGAAGCAGCACGACGACTACTCTGCGATCATGGCGAAAGCCCTCGCGGACCGGCTCGCCGAGGCGACCGCAGAATGGCTTCACCATCGCGTGCGAACCACCGATTGGGGTTACGCCAAGACCGAGTCGCTGTCCCAGGCCGAGCTACTCTCCGAGTCCTATCGCGGCATTCGGCCGGCCTTCGGCTATCCCGCGTGCCCGGATCACCACCCGAAGCGGACGCTGTTCGAGCTGCTCGACAACGCGGATCAGCACGGCGTCACATTGACCGAGAATTTTGCGATGCTGCCCACAGCGGCGGTTTCGGGCTTGTATTTTGCGCATCCCGACGCGCGCTACTTCTCGGTCGGGCGCCTCCAAACCGATCAAGTTGTCGAGTACGCCCAGCGAGTTGGAGTAAGTCGCGAAGATCTCTTGCGCATGCTGCCTTCGCTCCTAAACACGTGATGACGCAATCCCGGCATGCTAGGGTCTCGCCCTTATGGCGAACCGCAAAGCTACCTTCGCTAAACGTCAACGCGAGATGGATCTGAAAGACCGCGCCAAGCAGAAGGAATCGCGGCGGCTCGAGCGACGCAGCACTCCGAATGCCGGCAAAGGTCCCGCGATTGCTTGGGACGAAATGGCCCCCGTTGCGACTGTAGATCCGGATGCCCCGGTCGTCCCCGATCCGTCGCTCCCACCTCCGACTCCGCCGGCGTCCGACGATCGCAGTGGCAGTGGTCACGGCAGCGGCAACAGCAGCAGCAACAACGAGTAGCTATCCGAGCGCGCGTTCGATGCTCGCGTGAAATCCGAACGGCGTGCTCGAGTGATCCGAACAACAGGCCTTGATCGTCCCGGCCGTTTCGATGCCTCGCCGCTCTTCTTCGCAGACCCACAGGTCTTCCCCGCTGGAGCATGCGCACGTGACAAAGCTACGTGGGCGCTCGAGCCGGACCCCAGCGCAAATCGCAAGCGTCAGAAGATCGAAGATGCGAGCAATGCGGTCGAAGATCGCTGCTTTGCCGCGCTGACGAGCGCGGAACGCCGACAGCTGTTGCGTCTGCTCGACAAATGCACCGCGGCTCTCGAAGCGCAGTAGTGCTAAATTGAGGGCATGACGATCACGATCCGCTACTGCAACTCTTGAGGGTACAAACCCAAGGCTGCCCGGGTGGCGGCTGATTTGAAACGCGATCTTGGAGTCGACGCGCAGCTCGAGGTCGGCGGTTCCGGCGAGTTCACGGTCTGGGTCGACCAGCAGAAGGTCGCGGAGAAGAAGTGGGGGCGATTCCCAGCTCCGGAAGACGTGATCACCGCGGTCCGCTCGGCGATGCCTGGGTAGACAAGCCTACGCCGCTCGGGATGCTACGTTGCGCACATGAACAAGCGCACGCTCGGTCGTAGCGGCCTCGAAGTCGGAGCGATCGGCCTTGGCTGCATGGGCATGTCGGAGTTCTATGGCCCCGGCGACGAAGCGGAATCGATCGCGACCATCCATCGCGCGATCGAGCTCGGCGTCACGCTGCTCGACACCGCGGACATGTACGGGCCATACACGAACGAAGAGCTCGTCGGCCGTGCGATCAAAGGCAAGCGCAACAAGATCGCGCTCGCGACGAAGTTCGGCATCGTCCGCGGAGCCGACCCGGCGCAGCGCGCGATCAACGGCAGGCCCGAGTACGTGCGCGCCGCCTGCGATGCGAGCCTCGAGCGACTCGGCGTCGACGTGATCGATCTCTACTACCAGCACCGCGTTGATCCGGCGACGCCGATCGAGGACACGGTCGGCTCGATGGCCGACCTCGTCCGCGCCGGCAAGATCCGCTTCATCGGCCTCTCGGAAGCCGGGCCCGAGACGCTGCGCCGGGCCGCCAAGGTCCATCCGATCACGGCGGTGCAGAGCGAGTACTCGCTGTGGACGCGCGACCCCGAAGATGGCGTGCTCGCAACGTGCCGCGAGCTCGGCATCGGCTTTGTCGCGTATAGCCCGCTCGGTCGCGGCTTTCTGACCGGGCAGATCAAGAAATTTGAAGATCTCGCGGCCGATGACTTCCGCCGGTTCTCGCCGCGCTTTCAGGGCGAGAACTTCGCGAAGAACCTCGCGCTCGTCGATCACTTGACGGCGATCGCGCGCGCGAAGGGCGTCACGGCTGGTCAGCTCGCACTCGCGTGGGTGCTGTCGCGCGGTAACGATGTCGTGCCGATTCCCGGCACCAAGCGCCGCAAATACCTCGAAGAGAACGTCGCGGCCGAGACCGTCACGTTCACCGCGGCCGAGCTCGCCAAGATCGACGAGATCGCACCCAAGGGCGTTGCGGCGGGGCTGCGGTATCCGGCGCAGTCGATGTCGTCGATCGCGCGCTAACGCAGGAACTCTTTGAGATCGAAGTTCGCGTCTTCGACGCGCTCGCCGAAGCCTGCGTTACTGCGCCACGAGCGCGCCACGCCACACTCGAGACAGAGCGAGATATCGCGGCCACCACTGCGCCCCGCGATGATGTACGTCGCGACCGCTTTCACGTTGCAGCTCGTGCACTCGTGAAACAACACGTCGTCGCGCCTGAAGCCGCGCTTCTTGAGGGCGTACTCGATCGACTCGAGGTCGGCGATGGGCATCGGCTCATCCTCTCACGAACGGAAGCTTCCATCGATGCGGTCGAGCTTGCGTAGCAAGGCCGGCCACGCGAGCGCCCCGCCCGCAGACCTCGTGACTTGCTTCGCCATCATCATCGCGCCGGCGACGATCTTCTGATCGATCGAGATCAGCTCGTTGCTCGCGGCCTGGGCCCGCAGCTGGATCGTGCACGCCGACTCGAACAGATACATCAAGAGGAACGCGTCCGGGATCGACGCCGCCACCGTGAGCAACCCATGATTGCGTAGCATCAGGAAGCTCTTGTCCCCGAGGTCGCGAACCAAGCGCGGCTTCTCACCTTCGAGGAGCGCGACTCCTTCGTACGCGTGATACGCGAGCGAGGCGAGCACGAAGATCGACTGCTGCGAGATCGGCAGCACGCCGGCCTGCGAGGCCGAGACCGCGACGCCGTTGAGGCTGTGCGTGTGCAGCACGCACTTGGCGTCGTCACGTGCGCCGTGAATCGCGCTGTGAATCGTGAAGCCCGCCGGGTTGATCTCGTACGGGCTGTCGAGGAGCTTCTTGCCCTCGAGATCGATCTTGACGAGGCTCGATGCCGTGACCTCGTCGAACGTCATCCCGTACGGGTTGATCAGGAAGTGATGCTCGGGTCCGGGCAGCCGAGCCGAGATGTGCGTGAAGATCAGATCATCCCAGCCGTACTTGGCAACCAGCCGATAGCACGCCGCGAGATCGACCCGGAGCTGCCACTCTGTTTCGCTGACCTTGGACTTCACGTCGATCGCCATGGCGCGATCCTAACAGCGATGCGGGATCGTCGAGGGCCGCGGTGACAAGATCTAGTCTCCCGTTGGCACGACGGTCGCCGGCTCGACCATCAGGACGACGGTTCGCGTCGGGGCACGCGTCCGATGCATGACGCCGCGCGGCACCATCATCGCCTGACGCGGACCGAGCTCGACGGTACGGCCTTCGAGATCCAATAGCAGCAAGCCTTCGAGCACGAAGAACAGCTCGTCCTCGCGATCGTGCTTGTGCCAATGAAACTCGCCGTGGAACACGCCGATGCGGGCCACGCTATCGTTGACGCGGCACAGCGTCTGGTTCCACCACGGCTGCGTGCATGAATCGGCTAACGCGCCGGCCTCGATGAGCTCGAGGGGCGCGTACTTTTCGTCCGTATGGATGTCGTAGGCCATGGGCCTACGTTATCGGATCAGACCAGCGGTCGGCGTCGTACCGATGCCCCGTGAATCAGGTGCAGGATGACGAGCAGGATCACGGCGCCGATGAAGGCTACGAAGATCGTTCCCGCCAATCCGCTGAACGGCGTGTGCCATCCCGCCTGAGTGAACACGTAACCACCGATGAAGGCGCCGACGATTCCGACGACGATGTCGCCGAGAATGCCGTAGCCGCTACCGCCGACGATCATTGACGCGAGCACGCCGGCGACGAGACCAACAACGAGCCAAGTGATGATGTCCATAATGTCCATGGAATGAGCATCCGGCGTGCCACCGCAGCGGCGCGCGGGTGTGATGACCGCGGCGACCTAACCGCTCGGAAACCAGGTGCGGGCGCGTCGTGGTGCGCCTGAACGCACATCGCAGTGCGCATCCGCGCTCCGTAAGACAACCGCGCTCGGCGCTAACGAGCCTCGCGAAGAATGCGCTCGACGATCGCGTGACCTTCCGCCGTGTCGGGCAAAATGCCCGGTGCCGTCAGCCGCCGTGTCAGCTCGGCCCATCCCGGATCGGCAGCAAACGACGCGCGAAACATCGGGATCGCCGCATCGACCTGGCCGTGACCTGCGAGAGCAACCGCCTGCCAGTACTTCATCTCCATGTTGTCGGGAACCGCGGTCGCGGCTGTTCCGTAGTGCTCGACGGCGCCCTTCATATCGCCCTTCTCGACCGACTCGTCACCCTGGTTCATCTGATCGTAGGCGCGCGCCAGCGTGACGAGCCGATGCAGCTCCTCGATCGGCGCGGGATCGTCCTCGACGCGCAAGTCGAGCTTGCGCTCCTTCCATGGCGTCTCGCTACGCTTGCCGCTGACGACGAGGATCGCCGCCGACTGGCAGCCGCGAAGATCGCCGCCGACCGCTTGCGCCGCATCGAGCGCCGCGAGCATGCGGTCCGCGAGATCACCTTTCGCGGCCTCGTACGCCGTGCTCATGGCCGGCACGACCTTGTCGTTGCCCATGATGTTCGCTTGCACGGCGTAGTTGTCACCGACATGACCGCCCGCGAACTGGATGCACTTCGCGCCGGTGTGAGTTGCCGCATGGCCTTGCGCATCGATGAAGCCGAGCTGACGCACGTCGGACTGCTTGTCGGCCGCGATCAGCTGCTGCATCGCCTCGGGGGCCGCGACACCGTCGTGCATCAGCGCGAGGCCTTTGGGTCCATACGACGGTTCGACAAACGATTGCGTCGCGATCGCGCCGATCCCTGGCTCGGCCCAGGTCACCATCGCGCCGACCGAGAACCAGTGCGACTGCACCGCGACGCCAAGATCGCCGGTCACCGGATCGCGCGCGACGATCGAGAACGTATGCGCCGGCCGGATCGCCGAGCCGGTCTGCGTGCCGAGCGGCAGCGGCGCGAACGTTCCGCGCGCTCGGCAGTAATCACCTCGCGACGCCGCCGGAGCGGGATCGGGGGCGCGATGACAACCGACGAACGCGATGATCAAGAACCAGCGAGACATGCGCTGACTCTCGCATGTTCGCCGGCGACGATCTCGGCGTTCGATCACTCGGGGTCGACGGCGCGATCGTACTCGGTCGTTGGCGTCTGCGTGACACGCCAGTCGCGGGTGCATGCGTATTCTCCGTAGCCCTCGTCCGCACCGGCGACACCTGGCGCGTCGTTCACGACCACACGTCGCTCGAAGCTAATCCGTGAGCCTTCGCTGCCGCGGATGAACTCCCAGTGCCACGGCTCGCCGGCGACGGTGCGGTGAAACCCGAACTCGTTGGCGTGGCGCTGCAACCACTGATAGGTCCGCTCTTCGGTGATCTTTAGATCGAGTGCACGGCCGCTCTCGTGGTTCGAAAACCCCGGGCGTGCTGCGAGGTTGCCCTCGCCTTTGCGATACTTCTTGTAGAGCTTCTTCTGCTTGTCGTGCGTGCGATAGCCGCTGCGGATGCCGAGCTCGATGCCCGCCTTGCGAGCGGCCTTTGCCATCGCGCGAAATGCCTTCGCGGTGTGGACTTCGACTTCGGTCCCGGCGACCTCGGTGACCTTCAGCTTGACCTTCTCGCCGCCCTGATACCCGGTCGCGGTCCGCGCGCCGGCGCGACTCGCGAACAGCGTGCACAGGATCCCCACCAGGACGAACCGCATCGGGGGCCATCTTCACCAAATCTGGGCGCGGGCGCCAGTCTCTTGCCGAGACTTTTGGCAGTCCCTTTCAGTCGCCTTTCAGTCCTCGGGCAGGTCGTTCTCGCGGTTGCCGATCCAGCCCTTTCTGCGGAACCACAAGGCGCTCGCACCGGTGACCGCGGCCATGAGCACGATCACGTAGAGGTATCCGTACTTCCAGTGCAGCTCCGGCATGGTCTCGAAGTTCATGCCGTAGACCCCCGCGATGAACGTGATCGGCAGGATCATCGTCGCCGCGAGCGTGAGCGTCTTCATGATCTCGTTCATCCGGTTTGACTGGACGCTCAAGTACGCCTCGAGCGAGCTCGTCACCAGATCGCGGTATCCGTCGACGAGATCGTTGACGCGCAAGAAGTGATCGTAGACATCGCGATAGAACGGCACCGCCTCCTTCGGGATCTCGTCGAACTCACCGCGCGCGAGTCGCAGCAGGATCTCGCGCTGATGGATGCTGGTGCGCCGCAGACCTTGCAGCATCCGCTTGAACTTCAAGATCCGGCGCAGCACCGGCGGACCCGACGGTGTCCCCGCCTTGCGCAACACCTCGTCCTCGAGACTCTCGACTTCGCTATCGAGCTGATCGACGACCGGCAGGTAGCGATCGACCGCGTGATCGAGCGCCGCGTGCGCGATCCACGCGGGCCCCTTCGCGAGCAGGCGCGGAGATCGCTCGAGCTCGTCGCAGAGGTCCTTCGCCATGATGCCGCTCGGATCGTGGGTGACCACGTAGTGCGGACCGATCACCACGTCGAGCTCGACGAGCTCGAGCGGGCTGTCCTTCGCCGTCCGGACGCCGTGGATGATCACGTAGAGATAGTTGTCAAAATCGTCGAGCTTCGGAAACGTGCGGTCGTTCCAGATGTCTTCGATCGTCAGCGGATGCAGCTTCAGCTCGTTCGCGAGGAAGTCGTCGGTCTCCGGCGTCTTCGCCTCGAGCTCGACCCAGATCGGCACCTTGTGGTCGATCGCACGCTTGATCTCTGCGTAGTCCGCGGTCGTGCGAAGCTTGTCGTGGTCGAGGATGCGCGCGTACATGCGCATTCATATCTCGAATACTCCTGGCGACGACAGCCGGATCACCTGCGGCAACCCAGCTCGTTCTGGCTTATCATCCCCGGCGGCATGTCGGATCTACCTCGACGGTTTGCTGACGCGCAGGCCCGTATCAAGCCGAAGACCGGTCTGGCGAACGAGACGATGCTCGAGCTGTACGCGCTCTACAAGCAAGCGACCGCCGGCGACGCAACCGGCGACAGGCCCGGTATGTTCGATCTGCGCGGCCGTGCGAAATTCGACGCCTGGTCCAAGCGCAAGGGCACGACGAAAGACGCGGCGATGCAGGCGTATATCGCGCTCGTCGAGTCGATCACGGAAGATGCGCGCTGACGCGCGCTACGCCAGTCGCGCACAGATCCTCGTGCGGGAGCGCTTGGCATCGCGCGTGAAGAATCTCCGAGGATGGATCCGCGAGTCGCCGAGCTGCATCACCGCGCCGCGCTGAGGCCCGACGTCATTCCGCTCGCGGGTGGCCTTCCGGCGGACGACCTGATGCCCCGCGTCGCGCTCGCCGCCGTGCTCTCGGAGGTCGCGCAGTCTCGCGACGCATTGCAGTACGGCTGGCCCGAAGGCTTACAGTCCGTGCGGGATTGGATCGCCGGGCGATTGGTGGCGCGCGGTGTCGTCATCGACCCGGAGCACGTGATCGTCACGGCGGGCGCACAGCAAGCGCTGTCGCTCGTCGCCGCAGAACTTGCGCACGGCTCGCGGATCGCGGTCGGCGCGGCGACCTACCCTGCGGCGCTCGCCGCCTTCGCGAGCACGGGTCTCGAGATCGTCGATGAAGATCGAGATGCCCGTGCGCACTACGTGATCGCCGGCGTCGCCAATCCGCAAGGCGTCGATCTGATCGAGGCGCAACGCACGAATCTGATCGCGAGTGGCGCCGAGATCGTCGTCGATGAGGCCTACGCGGAGCTGCGGTTCGACGGCGAATTGCCTCGCCCGCTCGCGATCGATGCACCCGATCGCGTGTGGCACGTCGGCACGATCTCGAAGACGCTCGCGCCCGGGCTCCGCATCGGTTGGCTCGTCGCACCCGCGCGCCGCCGTGCTGCCGTGCTCGAGCGCAAACAAGCGTCCGATCTCCAGACCTGCAGTCTGTCGCAAGTCGCGCTCACCCGCCTGTTCGGCGTGATCGACTACGACGCGATGCTCGCGCGCGCCCGCCGCCGCTACGCAGCCCGCGCCGACCGCTTGATCGCCGCGCTCGCGCATTACACGCCCGAGCTGCGGTTTCGCGAGCCGGAGGGCGGGTTCTCGCTGTGGGTCGAGACCGACGAGCACGGTGATGACATCGCGCTCCTCCGGGCGGCGATCGAGGCCGGTGTGAGCCTCGATCCCGGCCACATGTTTCGGCCGCCGGGTGTGATCGCGCCCGTCGCATTCCGCCTCAGCTTCTCGAATGCGCCTCCGGACAGCTTTGAAGAAGCGGCGCGCAGGCTCGCGGCCGCCCTCGCCGCGTGGCGACACCTGGAGTAGTGTCGAACCACCTTGAGCTCTTGGGATCTGCGCGATCGGACGGCGCTCGTGACGGGCGGCACCCGCGGGATCGGCCGTGCGATCGTCGAGCAACTCCTCGAGCTCGGCGCGCGGGTGCTCGTCGTCGCGCGCACCCAACCCGATGTCGATAATGCGATCACCGAGCTCGGTGTTGCCGGCGTCGCCGCGGACGTCACGATCGCGGCCGATCGAGCACGCATCGTCGCGGCCGCGCGCGCGCACGGTCCGTTGCACGTCCTCGTGCACAACGCGGGTACGAATGTTCGCAGTCCGCTCGTCGGCTACGACGATGCGACGATCGAGCGATTGATCGCGATCAATCTTACGTCGCCGCTGCTGCTGTCGCGCGATCTGCATCCGCTGCTGCGCGACGCCAAGGATGCGAGCGTCGTCCACGTCGGCTCGGTCGCGGGCTTGACCGCGCTGCCGACCGGCGTCGCCTACGCCGCGGCGAAGGCCGGCCTCGCGCAAGCAGCGCGCACGCTCGCGCTCGAATGGGCGCGCGACGGCATTCGCGTCAATACGGTCGCGCCCTGGTACACGCGGACGCCGCTCGTCGAGCCGATCCTCGCCGATCCCGCGCGGCTCGCCGCGATCCTCGCGCGCACGCCGCTCGCCCGCATCGCGGAGCCGCGCGAGGTCGCCGCGGCGGTCGCGTTCCTCGCGATGCCCGCCGCTTCGTACATCACCGGCCAGTGCCTCGCGGTCGACGGCGGCATGTCGATCCAGGGCCTCGCGCCTACGTAGCTGCGCATGTCACGCCGGTAGCGGGCCTCACCAGATGCACCGCAGTGGCTAATGCACTGGCCAGGTCCGCACCTCCCATGGAGACGATGGGCCCGAGCGCGATCGGGAGCCAAGTCCGCGTGACGTATGGAGCGAATACGATCGGACACTGGCCGACCGCTTGCTATCTCAGCTCGCCATGCGCATCGCCCTGTCGTTTGTACCCCTCACGCTCCTCGGAGCCTGCACGACCGATCTAGGCGAAGCGCCGCTGCCCCAAGGCAACGCGATCGATGCGTACATCCAATCGCTACCCTACTTGCCGGTCGATCCTCCGGCCGTCGTGCAAGGCGCGCAGTCGACGCCGGCCCGCGATGGCGACTATCAGTGCTCGACCGAGAATCTCAAAGAGACGCGCCAGTACGATCGGATCGTCGCGTACGCCGCGAACTCGGATTCGCTGTGGCCCGGGGCGATCGTCAGCGCGGACTCCGTGCTCTCCGGCCTGTTCACGCAGATCGTGCTGCCGCGGCAACCCGAGACGATCTCGGTCAGCCTCGAGAACCTCGGCGGCACGAAGAAGGCGACGATCGCGGAACCAACGCTGTCTTCGTATCGCGATGCGCTCAGTGGCGTGTTGCAGGCGGAGATCACCGGCTCGACGCCCGCGAACCTCTACTCGGAGATCGAGCAGGTTCACTCGCAAGAGCAGCTCAACATGGCGCTCGGCATTCAGGCGAGCTGGGGCCTCGGCGTGGCGAACCTCAAGTCGTCGTTCAACTTCTCGAACCAGCAGATCCGCTCGCGCTACGTCGTCCGCTACACGCAGACCTACTACACGGTCGACCTCGATGCACCGAGCTCGCCGAGCGACATGTTCGCGAACAGCGTGCTCCTCGACGAGGTCAAGCAGCACATGGACGAGACTCGCCCGCCGACGTACGTGGCTTCCGTGACCTACGGCCGGATGGTGCTGTTCACGTTCGAGTCGGAGTATTCGGCCGAAGAGATGGGCGCCGCGCTCGACTTCGCGTACTCGGGCGTCACGGTCGACGTCTCCGGTCAGGTCTCGGTGACCTACAAGGACATCATCTCCAAGAGCAAGATCACCGCGTTCATCCTCGGTGGCGACTCGGCGAGCGCGGTCCAGTCGATCGATAGCTACGACAAGCTGATCGCATTCATCAAGGCCGGTGGCAATTACTCGCGCGAATCACCCGGCGCGCCGATCGCGTACAAGCTGAACTACCTGAAGGACAACTCGCCCGCGCGGATGTCGTTCACGACCGACTACGATCTGAAGACCTGCACCCGCGTGTCGCAGAAGATCAAGGTGACGCTGCAGAGCATCGCGGTCGATTCGGCTGGTGGGGACTCCGGTAGCGACCTCGAGCTCTACGGCGACATCATCGCGCAGGGTGCGTCTGCCCAGTCCCTGTTTCACAAGGACTCCGGCAACTACGTTCAAGTTCACGAGGGCTCGCAGTTCGGACCGGGAATCTCCGAAGCCGTGATCGAAGTCGTGCCTCAGGCCGGCCAGACGATCAGCCTGCGCGCTCATCTCATCGATCAGGACACGTTCTCGCCCGATGATGATATGGGCAACGAGATCAGCGTGAACCCGTTCGAGACGGGCTGGCGAAAGGACGTAACCGTGACTTTGACGGGAGATAGCGCGCGGATCCGCGTCAACTTCTCACTCGCTCCCATTTAGGTCGGATGGTAAAGTCCCTGTTGATGGTCAGACGGTGCGCGTAGCCGGAATGCTCCGGCGCGGGACTCCACGAAGAACCATCGACAACCAAATAGAAAGGAAGGGCGGAATGAAGGCGCAACGCGTCACCATCCACACCCTCCGGCAGATGAAAGAGCGAGGCGAGAAGATCGCCGTCCTGACCGCGTACGACGCGACGTTCGCACGCCTCCTCGATGAGAGCGGCGCTGATGTCCTCCTGGTCGGAGATTCGCTCGGCATGGTCGTGCAGGGTAACGACACCACACTTCCGGTCACGCTCGAAGACATGGCGTATCACTGCCGTGCCGTCGTGCGCGGAGCGCGCCGCGCGCACATCGTCGGCGACATGCCGTTCATGACGTATCAAGCGTCGATCGAACAAGGCATGACCAACGCGGGACGCCTGATCAAAGAAGGCGGCTGCCACTCGGTCAAGATCGAGGGTGGCGCGGCGTATGCCGAGCTGGTCAAGCGCCTCGTCGGTGCGGGCATTCCGGTCATGGGCCACATCGGGCTCACGCCCCAGTCCTATCACCAGCTCGGTGGCTTCAAGGTCCAGGGCCGTGACGCCGGCGGACGCGAGCGACTGCTCGCCGATGCACTCGCGCTCGAAGCCGCGGGCTGCTACGCGGTCGTCCTCGAAGCGATCCCGCAAGACATCGCGCGAGAGATCACCGCCGCACTGCAGATCCCGACGATCGGCATCGGTGCGGGCACCGGTTGCGATGGCCAGGTGCTGGTGTCGTACGACATGCTCGGCATGGACGAGACGTTCAAACCGCGGTTCGTTCGGCGCTTCGCGACATTGGGCGCGACGATCAAAGAAGCCGTCGGCCAGTACGTGAGCGAAGTCCGCAAGGGAAGTTTCCCTTCGGATGCCGAGTCGTTCGCGGTGAGCGAGAGCCGGCCACAGGGCCCGGATCCTGCGCTCTACTCGACGGCCGCCGCCAAGAAGTAGTGCTACGCAATAGCTCGTGAGCGAGCAAACGAACGACGCGCACGTGCTCGTCGAGCTCGCACGCGGTAAGCGGGTCGTCGTGCTCACCGGTGCGGGGTGTTCCACCGAATCGGGGATTCCCGACTATCGAGGCCTCGACACCCCGCCTCGCGTGCGCGCGCCGATGCAGCACCGCGAGTTTGTCGATCGCCCCGAAGCACGGCGCAGGTACTGGGCGCGGTCGCTGCTCGGTTGGCCGCAGCTCGCGTCGGCGCGGCCGAACTCGGCACACCTCGCGCTCGCGGCGCTCGAACGTGCTGGGGTCGTCGCCGGCCTGATCACGCAGAATGTCGACAGCCTGCATCATGCGGCCGGCAGTCGCGAGATCGTCGAGCTGCACGGCGCGCTCGCCCGCGTTCGATGTCTCGCGTGCGAAGCGATCACCGCACGTATGCACTTGCAAGACGCGCTGCTCGCCGTCAATCCGCGATGGCCCGAGCGCGCCCGAGCCGCGACGCTCGCACCCGACGGCGATACCGATCTGCCGGACGAGCTCGTCGCCGGGTTCGCGGTGATCGCCTGCGAATGCGGCGGCGTGCTGATGCCGGATGTCGTGTTCTTCGGTGGCAGCGTGCCGAAGGCGACGCTCGATGCCGCGTGGGCACTGTTCGATCGCGCCGAGCTGCTGCTCGTGGTCGGCAGCTCGCTCGCGGTGTTCTCGGGCTACCGGTTCGTGCGGCGTGCGGCCGAACGCAACATTCCGATCGCGATCTTGAATCGCGGACCGACGCGCGGCGATGGTCATGCGGCTTTGCTCGTCGACGCGCGCGCGGGCGAAGCGCTACCGATCGTCGCACGCGCACTGCACGCGACGTCGCGAAGCGACGCAAGCAGCGCGCGCTGAAGCTGTGCGTCGCACGTGCACTTACGTGCGAACTTCGCGTCAGCGTGGATACAAGTCGCGCATTGGATGACTCGCGAGCGCCGCGCGTTTAGGATCATCGGATGAAAAAGATCGTACTGGTCTTGATCCTGCTCGCGACCACCGGCGGCGCCGCCCACGCGGACGTCGGCTTCGGCCTGTTTGTCGGACGGCCGACGGGGCTCGACATCAAGCTCGGCCTCAGCAACCGAGCCGGACTCGACATCGTCGCCGGTTGGGACACGTATCGCGATGGTTATCGCGATGACTACGCACACGTGACCTATCTGCTGACCCCGGTCGTCAGTTATGGTCGGTCCGTGATCGTGCCGTTGCGTCTCGGCATCGGCGTCGCCGTCTTCGACGGCTACTACTATCACCAGAATCGGTTCGGAGAAGGCCTCAACGTCGCCGTGCGGGCGCCGGTCGAGATCGGCCTGCGCTTCAGGTCCGTGCCACTCGAGATCTACGGCGAGATCGCGCTGCGGATCAGCTTCCTGCGCGATTCGGCCTACTACGACCTGGTGCAGCTCGACGGCGGTATCGGCTTCCGGATCTACTTCTAACCAGGCACTAACCCGGGCGCGTGCGCAGCGGACCCGGCCCGGCACACAGCGGGCAGCCTTCGGCGAGCGCCACGTAGTCGCAGCCGTCGCACATGATGTGCGCGACATGAAACCCGGGATCGCCGAACAGTGCGGTCGGCCTGGGTGACGGCTTGTGAGCCTCGCCCGTGCGCACGGTCGCCGGCGCAAATCCGGTGAGCGTCAGCTCGGTCGCCTTGCACGATGGGCAGCGTTTCGGAACCGCGAGGCGCGACGGCTTCCCGACCACGTCCGCGAGGCCGCCTGCACGGTGACAGCGCGGACAGTCATGGCTCGCGTACTGGTCGTGGCTGCACGCGATGCACTTGATCCGATAGACGCCGTCGATGAACTTCTCGCCATCGTGGGTCCAGCGCCCGTCATCGTTGCGCTCGCCCAGCATCACCGAGATCTGACGGTCGATATACGTGAACACCTCGAGCGCCTTCGCGCCGCACTTCGTGCAGTGCGCGATCGTCGTTTCGAACGTCTTCTCGTCGAGGTTACCCACGCGGCGATACTACGCGTCCGCGCGGAATGAACGGAAGTTGCACCGGAATTCGGATACTGTTCAAATGTCCAGGTGACCGACCCACACCTCGCTCTGAACACCGCGCAACGCGAAGCCGTCCTCCATCGCGGTGACGATCCGCTGCTCGTGATCGCGGGAGCGGGCACGGGCAAGACCACGACGCTCGCGCATCGCATCGCGCAGCTCGTGATCGACGGCGCCGATCCGCGGCGGATCTTGCTGCTGACGTTCAGCCGGCGCGCGGCGAAGGAGATGATGCGACGCGCACAACGCGTGACGCGCGGCGCGGACTTGCCGTGGGCCGGGACATTTCACGCGATCGGCAGCCGGCTCCTCAGGATGCACGCGCTGTCGCTCGGGCTCGATCCCGCATTCACGGTGCTCGACCGCGGCGATGCAGCGGACATGCTCGATCTGATCCGCGTCGATCGCGGCCTCGCGAAAGGGGATCGCCGGTTCCCCAAGAAGGACACCTGCCTCGCGATCTACTCGCGTACCGTCAATGCGCGCACCAAGCTCGAAGCGGTGCTCGACGAGGCGTATCCATGGTGTCGCGAGCACGCGACGGCGTTGCGGACGCTGTTCGCGGCGTACGTCGAGGACAAGCTGCGCCGTCACGTCCTCGACTACGACGACTTGCTGCTGTGGTGGTGGCACGCGATGGCCGCACCCGAGCTCGCGGCGCTCATCCGATCGCGCTTCGATCACGTGCTCGTCGACGAGTATCAAGACACCAACGCGCTGCAAGCCGAGATCGTGGTCGCGTTGTCGCCGACCGGACGGGGCGTGACCGCCGTCGGCGATGACGCGCAGGCGATCTATTCGTTCCGCGCGGCGACCGTGCACAACATCCTCGCGTTTCCCGCGGCGTTCACCACGCCGGCGCGGCTCGTCGCGCTCGAGGACAACTACCGCTCGACCGTGCCGATCCTCGATGCTTCCAACGCCGTGATCGAGCGTGCGACGCAGCGCTATCAGAAGCGGCTCCGATCGTGCCGCCCTTCCGAAGAGCGCCCGACGCTCGCGATCGTCGACGACGAGACCGCCGAGGTCGACTACGTGATCGAGCGGGTGCTCGCGTATCGCGAAGCGGGCCTGGCGCTGCAAGATCAGGCCGTCCTCGTGCGCGCGTCACATCACTCGGATCTGCTCGAGCTCGAGCTCGGCCGCCGGCGCATTCCCTATGTGAAGTACGGTGGGCTCAAGTTCCTCGAGGCCGCGCACGTCAAAGATCTGTTGTCGATCTTGCGATGGGCCGAGAACCCCGTCGATTCGGTCGCGGCGTTCCGGGTCGCGCAACTCGTCCCCGGCGTCGGGCCGGCATTCGCGCGCCGCGCCGTCGACGCGATCACGAGCGGCACGGTGCCGGGCCTCGACGTCCTCGCGGAGCTCAAGCCACCGGCCGCGGCTCGCGCCACGTGGCCCGCGCTGTGCGAGTTGCTCGTCGAGCTCGGCACACCAAACACGCCGTGGGCAGGCCAGCTCGGCCGGGTCCGCAAGTTCTACGAGCCGCTCCTGGTCGAGCGTTACGACGCGGCGGAAGCACGGCTCGGCGATCTCGCGCAGCTCGAATCGATCGCCGGGACCTACGTCGATCGCGGCAGCTTCCTCGAGGATCTGACGCTCGATCCACCATCGGCGACCGGCGACTACGCCGGCCCACCGACGCTCGACGAGGACTGGCTGATCCTGTCGACGATCCACTCGGCGAAGGGACAGGAGTGGCGCGCGGTGTTCGTGCTCGACGTGATCGACGGCCGCATCCCTTCGGACCTCGGCGTCGGCACGCCGGATCAGATCGAAGAAGAGCGCCGCCTGCTCTATGTCGCGATGACGCGCGCGCGCGATCACCTTCACCTCGTGCAGCCGCTGCGGATGTTCATCGAGAAGCAGCATCGCTACGGCGATCGCCACGTCTACGCGCCGCGCAGCCGGTTCTTGCCCGATGCGATCCTCGATCGGTTCGATCGCGTCGTGCGCGGCCGCCCGGTCGGTGATCTCGGCGCCGCATCGTCCGCGACCGCGGTCGATGTCGCTGCTCGCCTTCGCGAGATGTGGTGAACACGAGAGGCGCCGGCCCGGTCGAGCTCTCGATTGGAATCGATCGTGGGACGCCACGCGAGCTAAGCGCGTGTCGGGCGGGGCCTCGAAGCGAATAGCGGGGAGATGGTCCAGTCAGGCGTCGGCGCTGCATGGGGCGCAGGGCAAGGCGGTCGTGCGAGCACTCCGTTCCATGCGATGAGCGAGGGGCCCATCCCGCACGCGCGTGCTCGCGTGTTCGCGTTCGGCGGATCGTAGGCGGTAGCTCCAAGAACGGCGCGATCAAGTCTGCTTGCGTGCGAACACCGCGACCGCAGCACCGCCGCTCGGACTCTCGGGCTCGGGCTCGGCCTCGGGCGCTTCTGGGTGCGGACCTGCGGTCACGCGCTTGCCCGCGTACGTGTACTCGGGAGGCCACGCGCGCCGCATCCGCGAGATCGAGTGCAGCGGCGTCAGCTCGTGATCATGAAACACGACATGATCCTGGCCCTCCCATTTGATGATCTCCTGAACCCGGTCCTCGAACTCGCGACCGTCGCGCAGCCGGATCACGAAGGGCCGCTTCGTCATGACGGACTCCTCGAGCATGTCGAGCAAATCTCCGACATCGAGTATGTGTCCCATTAGGTACCTCCACCCTACAGGCTGGCCCGGATGGGGCACATTGCAACGTGCGAACGGGCCCAGTTGTCTACGGGCGCCCCGTTTCCGCCGGCTACTTCTTCTTCGTATAGCGGTCGATCCAGGCAAGCACTTCATCGTGCCAAAGCTTCGAATTCTGCGGCTTCACCACCCAGTGATTTTCGTCCGGGAAATGCAGAAACCGACTGGGGACGCCTTTGCGCTGCAAGGCGGTGAACGTCGCCATGCCTTGTGTATCGACGACGCGAAAATCTAGACCGCCGTGAACGACCAACGTCGGCGTCTTCCAGTTCTTCACGAGATCGATCGGATCGTGCTTCGTGTAGCCCTCGGCTTTGTCCCACGGGAGGCCGCCGTGCTCCCACTCCGGGAACCACAGCTCTTCCGTCATGAAGTATGCGGTGCGTTCGTCGATGTTGCCGTCGTGAACGACCAGCGCCTTGAACCGATCGGTCTTCCCGTTGATCCAGTTGATCATGTAGCCGCCGTACGAAGCGCCGAGCGCAGCCATTCGTGTTCCGTCGAGCCACGAGTACTTCGCGAGGGCGGCATCGAGGCCCATCATCAGATCGTCGTACGGCGCGCCGCCCCAATCGCCGTTGATCGCATCGGTGAACGCCTGGCCGTAACCGGTCGAGCCGTGAAAATCGATCATGACGGCGGCGTAGCCGTGACCCGCGAACACTTCGGGGTTCCATCGGTAGTGAAAGTGATCGCCGAAGCTGCCCTGCGGACCGCCGTGGATCAGGAACGCGACAGGCACCTTGCCACCGGTGAAGCCGGCGGGCTTGACGACGAAGCCGTAGACCGTGTCGCCCTTGGCGCCCTTGAACGAGAACTGCTCGTAGTCACCCCACGCGATCTGCTTCACGCGGTCGTCGTTGAAGTGCGTGATCGGCTTCACTTCTCCATTGTCGAGCTTCACCGTGAACAGCTCGGCCGGCATCTTGAGCGCGTCGTGCAAAAACACGATCCGATCGCCGGCGAGACGCGGCGTGTTGTTGGCACCCTTATCGACGAGGATCTTCGCCGTGCCGCTCGCGACGTCGATCGCGAACAGCGCCTCGTTGCCGAGATTCTCGGCGGACGTGTAGATCGTCTTGGCATCGTGGCTCCACGCCAGCGAGTTGGCGGAGCGATCCCAGCTCTCGGTGATCACGCGGAGCTTCTTCGTCGCGACGTCGATCAGCGCGAGCCGCGTGCGATCGGATTCGAAGCCGGCGCGCTCCATCATCCGGATCGCGAGTGTACGGCCGTCGGGCGAGAACTTCGGCTCGAAGTCATACGCGAGGTTCGCCGCGGTGAGGTCTTGCGCGCGACCTCCGTCGGCGCTGACGAGCATGATGTCCGTATTCGTCTTCCACGAATTCTCGCGACCGCTGACGCGTGACACGTACGCGACCGACTTGCCGTCGGGAGAGATATCGATCTCGTCCATGCCGCCGAACGGATGCGTCGGCGTATCCGTCGTCGCGCCGGGCGTCAGATCTTTGGTCGCGCCGCCGGGCGTCCACACGAACAGGTGCGAGTACTTGCCGTCCTCCCACTGGTCCCAGTGGCGGAACAGCAGCTGATCGTAGATCTGCGCTTTGACCTTCGACTTGGCCTTGTCTTCATCGCGCTTGGCCGAATCGGCGAGCGTCTTGGCATCGGGCCAGACGTCGATCGCGAGCAGGATCCGCTTGCCGTCGGGAAACAGCTTGAAGCCGTTGATGTCGACGGGCAGCTTCGTCACCGGTTCCGCTTCGCCACCGGCCGGCGAGATTCGCCAGAGCTGCGACGATCCGGACCGCGACGACACGAAATAGATCCACTTGCCGTCGAGCGACCACTGCGGATCGGTGTCGTTCTCGGGGTTCGCGGTGAGCCGTGTCGGTGTGCCGCCATCGACGGGGGTCACCCAGATGTCGAGCCGGCCGCGGTTCGCATCGAAGTCGGTATCGCGCAAGGTGAACGCGACGAGCTTGCCGTCCGGTGACACCGCGGGATCAGCAACTCGCTGCATCGCGAGCATGTCCTCGATCGTCAGGCCTTTGGGGGCGGCGAGCGCGGGGGTCGAGAGCGCGATAACCACTGCGGCCACGAGCGAGAAGCTCATTCTGGTCATGGCCGCGTACTATCATGGACGCATGCGCTGCGCCGCCCCCGCGCTACATCTCCTGTCGTGAACTCTCTGTCCGCGAAACACGCGCGTGGCATCGCGCTCGCGTCGCAAGCGCTCGCGGGACCGCGCCCGAGATCCGTCGACCGCGAGGCCGTGCGCTCGCTCGTCGACCGGCTCGGCGTCGTGCAGATCGATTCGGTCAACGTGCTCGTGCGGTCGCACTACTTGCCCGCGTTCAGCCGACTCGGTGCCTACGATGTCCGCGATCTCGATCGCCTGAGTCATCACGCACCGCGCAGCGTGTTCGAATACTGGGGTCACGAAGCATCGCTGCTGCCCGTTGCGTTGCATCCGCTCCTGCGCTGGCGCATGGAGCTCGCTGGCAAGCATGCGTGGGGTCACGTACGCAACATGGGTCGACGCAAGGCGTTCGTCTCCGACGTGCTCGCGATCGTGCGCGACCGTGGCCCGCTTGGCGCCGGCGAGATCGAGCTCGGCAAGCCGAGTCGCAAAGGCTGGTGGGAATGGTCGGAGGCCAAGCGCGCGATCGAGTGGTTGTTCTGGAGCGGCCAGGTCACGAGCGCGGGCCGGCGCGGCTTCGAGAGACTCTACGATCTGCCCGAGCGCGTGATTCCTCCGGCGATCTTCAAGCTGCCAACGCCCTCGCCCGCCGAAGCGCAACGTCAACTCGTCGAGCTGTCCGCGCGTGCGATCGGGATCGGCACGGAGGCCGACCTGCGCGATTATTATCGGCTGAAGCCCGCCGTCGCGCGGCCCGCGATCGCCGCGCTCGCCTCCGCGGGCGTCCTCGAGCCGGTGACCGTCGAGGGATGGCCTGCACGCGCGTACCTCTACCGCGATGCGCCGGCCCCACCGCCGATCGATCCGGATCGCGCGGCGCTGTTGTCGCCGTTCGATTCGATCGTGTGGGCGCGCGAGCGCACGGAGCGCATGTTCGGCATGAAGTTCCGGCTCGAGATCTACGTGCCGCAAGACAAGCGCGTACACGGGTACTACGTGCTGCCGTTCTTGCTCGGGGACGCGCTCGTCGCTCGCGTCGATCTCAAGGCGGACCGCGCCGAGAGTACGTTGCGCGTGCAAGCGGCTCATCTCGAACGCGGTGCCCCGAAGCGGCGCGTCGCCACCGCGCTTGCCGCGGAGCTCTCCCGGATGGCGCAGTGGCTCGCGCTCGACCACATCGCAGTGATGCCGCGAGGCGATCTCGCCAAGCTACTCGCTACCGAAACTCGCCGTACATTCCGTCCGTCCGCTCGCTCCCCTTCACCTTGACGATCTTGTTGTAGACGCCGATCAACAAGAACGCGGGCACGCCCATGCCGACGTACCACGCCGGTGTCTTGCGCCCGAACATCCGCAGCGTGATCGATCCCGCGAGCGACACCGCGGCTGCGATCAGCCACGTCGTCGAAGGCAACGCTGCCGTCAGCTTCTCGAGCTTCTTCGTGAGCGCACCTTCCCGCTTGCTGTCGAAATCCGCCTTCGCGGTGAGATCTTCGATCTTGGTGCCGACCTTGTCGCTGAGGCCGTCGATACGGTCCCTGATGTCATGGCCGAACTCGCCGAGACCGCGGTTGCTTAAGGTACCCATATAAAACCTCCTAAGTTGGTCAGAGGCGGTGCACCGCATGTGCCACGGTCACCTAAGCTGAATCCCGATCGGTTAAGCAAACCGCTCACTTGCACGAGCACACGCTCGTGGGCACCCGGGGACAGGATCCATCTGCCGGAACGCGCAAACCCGCGAGAGCACAGCCCGCGCGCGTGGCACGAACCGAGCAAATCGCCGAGCCGATGCTTACGCGCTTCGCTGTCATCGGTTTCCTGCTCGCTGCCTTTGCACCTCCGGTATTCGCGGAGGATGCCGCAGACGACAGCCCGCTGTGCGCGTGCGACGCCACGCCGGCCGCGTGCGACACGAGCTGCGCATGTGACACCGAATGCGCGATCGATTGGACCATCGACGAGTGCGCCGATCCCGCTGCGGGATGCATCCCTCACGCGGAGGATCCGAGCGATGTCTCGATCGAGGCGGACGAGAACGCGAACGCCGAAGCGACCGATCCCGCGCAGTGGACGACGGCCGCGGATCAAGTCGTGTGCTCGCAAGGTGCGACGCTCGTTGCGGGTCACTGCATCGTCGATCCGAGCTCGCTACCCTCCAGCGAGATGACGGGCGGCTGTTCGAGCGATCGGACGCCCGGCATCGTGCTCGGGTGCGCCGCGCTCGCGCTCGTGATCGTTGCGAGGCGCAGGCGTTCGCTGCTCGCGATCGTGATCGCCTCGTGCTCGATCGACGGCGTCACCTGGGATAACGCAGTCGACAGCGGGCCGACAGGTGACACGACGAGCTACCTCGATGTCTACGCCGCGGACCTCGCCGATGGCGCGCAATATCTGCTCGCCAATCAGCCGCTCGCCGCCGCCGCGCAGCAGCCCGTCGCGCAGTTCTCGCTGATGCACCACGGCGATCAGCCGGTGCTGCGGATCGCAGGCGCATGCGGTGATCGCCTGGTCGCGATCCCGAGGCCGAATGCCGAGCTTCTCGGATGGGCGCGCGCGACGCCGGGCGACGGCACCGCCGAGCTCGTCGAGCTCTCCGCTCCAAACGGCTGCGCATTCGAATACGAGACCGACGCCGAAGCGATCGCGACGCTCGTCTCGCAAGGCTACAAGGTCACCGGCTCGGTCGCGTACGTGTGGCCACCCGGCATGGGCGACGTGCCGTCTATCGAGTCGCCGGTCGCCGAAGAACCGATCTCTGCACTGACGCCGAAGGCTTGTCAGGTGACGAAGAGCTCCGCGGCGATCCTGCTTTACGCGAGCCCGGGCAAGGTCGAGTCGCTGCGGTTCTTGCTCGGCTGTCCCGGTGAAGTGATCATCGGCGAGAAGCGCGAGAACGGCCCGATCGGTGCGATGACGGATCCTGCCGCGCGAGCTGCCGGTGGCCGCAGCGGCTTCGTGCTCGATCGCAACGGCGACAAGCTGCGCGCGCTGTTGAATCGCCCGAACGGGATCGAGCGCACCGCGGCCTACCTCCGCCACAAGCTGAAGCTTGGCTACGACTACATCGTGATCGACGAGATCACGGCCGCAGCGGACTGGCGCGATGGAACGGCGCTGAACCGCAAGCTGCGCAAGCTCATGCTGCGCGTCCCTCCGCGCACCGTGATCCCCTACGTCTCGATCGATCTGACTCAATATCCGAACGGCGCTGCCGATATGAAGGCCCGGCGCTTGCTGCTGCGCAGCTTCAAGGTCAACGCGCGCACCATCGCCCTCGAGGTCTACCTCCACACCGGCCAGGTCATGGCAGGGCTCGCACCGAGCACGTTCCGGCGCGCCGCCGATCGCCTCGCGCTCGCGGTACAGGGCCTGGCCAACGCCGCCGGCATCAATCGCCGCGCGACGATCACGATCGGAACGTCCATGCATTCGCAGTTCGCGCAGTACCGATATCTCGATCAGCCATCGCACGACCTCGCGTCGATCACGCGTCAGGTCAACGCGATCCGCAATGGTAGCAAGCGGCTGCGCTCCCAGCACGGGATGGGCTTCTACTTCGTCAACAAGTCCGACATGGCGCCCCCGAGCGCGTATAGCTACGACGGGCTGATTCGCCGGATGCGCCTGCAGGCCTTGCGCTTCCAATAACGGTACACGCGTTGCTTTCACCGCGTGGGTGAACGCTCGCCGGCTCGTAACTCTTGGTGGTCTGGTGGGTGCGGGCGTCGGCATGATCGCGCTCACGCGCGCGGTCGTGCGGAAGCGCCGCGCTCTGCGCCAGATGATCTACGGCGAGATCTATCCAGCGGACGTCTGCGAGCGCATGCATGCCGGCAAGGTCGCTCGGATCGCGGCGCAACTCCGTGCGCACGCCGGAGACAAGCCGGTCTCGCTGCGCAAGAAGGCCGCGCCACACCAGGTGCCCAAGGGCGGCGATCTGCGCCGGCGCGACGACAAGATCGACATCAGCGACCTGACCGCGATCATCGACATCGATCCGGTCGCTCGCACGTGCACCGCCGAATCCGGCGTGACGTTCGTCGACCTGGTTGCCGCGACGCTCCGTCACGGGCTCGTGCCGATCGTCGTGCCCGAGCTAAAGACCATCACGGTCGGCGGTGCTGTCTCCGGTTGCTCGATCGAGTCGATGTCATTTCGCTATGGCGGATTTCACGACACGTGCCTCGAGTACGAGGTGATCACCGCGAGCGGCGAGCGGGTGACCTGCACGCCCGACAACGATCAGTCGCTGCTGTTCCAGATGATCCACGGCTCGTTCGGGACGCTCGGCATTCTCGCCAAGCTCAAGTTCCGGCTGGTCCCCGCGCAGCCGTTCGTCCACGTCGGCTACGAGCACCACACGACGCTCTCGGATTATCAGGCGTCGATTCGCCGACACTTCGACGCGCAAGATGTCGACTTCATGGACGGCATCATCCACGCGCCGGATCGCCTCGTGCTGTGCATCGGCAAGTTTGTCGCGGAGGCGCCGTATACGCACCGCTACGACTGGACGCGGGTCTACTACCAGAGCACCGCGGAGCGAATCGACGACTACCTCGCGACGCCGGACTATTTGTTCCGCTACGACCGGGGCGTCACGAACGTCCATCCGAAGTCGTGGATCGGCCGCCTGCTCGTCGGCAAATTGATGGGCAGCCAGCAAGTGCTGCGCCTCGCGGACAACCTGAACTTCTTGTTCAAGTCCGACAAACCGACCGTGATCCTCGACGTGTTCCTGCCGTTCTCGAAGGCTCCCGAGTTCCTCGCCTGGTGGGAGCGCGAGCTCGGGTTCTTTCCGCTGTGGTGCGTGCCGTATAAACGCGTCCGCGATTACGAATGGCTCGACGAGAGCTTCTATTCATCGCTCCAAGATCCGCTGTTCCTCGATCTCGCGATCTACGGCATGGAACAAAAAGACGAACGCAACGTTCACCGCATGATCGAGGAGAAGCTACGCGAGCTGGGCGGCATGAAGACGCTGATCTCGCACAACTACTATTCCCGCGACGAGTTCTGGTCGATCTGGAACAAGCCTAACTACGACCGCGTCAAGCAAGAGACCGACCCTCGCAACCTGTTTCGAGATCTCTATTCGAAGACGTGCCGCGCCGCGATGGGACTACCTGGCTAATCGATTCCGCGGCACGCCGCGTCATCGGAGTCTTCGCCGATCCACCGACGGTGCGCTTCCGTGCGGGCTTCGACGGCTTGTCGCTCGCGACCAGAATCTCTTTCCGGGGGCTGCTGCTGGGACGCTCGGGTCTGTCGCTCTTCGCTCTTGCGCATAGGACTCGTCAAGGTGCAACGCGTGTGCTCGCGCCACCGACCCCGATCCGCAGCAATTCCGCACATCCTCCGAGCGCCATCGCTCCTGCGTGCCAGCCGAGCACACCGCCGACGCACGACCGAAGCGTGGGGCCGGCAAACGTGGCGCAGGCGCGCGCTGCTCACAAGATCGACGCAGTTTGGTGCGTCGTCACGAGAACTTAGGGTGCGTCGACTAGGTCCTTCGCTTGCAAAACGCAGGGCGCAGACAACCGGAGACCATGCCATGCAAATCAAAACCATCGCTCTGATTGCCGCGCTGAGTGCTGCGGCCCTCGCTTCCGCCGACGACACCAAAGGGACGACCTCGACGAAGGATCGAACGACGGACACGAGCAAGACCGACAAGAAGACCGCGAAGGCGAAGCCGACCGATGCGGAGCTCCAGGTGCTCGCGCACTATCACCATCTCAATCAGGCCGAGATCGACATGGGCAAGCTGGCCCAGAAGGTCGGTGCAACGAGGGGCGTCAAGAACTACGGCATGATGCTCGTCACGGATCACGGCAAGAACGATCGGGAGATCCTGGCGTTCGCGAAGAAGAGCGGCGTGACGGTCCCCAAGGAGACGCCGGCGAACGAAGCCGAAGCCAAGGACATGAAGGACGACGAAGACGCCATGATGAAGCTCCACACGATGAAGGGCGCGGACTTCGATCGCGAGTTCCTGTCGATGATGGTTCAGGGCCACGAGAAGGAGCTCGCCAAGATCGACACCAACATCGGGAAGGTGTCGAACAGCGACCTGCAGGCGATGCTGAAGGACGACACGAAGCCGATGCTCCAGAAGCATGAGGACGCCGCGCGCGAGCTCCAGAAGTCAAACGCGCAGGCCTCGCTCAACAAGTAGTCGAGCTGACGGGTGGCGAGGACAGTAGCCGGCGAGCGTTTCCCCGGGCTGCCGACACGAAGTTGCAACGCGGCTCGCACGACGTACGGTTGCTGACGTTCGTGACAGCGGCGGGTTCACACATCGCGCACGCCTCTGCGCGACCTGATCTGGCGCGTGCACCGTCGGTGAATTCGCGCCCGCGGCATAGCGGCTGCACTCCGCAGCGGCCGTGAGAAAATTCGCTCTGATCGCTCCATTGTTCGCGGCGTGCACCTCGAACGTCGACATCCTCTCTGAAGACCAAGGCTCGACCGAAGGCGCGAGCATCGGCATCAACAGTCACCTGAGCGGCTGTCACGGCAAGGCGTCTTCGGCGATCCCGGCGGACGACCGCTACGTGATCACGACGTTCGGTGGGCCGGGCGATGCGCAGTCGATGTCGTGTGGTGGTCAGGCAGATGGTGTCAGCTGGTATGCGGCATCGCGCCAGCGCTACGGCTGCGGCTCGCACGTCAGGGTCGAAGCGAACGGCAAGTGCGTCGTGCTCGAGACGCAAGACTACGGTCCGGACGTCTGCGTCGAAGCGGCCGCGCACATGCCGATCATCGATGTCTCGCCGCGTGCCTCGAAGGCGCTGTTCGGCGTGAGCGGTGCCGGCTGGAGCGACCATCTCGTCGTCACCGTCACCGAAGTCGCGAGCTCGACCCCACTCGGGACCTGCGCCGCAGGCGGCGGTGGCGGTGGCGGTGGCGGTGGCGGTGGAATGACGACGTGCACGTCGGCAACGCTCGATCGGGATGTCGCGAGCGGAACCTGCGTTCAAGATTCGATGGACAGCGTCTGGTATCAATGCGCGTCGGGGACGTGGATCACGAAGGGTGCGTCCGCCGGATCGGGTTGCACTGCGACCTACGGCTTCTGCAACTCGCCGACGCTCGGCCGCGCGGTGCCGCCTCGCGCGTGCGTGCAATCCGCGGCGAGCAGCACGTGGTTCCAGTGCAACGGTCAGCAGTGGGTCAAGCCGGTCGACGTCGCCGGCATGACGGGACCGATCGGCGCCTGCTCGTCGATGTCACCGCTGTAACGAAACGATCGCCCGCTCGTTCGGCATTCCGCGCCCGAAACTGTACGATGCGCGGATGTTTCGTCTCGACGAACAAACGCAGATGGTAGCGACGATGGTCCGGCAGTGGTGTCAGTCGCAACTGGCGCCGAAGATTCCGGCGCTCGAAGCAGGCACCGAGATGCCGTTCGATCTGATGAAGAAGATGGCGAAGGCGTTTGGCTTCGACGCGATGCTCGGCGCGTCCGTGCAGAAGCGGATCGCAAAGCTGCGCGCCGGCGAGGTAGCCGGTGACGCCGAGAAGACGCTCTCGGCCGGCGTTGGCAACCCGATGATGATGCACGTCGTCGTCAAGGAGCTGTCGCGCGTGTCGCCCGGGTTCGCGATGGGCTTCGGCGTCTCGATGGGCCTTGCCGGCGGCGCGATCGTATCGAAGGGAACCGCCGATCAGGTGGAACGCTGGGGCTTGCCGCTGACGACGTTGCAGAAGATCGGCGCGTGGTGTCTGACCGAGCCGGGCGCGGGCTCCGATGCGTTTGGTTCGATGCGCACGACCGCGGTCCCCGATGCCTCGGGTGGTTACGTGCTGAAGGGCAGCAAGACGTTCATCACGAACGGCCCCGGAGCCGATGTGTTTCTGGTCTACGCGAAGATCGAGCGTGGCGAAGACTCGGGCGTCGCGACGTTCATCGTCGAGCGCACCATGCAAGGTGTGTCGGTCGGGCCGCCGTTCAAGAAGATGGGCATGCGCGACTCACCGACGAGCGAGGTGTTCTTCGATGACGTTCGCCTCGGCGTCGAGCACCTGCTCGGTGGCAAAGAGAAGGGCCGCGGCGGCCGAACCGATACGAAGGACAGCCTCGGCAGCGAGCGCTCGGGTGTGCCCGCGATGGCGTGGGGCATCATCGAGCGCTGCTATGACGCGAGCCTCGCGTATGTCCGCGAGCGCAAGCAGTTCGGCCGCGCGATCGGCGAGTTCCAGGCGGTGCAGCTGCACATCACCGATCTGTTTCTCAAGCTGCGCACGGTCGAGAACGTCGTCTATCGCACCGCGTGGATGCAGCAGAATGGCGTGCGCGACATGCCGTTCGTCAACGCATCCAAAGCGATGTGCGCGCAGATGGCCGTCGATGCGGCGCTCAAGGCGATCCAGATCCACGGCGGCTACGGCTACATGGAAGAGCTCGGGATCGAGAAGCTCGCGCGCGATGCCAAGCTGCTCGAGCTCGGCGCCGGCACGACCGACATCAATCTCCTCGCGTGCGCACGCGAGCTGATCGGCATCGAAGCTTGACGCGCACGGGCTGACGGATCGCTCGCTTCGTGGTTGCGCCGAGGCGATCCTGCACCACTTCTAACGCGCGTGCGACGGCTGCTCGCGAACCA